>JAUMFK010000001.1:0-2270 GCA_032119875.1 Rickettsiales bacterium
ACATTGTTAGATATTTAATAAATCTAACTTCATCTTTTTGGCTAAAAAGCTTCAAAAAGCCTCAAGCTGTATGGATATACAGCTTTCGTTTTTTAAAGTTTTTATCTCAAAAATATTTTGTTAGATTTATTAATTTTAAAGTTGAAATGGTATTAAATGATATTTTTATAGAATTAGAATTGTTTTAAATTATCGCCACATACACTTAAATTTCTTGATAATAATTTAGAGCTAAAGCCAGAGCAATCTAGCACTGTATCAAAAAAAATATCTTGGTTAAGATTTTTATTAGCAGTGTTTTTTTGTGCTTTCAATAATTTTTGTTGAAAAAATTTATTTTGCCATATTTTTGGGCTAGCATAAATAAACATTGGCACAGTATGAGCACTTTTCCAAACTTGAGAGTTGGTATTGTTATTGCCATTGCCATAAATATTTTCTTCTCCTAAAAATTGTCCGTGGTCAGAAATGAAAAAAATAATGGCATTGGTATTATTGAATTTTTGAAACAATTTACTTAAAAAATAATCGGTATAAAACACAGTGTTGTTATAAGCATTAACCAACTCTTGTTTTTGACAACTGCTTGGGGTTTTTTGGCAAGCTGGACGAAAAATTTCAAAAGCATTCGGATAACGATCGTGAAAACGAATATGACTACCAAAAGTATGTAAAATTATAAAATTATTTTTTTGTTTATCTATTAATTCAACATGGGGCAACAAGGTTTCATCATAAGCAATCGGATTGTTTTTTAATAAATAATCTCTATAAAAAGCATAATCACTTTCAATACCTAAAATATTTAAAATTCCATTACCAAATTCTTTAGAGCTTTGCGAAGAATACCAATAAGTTTCAAAGCCAAATTTTTTAAAAACTGAAATAATGCTAGTTTCGGGGGGAATATCAATATATTCTGCTTTTAACCTATGTGATAATAAAGAATTAACAGAAGGTGAAGTAAGATTAAAATCGGCTAAAACTTTAAATTTAAGTAAATTATTTATTTTAGCTAAATTTGGAGTTGTTTTTTGATTATAACCATATATTTGCAAATGATCTACCCTTAAAGATTCGCCAATAACTAGCACTATATTTAAATTTGGCAATGTTTTTTGATAATCAAATTTGATTTGTTTAGTAATGTCTATTCTGTTTTCAACAGCTTTTAAATTGTGAGAAAATCTTTGCAAATAAATTATCACAGAAGAAAAATAATTTACAGGTGCATAACGATGAGTTGCTGTGGCAAAAATATGTTTAGAATGAAAATTAATAACACTACCGATAATTAATAAAAATAAAATAATCATCCCGATTTTGATTTTATAATTAGTTTTTTGTAAGCTAGTTTTTAACAGCAAAAAACTTGGTAAAAAAGCAAAAAAGAAAAAATAAGAAAATAAAGAATTATCAATAATTTCACTTACATGACCCATGCTTAACAAAGCATTAGATATGATATTTTCATCAAGAATGGTGCCAAATTTATTAAAAACATACAAATAAATTACCGAGCAAAAAAAGATAGCTGATAAAGTGATTTTTAACAATAAACTACTAAAACTTAACAATAAAAACAAAACATTAAGGAGGCAAAAAACAACAATAATTTCTAAAAAATGATTTTTAAAACTATCAATAATAAAATGAGAAAAAGCAAAATTTTGTGTGTTAAAAAATATTAGCAAATAACAAGTTGCTAAAAAAATAACAAAAAAATCTTGTGCTACAGTTATTTTTTTAAACATCGATTTTAGAGAAGATTTTGATTATTTTCAACGAAATTTCATAAAATTTTATTTTTTAAAATCTAAACTGAATTTTTTTAAATGCAAGATAATTTTATGGGCAAGCTAATTTTATTTTAAGGCACTGTTGAATTCCAAATTTGTTTTAATTTTTTGCTATTTTTGAGGAGGCAATTAGCTGTTATCTTTGCTTTGGTTTTCTATCGTTGCAATTTCTTCTTTGGTGAGTTGATACAGAGCATAAACCATTTGGTCGATTTCGTTATCGGTGCAAGTGATTTGGTTTTGCAAGGCTAGTGCTTGTTGTTGTTGAGTTTCAAAATGCTCAAGCCACTGCGATTTGCTAGCAAGCGACAAAGCCTTATTTTGTTTGCCTACTTCTGCAAAAAACTCGTTTGTGTTTAGCGAGTGCCATTTTTCAAGTTTTTTGCTGATTTTTGCCACCGCCAAATCTGCCGAAAGCAGTTTTAAAAACTTGCTAGAGAGATCGTTTAGTTGCTTGGTTAGATCTAGCAT
>JAUMFK010000002.1:0-3070 GCA_032119875.1 Rickettsiales bacterium
TGGTAATATTTCAAAAAAAAATTTTTAATCAACTTTTTTCTCTATGAATATCACCATTATTGGTAGCGGTTATGTTGGGCTTACTGCGGCAGTTTGTTTTGCCAAGCAGGGGCATAAGGTGTTGTGCATTGATTCTAACCAAGCTAAAATAAAATTACTAAAACAAAAAATTTCCCCTATTCACGAGCAGGGTTTGCCAGAGCTTTTAGCAAGTGTGGTTGATAGTCAAAATCTTGCTTTTGCATGCGATTTGGCGAAAGGGATTCGCCATTCTCAAGCAATTGTTTTGGCGGTAGGCACTCCGCAAGAGCCAAATTCGGGCAAGGCAGATTTAAGCTTTTTGTTTGAAGCGGTCAATGGTTTGAGTAAGTTTATTTGTGAAGATAAGGTTATTATCACTAAATCTACCGTGCCAGTTGGCACTAATCAAAAAATCAAGCAAATGTTAGCTCATTTGCCTTATCAAATTGAGGTGGTTTCTAACCCCGAGTTTATGCGCGAGGGCTTTGCCCTGCACGATTTTTTGCATCCAAGTCGCATTATAATTGGTTGCTCAAATTTAACAGAGCAGAGTTTTGCTAAAAAAATAATACAGGCAATTTATTTGCCGTGGATTTCGCAAAAACATCAAGTTTTGTTTACCGATCTTAACACTGCAGAGCTGATAAAATATGCTAGCAATGCTTTTTTAATGACCAAAGTTGCTTTTATCAACGAAATTGATAGCTTATGCGATAAACTTGGGGCAGATGTGCTTGCTGTTGCCAAGGGAATGGGGCTAGATGGGCGAATTGGATCTGCTTTTTTAAATCCAGGGCCAGGCATTGGTGGCAGTTGCTTTCCTAAAGATTCTCTTGCTCTTCATCATTTAGCTTGCGAAAACGGCATTGATTTACATATTTTGCAAGCTAGTATTGCTAGCAATCAAAAAAGATTTGTGGCAATGGCAAATAAAATTAAAACAAAAGCAGGCAATAACAAAAAAATTAGTGTGTTAGGCTTGGCTTTTAAAGCTGGCACCGACGATGTGCGGGTGAGCCCTGCTATTGAAATTATTAAACTATTATTAGCTGATGGTTTTATTATTTCTGCCTACGATCCAGTGGCAATGCCAAATGCTAAAGCAATTTTGTTTGACAATATAAAATATTGCTCCAGCTTGGCTGATTGCTATGAGGCAAGCGATTTTGTGGTGATTTTAACCGAGTGGCCAGAATTTAAAGAAATTATCCATAACAAAAATTTTGCTTACAAAACAGTGCTAGATTTGCGAAAAATATTGTGATACCATTTCAACTTTAAAATTTTCGGCACTGTTGCATTGTTTTTCAATAAAAATCATAGGCTTTAAAAAATTGCTTGTTTTTTATTTTGCTTGCTTTTAACATTTTGTTTTGATATTGTTAATTATAAAAATTTATGCAAAAATTTATCAAGTTAGTGGGTTTAGGTGCATCGTTGCCTATCTTAAATATCGATACCGATATGATTATTCCTAAGCAGTTTTTAACCACCATCCAAAGAACTGGTCTTGGAGCTAATTTATTTTATGAAATGCGATATAATATTAATGGCAGTTTAATTGAAAATTTTGTGTTAAATCAACAACCTTTTTCTAAAGCACAAATTTTGGTTGCTCGAGATAACTTTGGTTGCGGTTCAAGCCGTGAGCATGCACCTTGGGCTTTGCTTGATTTTGGCATTCGCTGTATTATTGCTCCTTCTTTTGCCGATATTTTTTTTAACAATTGCTTTAAAAACGGCATTTTGCCAATAATTTTAAACAAATCAGAAGTTGAAGAATTATTAATATTTGCCGAAAATAAACACAATTCTTTCACTATCGATTTGGCTTTACAAGAAGTGGTTGCCAATAATAAAACTTATCATTTTAATATCGATTCTTTTCGTAAAAAATGCTTGCTAGAAGGTTTAGACGACATCGGCCTAACCTTACAACAAGAGCATTTAATTACAGAATTTGAAATCAATAATCGCTTAACCAAACCTTGGCTTTATTAATTAATTTTAAATCATCTTATGTCTATTCTTGCAGGAAAAAAGGGTTTAATAATGGGAGTTGCCAACGATCGCTCTATTGCTTGGGGCATTGCTCTTGAAGCTCACAAATATGGTGCAGATCTTGCCTTTACTTTTCAAGGCGATGCTCTTAAAAAAAGAGTTGAGCCTTTGGCAAACTCTATCGGATCAAACATTATATTGCCTTGCGATGTTACTAACCCCGAATCTATCAAAGAAGTTTTTGCCACACTAGAAAAAAAATGGGGCAAGCTCGATTTTTTAGTGCATGCCATTGCTTATTCTGATAAAGATGAGTTAAGAGGTAAATATCTTGATACTTCTTATGCTAATTTTGCTAATACCATGAATATTTCTGCTTTTTCTTTGGTTGCAGTTTCAAAAGAAGCAGAGCCTTTATTAAAAAAATCTGAAACTCCAAGCATAATTACTTTAAGCTATTATGGTGCCGAAAAAGTAATGCCTCACTATAATGTGATGGGGGTTGCCAAAGCTGCTCTTGAAGCTAGTGTGCGATATTTAGCTATGGATATGGGCAAAGATAATATCAGAGTTAATGCTATTTCGGCAGGTCCTGTAAAAACCTTGGCGGCCAGTGGCATTGGTGATTTTAGATTAATTTTTAAATGGAACGAATACAATGCTCCGCTACGTAAAAACATTTCGTTGCAAGATGTTGGTGGTGCTGCGGTTTTCTTGTTATCTAGTTTGGGTGGTGGTGTTACAGGCGAGGTTTTGCATGTTGATGCTGGCTATCATGTGGTTGGCATGAAGGCTCCAGATGCCCCCGATATCAGCATTCATAAAGATGACTAATTCTATGAGTTACTGCAATATTCTGCCCTATTTGGGGCAGATGCCAAATATTCATCAATCTGTATTTATTGCTAACAATGCCACCATTACTGGTAAAGTAAATATTGGCGAAAATTCTAGTGTTTGGTTTGGTTGTGTTTTGCGAGGCGATGTAACTTCTATTACCATTGGTTCTCATACTAATATCCAAGATGCTTGCATTTTACATGGCACT
>JAUMFK010000003.1:0-34808 GCA_032119875.1 Rickettsiales bacterium
TTTTTTTTGCTTCTGCTTGTAAAATTGATTCTTTTTCTTTTTTTAAATCTTTTGAATCTAATTGACCAGTAGCAATTTTAACAGCATTATCTTCTTTATATTTTTCAAATGCTTTGTTGGTATTAGCAGCTATTTTATCTCTATCTTTTAGCATATCTTTTCTATGTTTCATAATTGCTGCTTTTCTCTTTTCGGCTTCAGGGCCAATGCCTAAAGTTTTATCTAAACCTTTATAGGCAATTGATTTTGCTCCTTTTATAAAATCTTTCACAGGGGCATAGTTTAAGAAAGCTTTTTTTGCTGATTGAAATAAAGATTTCATTGCCCCACTGATGTTGCCAGTTGCATTAGTGGCAGAAGCTACTCCATCTACCATAATATTAGCAAGTTGAGCTATTTGTGGCATAAAATTTTTCATAATATGCACAATAATATATAAGCATAAAATACCACTAAAACTTGGAGCATAACTATATAAACTTGGAGCGCTACCTTTTTGTGGTAGTCCGGGATTATTGTAAGGGGTCCAGAATTCTAGTAAATTAAAGGTCATAAGGCCTAGGTCTATTGTCCATACTTCTTCCCAGCATACTTTAAAACCTAAAACAAGTTTTATCAGATGATAGATTATCATATTAAAAAAGTTTAAAGTAAAAATCACAAAAAATTGTTGAAAGGCATAACTTAAAATACTCTTTATCCATTTATTAAAATAATCTTTGGTTTTTTCAAATAAGAAAAAAGCAATAAAAATAGGCCCAACTAAAAACAGCACTCCCATCAATAATTTTGAAACCACATAAACCAATAATACATTTGCCACCACAAAAACATACATATAAATCACATAAAAAATGCCAGCAGCATAAAGCGGACCAAACAAGAAACTCGAAAATAATAAGGCCCCAATTTTTTTCCAAGTTTCATCTTGTAAAAATAAATTAATAATATCGTTAGAGGTTGAAAATAAAGCAGATCTATTGCTGTAATCGCCATTTGCTAGTGCCGTTGTTAAATCTGTTACATCATTTGGCTCTAAAACCGAGGCAAATAAAAATGATAAATAATCGGCTCCATTATTAAAGGGCTGAATAATTAAAGTGTTAAACCATATCCAGCCTGATTGCGGATCTAAAAATAAACCTACCACACCAATTTTAAACATTCGGTTCAGCATTTCTGCTTGATTTAATTTACTTATGCCCATTAAATAAGTGACTCCGTAAAACATCACCATTAAAACAGTAGCAATACGCACTGAATTAGAAAAACTATTGTTGTTTAAAATAACTTCATAAATTCTTTCTACTTCGCCAGTTTTGACTGGCCGACATTGCCAATCACCACACCCAGGTTCAATAACTTTGATTTCACTATTAGTAATTTCATGATTAGCATTTTCAGTAATTCTAACATCCATTGTGCAATATTTGGATGATTGAAAAGGATCTTGTTTGGAATTATTATAATAACTTTTTCCGTTACATAAACCGCTATTTTTATCGCAGTATTTAGGGGCGATTTTATATATGGAATTTATTGTATCAACTACTGATAATTTTTCTGGTAAAGATTCTTTATCTATAGGTATTACACAATCTTTTTTACTAGAATAAAGTAATTCAAGTATTGGATTAAGAATAAGATCAATATAATCGATAATGCTTTTTTCATTTTTAATTGCCACAGTAATATTATAACTACCTGCAATCGCTTTAGATATTTCCAATTCTTTTATGCAAGTATAGTAATAATTTTTGCCTGTTCCTATATCTTTATTTGGTAGAGATTGTGTATTATCAAATTCTGGATTAAAAATTTTCATTGCATTGCATGGTAGTGTTGATGTTGATTCGTCAAAATCACAATTTTCTGTTAATGAACCTGATTCTTTATTGCAATTTTTAATAAAAATATTGTTTGTATCATCTTCTGTGTTTAGCTCAAACCTTAAGCCCATCTTTTTTGACTGCTCTTCATCTTTTTTACCTGAATAGCAAAATATTTCTTGATAAGCACCTGCTAATGGATTATAAGAAAGGCTGGAATAGTTTTTTATACATACATTAAGATGGTCCGAAGTATATGGAATACTATTTCGCATTAAATTACCATTTTTGAGAGTGTATAACTCTTGGCAAGTTCCTGATGTTTTGCCAATTAAAACATTACAACCAGAACTATCATAATTATATCGAGAATATGTTTCTGTTTTTTTATCTATATTATCTACCAAGCTGATTTTTAAACCAGCACCGTCTCGTAAAGTAAATTGACTATCTGGGGCTATCCAAAATTGTCCTGCCGAGGAACTTGGAGAGGGATCGTTTTTAATATTATTAGTGTAATTATTAGAAATATACAATTCCATTTTACCATCATACTTGCTTTTTATGCTAGTTTTAAGCTGTAGCTTGCTATTACATGAACTAAGATCAGAAGATAGCACATTAGATAAAGATGGTTTTGACAAAATTCCATAATCATAAAGCCCTGTAAAATAAGGTAAAATTTTAATATTAGTGCCATCTATTTGTTGTTTTAGGGAATATTCTGTAGGTTGACCAGTAATTAGATCAATAATTTCTGTTGCATCGCTTATTCTTGTTTCAATATTTTCTAGATCAAAACAAACAGGTTCTAATTTAGCATCATCGTATAATTTTTTTTGAGCACTAGAAACATTTTTTAGTTCTTCTAAACAAGCTTTACATGAATTAAATTTAGTATTTTTATCATCATCATTTGAACAATCATCTTTTTGAATTCCAGCAAGATCGATACTATATTCTGGATTATTACCAGTAGAAATGGTGAAAGCAGTCCTCCATTTTGTTAAAAATTCGTTATCTACACATGCACATTTATGATTGTCGCTGCTTCCAGATTTTCTAACCAATTGACAATATCCAGGATCAACTTTACAAAATTCTGTAGAATCAAGATTGCACATGATGTTTTTTTGCATTTTAAATAAAGTAGCTGGACAATAAATTGCTGGTCGAGGAGTGGTTTTTACATAAAGACCATTTGTTTTAAAAAAAACGGCATCATAATTATTAGGCAAAGTAGTATTAGGATGAATAAGTATAGTGCTATCTTTCTTAACAAAAATTGTTTCTCTACTTGTAATGTTTATTGTTTTTTTAATAACATAACCACTACCACCAGAAGTAGCAAATTTTTCAAAATTATTATCTTTACTCACCACACTAACATCAATTTGTGTAGGCATTCCTAAACAAGGAGAAGGAGTTGTATCTTGTTTGCAAGCAAAGTCAAATTCTACAAAACCAGAAATATCTTGTTTTACACTTAATATTGGTTGAAATTTGCAACTAGTTGGTGCTAAACTAAAAGTAGCTTCACTACCTGCTTTTAAAATCTTACCACTAGTAATTGATGTAGATCCTGCTAGCCCTGGTTTTCCAAGATTACTACTACCAACGGAATCGTCAATAATATTACCAGAATAAGTAAAACCACTACAATTAGTTGTGTAATATTCTATTAAATCAAAATTTGAATTTAAAGTATATTCTGTTTCTTGGGTGGTTGCTATTGATGGTACTGATTCGTTTGCCACAACAAAACCTACCCCAAGTTTTCTTTTATTTTTAGCATCTGAACTATCTATTCGCAATTCTTTAAGAGTTTTATCATGATCTTTCGTTCTCCAAGAAGATCCATTCCGCTCAAAGATAACTTCTGGGGCGATCAACGATGTAGTTCCAACATAAGGTATTTGATAAACAATAATTGTTTTCAATTTATTTTGTATTCTATTAGCACCATAATCATTATCAATATATTTTTGCATTTTCGAAAAGTTTTCTGCAACATCAGAATCGGTTGTTAACAATGAAAAATTAGTATTACAAATATTTGGATAATTTGAATCAGATGATAAAGCCGTTCCAAAATCAAAAAAACTATTACCAGGTGTATTTCTTAAAAAAATACTAATATTCTCATTTTTATTTACTCTAAATTGATTATCGACCGCTATTGGTAAAGAATTTTCTTTAATCTTTTTTAAACCCGTTTGACCTGCAGCTCTATTAATAGTAATTTCTCCTCGGATTTTTACCGAAATATCGCTATCTGACAATAAAGAAAAATTTGGATTATTTTTTTCATCATGTGTAGCATAAACATAGTTTAGACCTCCACTAGAAGTTTGTTTTTTTTCATAGGCACTAAAGCATTTATTTTGTAATGTATAAATATTTGCTATACTAGAACAATATGCCTGATCAAGCTTGCAGTTTTGATCGTTGCCTATGGCACTAGAAAAACAACTTCTAGAAGTATTATCTTCACATAAATCTACATTTATGTCTTTTAATAAGTTTTTGTTGTAATCGTTGCATATTGTTTTATTGTAGTCTAGTTTAGATATTCCTGCATAAGGTGGAAACTGTAAATTTTGAATAGTAAATTCACCAAAATCATCACCTTCTGTGCAACCTTTATCTGTGCAAGACATTAAAAACAACATAAACAAAATTGCTAAAAATTTTTTTAATAATGTTATGTTATTTTTAAAAAGCTTCATATTAATTTATGTGTTTAGCATATTCTTGTAAAGCAAGTAAAAGTTTGGCTTTATCTGTATATTTTGTTGTGCTATTTTTTGTAACAACTTCTTTTACAATAGTATCTTGAATTGATTCGTTTATATTTTTAGATTTTGCTTGCTCTATTTCTTGTTTTAATGTTCTTACTTTTTGTTGCGAAGATTCGTCTAAGGTATTCATTAAAACATCAATAGCTTGTGATGCTCTTTGTTTTTTATGTTGTAAAATCGATTCTTCTAGATAATTTTGCATTGATTGTTTTGTGTATCCTGCCGCATAAGCACTTCCAGCAATAGCTGCACCAAAAGTAGAATAGGTTAAATTTGCAATATTAGTGATTACATAACCTTCATTTTTTTGTTGTTTCGCTAATTTAACAAATAAATCAAAAAGAGATTTATCTTGATTTAGTAGAGGTTTATCTTTATTTAGTTTTGCAAGGCTTTCTTCGATGATACCGTGAATTGTGGCAATATTTTGATCTTGATAATCTGTTGTTTTATATCCACTGTTTAATTTATCTAGATTGAGATTTTTTGATAAATAAGGATGAATGTTTAAAATAAAATCATCAATTATTTGTTCTTGTTTATCTGCAGAAATATCTTTGTAAGCAGTTTTTAATTTTTGTTGTAGATTATATTTTGCATCGTTTCTAGCGATTTTAGCAAAAGTGGTATTGTTTATTTTAGAAACACCATAATCAATGGCATCAATTGTTTTGCCAGTAACACTCATTGCAATATAAGGTGGCATGTGTACTACTGCAGAAGCGACATTTAAAGGGTTTGAATAGATATATGAGGCAGTTGAACGGATAGTTGAAGCAGTTGAACGGATAGTTGAACCGATAGCTGAACGAGTTGAAGGAAAGCCTGATTTAAAACCTGAAATAGCCAAATTGACACCTGAAATAGCCGCTGAACGGGCCCAATTGGCATCTGAAATAGCCGCTGAAATAGCCCAATTGGCACCTGAACCTGCCGCTGAAATAGCCCAATTGGCACCTGAACCTGCCGCTGAACTGGCCGAAGAGAAACCTGAACCGATAGCTGAACTAGTTGAAGGAAAGCCTGATGTGGCACCTGAATAGACCCAATGACTAGCTGAACCGATAGCTGAACCGGCCGAAGATAAACCTGAACCGATAGCTGAATAGGTATTTCTAGTAGCATTTTTAGTATCATTTTTATGAGTTTTAAATTCTTTTTGTGCAAATTCTGAAAATTCTCCTACACTAGCAAAAGAACCTCTTCGTAAAGAAGAAAAAGTAGAGCTAATAGCAGAAGCAGAAGTGGACATAGAAACATTACCCCTGATAAGATTACCAGAGCGCTCTGCAAAATTGTCTAAAAGTTTAACATTTTCTAGATTGTCTAGAGATTTAAGATTTGCATTAACTCCCGAATATGCACCTCTTACTGATCCTCTAGCCCCACCAACAACACCACCAAATATGCCAGCAAGTGTTCCAGCAACTGCCTCAGGTGAAGCACCAATAGGAACACCCATAATAGAAGCAACCACCCTAACTGGAGCCTTAGATACAGATAACTCCTTACCAACACTATATCCACCCACAGCTCCACCCGCCGCACCAATTACACCACCTGCCACACCACCTAAAACTCCACTAGTTGTGGCAGTTATGGCTCCAAATAATCTAGAAGTCAAAGCCACTTCAATGCCATGGCGGTTAGCAATAGATCTGAATTTATCTAGAGATGTCCAAGTATTTTGTTTAAGTTTAATTAATTCTTTTTGTATTTCTAATTGCTCTATTTGATTTTGTATAATTCTTTTTTCAGCTTCGGTTATGCTTTGTTGTTGGGCTTTATCTACTAATTTTTCTATTTCTCCATCAATAATTTTTTGAGCTCCTTGCACATCTTTTGAACTTATCGTTCTGTTAGCTCCTAGTAAATTTGCCTCGTTAAACTCACCATTATCATTAGCAATGCCAGTTACTAAGTTTCTACCAATAACAGCATTAGTTGCTTTGCCAGCAATGTGCTTACTAGCAGATCCCGTTTTTTCATATAGCATTCCAGAAACAGTAGTTGAGGAAAATTGTTTTGATTGATTGGCAGATTTTATTAAATTTTCATAATTATCATAGCCAGATTCTGCTGCTAGTTGATTTGCTTTTGTTTTTAAGATCATATCTTTTTGTTCGTCGTTTAATGCCAAAAATTCACTTGATGATTGATATTCGTTTAACTGTTGTTGGACATCTTGAAAAGCTTCTCTGTGATTATCTATTTGCTCATTTGATTTTTTGATTCTTGCTTCGGCTAATTCTCCGCTATAGCCAAAAGAAACCTTATCAATTAAACGATTTTTCATACCTTTGGTTAGGTTGTTAAAAGTTTTTAGTACTATTGTCGAGGCGATATTACCAGTTATATCACCTTTAATAGCAGTAGCAATGCTTTCAACACTTACTCCGCCAGCTATTCTAGATCCTAACCCAGCGGCAAAATTAATAAAATGTTTCATAGCATAAACCAAAATTAAAAAATAAAGTATATGAAATAAAGACGGAATATAGCTACCATTTTCAGAATCGCTAACTTTCCAAAATTTAAAAAACACAATATCTTCAAAAGGCAACCCATGTCCTAAACTAGTAGCATTAATTTTTAAAACAGAATCCCAACATACTTTGTAACCTAAAATCATTTTTAAAATAAATACAATCATAATATTAAAAAAAGCAACAGCAATAATAATAAAAATTTGTTGAAAACCATAGCCAAGAACTAGCGAAAACCAATTATCGAGCATTTTTTGTGTTGTTTTAAAAAACAAACACAATAAAAACAAAGGCAATATATTAATAAGCAATACCATTATAATTTTTGCTAAAATAAACATCAAAATAGCATTAGCAATGGCAAATAAATATACATAAAATCCGTAATAAATAATAAAAATATAAACAAAACCATAGCTATAACTAAAAAATATTGCCATAATTTTAAAATGATTTTTTTGATTTAAAATCATGGTAATAACATCTACTGATTGATAAAAATAAGTAGCTATTCTTTCTTTATCAAAAGTTGGCAATGTTTGAGTTTCTACAAGATCTTCTGGTAATAAAATCATGAGTGTTTGGTAACTAAGTTCGTTAAATGTTTTAACAACTGGTAGAGCAAAAATATTGTTGTATAATTCCCAAGCATCTGGGCTCAATAAACCAAAAACAAGAGCAATTTTTAGTATCATAGAAACTAGAGTTTGATGATCAAGTTTGCTTAAGCCCATTAAATACATTGAAGTAAAAATACCTAACATTAAAATTGCCGAAACCGTTACCAATAATTTCAATTGATCTTTTGCAACTAAATAACTAAACATACTTTTTTTTGATTCGACAGCTTGATCTTCTTTTGTTCCAATTGGTTTATAAAGCTCTATGTATTCAGTTAAAGAGAGTTTGTCTACCAAATTGTCTAGCTTATCCAGTGCTCGTAATTGAGCTTTTTTAGCAGGTTCGGTTACTTTAACCGTTATTTCATATTTACCAGTGTTATTTCTATATGCTTCATTTCCTTTTTTAATCTTATCAGAATTAAGAGGAGTAGAAATAGCATTTGGGTATTGTGCATGATCAACAACACTCACATCACTTATATCAGGATCATCAATCTGAAAAGCAAGTCGATATGACAAATCGCTTTTTAGTTGATTCTTTTCCCAATTCTTTATCTCTGCCTCTAATTCCTTTGATTCCTTTGGTGGAAATGCCTGATGAAAATTTCTATGGCAATAAAAATTGTTATCATAATTGTGGCAAATTGGTTCTTGTATTTGTATGCCCGAGTTTTCTAACTTGCTGATTGGAAGTAATCTAGGCTCTTTGGCAACCATTAATTTTAACCAACCATTTTTATCAAACATATAAGGTGAGCGATCTGCTTGATTTGTATTATCATAAACACCATTAGCAACTGCTGTATCAGGAGGAGCAACTTTAATACTATCTGTTTTATGAGCAAGCGGTTTAAATGCAGAAAATGCTTCTGGAAAATCTTGCAGAAAATAATCAGCATCTGATAACGAATTTGGCATGGCATATAGAGATCGAGAAGAGCTAGGTAAAGAGTTATATGTTTTGGTGATTATTTCTTGTTTATTAGCTGATTCTATAAGATAATCATCGCATTTTGTATTGGAGCCTTCAATTAATTTATATGTTTTGCCAGTATTTGCATAAATTGCCTCATCTTCCTTACACAAAACCACTTTTAACATTTGACCATTTTTATAAGTTTGATTCTGACTAAAACTGATTTTAGTTCTTAAACCGTTAAAAGATGGCGGTATATCAAAATCTGAGCTTAAATTTGTGTTGTTAACAAACAGCACTTGCATTTGCAATCTATCATCAGTTACTTGAAATTCTGATAAGTTATTAAATTCACCATTTTCGTTGATAAATAGGTTTTTTGAGCTACTATAATCAAGATTACCAAAATATTTATCAGCAGAAAGGCTAGATATATTATAAATTGGTTTAGCATTTTTGCTGTTATTTAAAAAACCTACATATGATTCATAAGTGTTTTCTATAGGAATATCTTCTACTTTGCCAGTATAATTAGTTAGATCATAGCATGCATCATAGTTATCGTCAATTTTAATTAAACTTTCTTCTTGAATTGATGGATTTGTTAATATATTAAAACATGTTTGAGATGTACCAATAAGAGTAGAATTATACCCAGAAAATTGTGGTTTTTGTGTAGGATCTTTTTTTAGATCTTCGAAATTTGGTAATATCCTCATGTTATTTGGACAAATTGAAAGATTTGTTTTGATACATTTATAAGCACTAAATAAAATATCTTTTGACACTAATGTAAATAGATCTACCCCTGTTGGGCATGTTGGAATAACACTAGCACCACTTGAACAAAAAACATTATTATTAACATAAGAATAGCTACCGTCGTTATGAAGACATTTTAACGAAACTGTTGCACTAGAATCACATTTATAAGCATCATCAAATGTTGTAGATTGGCCTGCGCTATTCTTAACAACACAGTTTTGAATTACACTTGGCAAACAAATTTTTGTTGTACTGATACAATCTACACTCTCTACTTGCTCTTTAATTTTGTATCTCTTTGATTTTCCTCCCCCTGTTTCTTCTAATTCGAACTCGCAAATTTCAACAGAATCAGAGCATTGTGGATTTGGTATAGTAGCCACATATTTTCCTTTGCACAAAACTGCTGGACGAGGATTGGTGATTGCTCGTAATTCAGTTAAACTTCCACAGTTACTGATTTCTTCTTTATACAACAATAAAGATTGTCCTTTGCGTAAAAAAAATTTGTTGTCAGATATTGTTGTGCTACTAGATGTTGGTGAATTATAAAAAGGATCATTTGATTCTTGTGCATATTCAAAATAATCTGCCTCGTCGTAATCTATAATTTCTGTTGGCCCCATTATTTGAACTCCTGAACCAGAAGCAGAATGTACATTAAATTGCTTTTGATAATTTACTACAAAATAAATTGGTAAAGCACATAAAATAAGCAAAATAATAAGAGTGATTAGCAATGAGTTTTTGATTTTGCTAGGCATTAAAAAAAAGAAAAATTATGTTTTGTCAAAATTTAGCTTGTTTTTTTAAAAAGTCAAAGAGATTTTATTTTCTTGCGAAAAATAGCAAAAAATAACAAAAGATAACATTTTACTTAATAAAAAATTATGTGTATAGTGAAATTATGGCATAATGCCATTATTTTTTAATATAAATTTCATTTTATGTGCGGAATCATTGGTGTTGCTGGCAATAAAAATGCCTGTCAAATTGTTATTGACGGTCTAAAAAAGCTCGAATATCGTGGCTACGATTCTGCTGGTTTAGCGGTGGTTGAAAATCGACAAATTAAAGTGTTAAAACAAGAGGGTAAAATTGCTAATTTACAACAATTACTAAATTCAGAAAATATTCATAGTCAAATTGCTATCGGGCATACTCGTTGGGCAACTCATGGCAAACCAAGCAACGAAAATGCTCATCCCCATCAGGGTAAATTTTGTGCTGTGGTGCATAACGGAATCATCGAAAACTTTGCCGAACTCAAGCAACAACTTATTTTGGATGGCATTATATTTCATAGCCAAACCGATACCGAAGTTTTGCCGCATTTATTTGAAAAGTATTTTTTACAACATCAGCAAAATTTAAACCAAACTCTACTTTCTTTGCAAAAAAATCTTGTTGGCACTTATGCTTTGGCAATTGTTTTAGCAAACAAACCAAACATTATTATTTTTGCCAAACAAGGCTCGCCTATGGTTATTGGTAAAGGCTTAAACTCAAATTTTATCGCTTCTGATTATTATGGTATCGCTTGCCATACCAACCAAATAATGATGCTAGAAGATGGTGATTTTGGCTATATTTCTGCCCAAGAAGTTATTGTTTATAATAAGCAAAACGAATTAGCATCAAGAAAATGCCAAACTTTTGCTAAAATTAACGATTCGCTACACAAAAATGGCTTTGACCATTTTATGTTAAAAGAAATTTACGAACAGCCCATAGTTTTACAAGAAACCATTGAAACCTATCTTGATATCAGTAATTATAATTTTAATTTACCTAATTTTACTTTTGATTGCCTGTCAATCAATAAAATTACTATTGTAGCTTGTGGCACTTCTTATTATGCTGGTTTAATTGGCAAGCATTTGCTTGAAACTTTTGCCAAAATCGAGGTTGAAGTAGATATTGCTTCAGAGTTTCGTTATCGACAACCGCATTTTAGCAATAATAATCTGGTTATTTTTATTTCACAATCAGGAGAAACGGCCGATACTCTGGCTTCTCTTAAATATGCTTTGCAACATAATCAAGCCACAATGGCAATTGTTAATGTTTTACATAGCAACATTGCAATGTTAGCAAACTGTGTGTTTAAAACCGTTGCTGGCCCAGAAATTGGGGTTGCTTCCACCAAAGCTTACACTGCTCAAATTGCCGTTTTAGTGATTTTTGCCATTTATTTAGCTTATCAAAGAAAAACCATTTCTATCATTCAAAAACAACAACTAATCGCCGAGCTAATTGGTTGTGTTGCTAAATCACAAGAAATTTTACAAAATCTAAACTTACAAAACATCGCTAAAAAACTCGTTAACTCACAAAATATCATCTACACAGGCAGATTAATTTCTTATGTCACCGCCCTTGAATCTGCCCTTAAATTTCGTGAACTTACCTACATAAATGCCTACGGTATTGCTTGTGGAGAGCTTAAACACGGCACTATTGCTTTAATTGATGACCAAATTTATTCTATTGCTGTGGCTTGCGATAATCCGCAAAATTATATTTTTGAAAAAACTCTGTCTAATCTACAAGAAATCAGGGCTAGAGAAGGCAAAATAATTGTGCTTACTAATCATCACAAACAACATAATTTTGAAAATCTTGCTTGCGATATTATCACTATTCCTGCTACCGAAGGCTTTATTCAAGAAGCAATTTTGCCGATAATTCCTATGCAAATGCTTGCTTATCAGGTTGCTTTGTTAAAAGGCAACGATATTGATCAACCGCGTAATTTGGCAAAATCAGTGACAGTTGAGTAAAAATTTTTGTTCTTTTGAAAAAATTAAAACAAATTTTGAATTCAACAGTGCCATTATCTGTTTACTGAAATAACTTTGCTCGACATTTTAAGGGCAGAAATTATTTCTTCGAGCTGTGTAAGACTACTTACCACTAAATTTAATAAAATTTCAAGAGTTTCGTGTTGTCGATTGAGAGTTCTGATGCTGGTGATATTGACTTTTTTTTTGGCAACAATGCTTGTAATATAAGCTAGTCCGCCATTTTTTGCATCGACTAATAAATAAATTTGGGCATTGTAAAATTGTAAATCATTTGTTTGATTTTTCCAGTTAATATCAAGAACTCGCTGTTGAGTGAGTGCTAAATTTTTTAATTGCAAACAAGATTGCCGATGAATAGTAACCCCAACTCCTGTGTTAATAATGCCGATGATTGGATCGCCAAAAATTGGATTACAGCATCCTGCATATTTAATTGCCATGCCTTCAACCAAGCCTTCGATAGGCATTTTATTTTGTTGAGCTGGTTTTGTAATTTTTTCTTTTTTTACTGGATCTGTTAATTGTGGATAAATAATTTTAAAAACTTCTTGCCGACTAATACCGCCTTCGGCAACTTTAAAATAAAGATCGTCAAGATTTTTTTTGCCAAAATGATGCAAAGCTTTTTCAAGATCTTTTTCAAGCAATTCTTGCTCTTTACTAATAAAAAACTTATGTAAAATAGCTTTTCCCAAAGAAACATATTCACTAAATTTTTCGTTTTTTATGAAATGTCGAATTGCCGAACGTGCTTTAGAAGTAAAAACAAATTGCAACCAATTTGGTGATGGTTTGGCATTTTTAGAAGTGATGATTTCAATTTGGTCGCCGTTTTCAAGTTTCTGGCGAAGCGGGGCAATGTTGCCATTTACCTTGCCAGAAATACAAGAATTACCAACTTCAGAATGCACAGCATAAGCAAAATCAATAATAGTAGAGCCAAAAGGTAAATTAAAAATATCGCCGTTTGGTGTGAAACAAAAAACTTCGTCTTTATGCATAGCAAGTTTATTGTGTTTCAAAACTTCGCTGGCGGTTTCGGAAGTTTCAAAAAGCTGAATTAATTCACGTATCCAACGATATTGATTGCTTTCTTGTTGTAAATTTGTAGCAGAAAATTTATTTTTATCCCGCTGTTTGTAGTGCCAATGTGCCGCCAAGCCAATTTCGGATATTTCATGCATTTTTTGGCTACGAATTTGAATTTCAATTTTTTTGTTAAAAGGCCCTAAAATCACTAAATGTAACGATTGATAGCCATTTTCTTTGGGGGTGCTGATATAATCTTTAAAAGTGCCTGGAATCATATTGAAATTTGAATTGACAATTCCTAAAGCTTTATAACATTCGGCAACATTTTCTACCAAAATACGAAAAGCCATAATATCGTGCAAGCTATAAAAACCAATATTTTTTTGCTGCATTTTTTGCCAAATAGAATAAGGTTTTTTTTCTCGACCAGAAATATGGCAAATTACTTTTTCGTATGTAAATAAATTTTGCAATTCGGAAAGTATTTTATCGATTAAATCTTGATTTTTTTGCCTAATATCTTGTAATTTTTCATTTATTTGCTGATATTCTTGCTTATGAATAATCGCAAAAGCCAATTCTTGGAGTTCATCTTTTATATTGTTTAAGCCAATTCTACCAGCAAGTGGAGCATATATTTCGAGACTTTCTTTAGCTTTTTTGATTTTTTTTTCGGCAGAAGGCACAAAATGTAATGTTCTCATATTGTGTAAGCGATCGGCAAGCTTAATAAGCAACACACGTATATCTTGCGACATTGCCATAGTGAGTTTGCGAAAATTTTCGGCAAGCCTTTCGTTAGCAGGCAAAACCTCAATTTTTCCTAGCTTGGTAATGCCATCAACTAGGCTAGCAATTTCGTTGCCAAACTGCTCTTTGATTTCAAGCAGGCTCACTTCGGTATCTTCAACTACATCATGTAAAAGAGCGGTGGCAATTGATTGATCGTCGAGTTTAAGTGAAATAACAATTTCGGCAACCGCCACAGGATGGGCAAAATAAGGATCGCCAGAGTGTCTTTTTTGATTACCATGAGAATTTTTTGCTAAAATATAGGCTTTTTGAATTAAAGCAAAATCGCTGTTTGGATTATAAGCTTTTATTTTGTTAAATAATTCTAAAAAAGATAACATATAATTTATTCAAAATAGTTATCAAAGCTTGGTCTTTTGTAGTTTGGCGGCGGTTGCAGAGGTGATTTTCGACCACAACTGCTTAATATTAGCAAAATCAATAAACTGTTTAGCAATAATTGTTTCATGGCACTTGCTGTAAATATTTATTTGCCAGCTGTATTTGTTGTTTTACACTGCTGATAGAGGTTCCGCCATAACTATTTTTACAATTAACTGCATTTTCAACATGTAGACAAGTAAAAACATTTTGATTAATTTCGGGGCAGATTTTTTGCATTTGCTCTAAATTTAACATATGCAAAGGCAAGTTTTGTTGTTCGGCCATTTTCACAATTGCCCCTGTAATATGATGGCTTTTTCGAAAAGGAATATGTAAATTTTTTACTAACCAATCGGCTAATTCGGTAGCACAAGAATAATCGGCAGAAGCCATATCAAGCATATTTTGTTTATGAACTTCAATATCGTTAAGCATTGCCGACATAGTTTTGATAATGAGTTTAGTTTGGTAGGTAGCATCAAAAACTGGCTCTTTATCTTCTTGCATATCTTTAGAATAAGTGAGAGGTAGTGCTTTTAAAGTGGTTAACAAAGAAAATAAAGCAGAAATGATTCGACCATTTTTTCCGCGTATTAATTCGGCTGAATCTGGATTTTTCTTTTGAGGCATAATTGAGCTACCAGAAGTGAATTTATCGGATAAACTAATTAATTTAAAACCTTTACTCATCCAGATAACAATTTCTTCGGCAAATCTAGAAAGATGGTTGGCAATCAAGCTTAAACAAAATAAAAATTCGCAAGCAAAATCACGATCAGAAACACTATCCATTGAATTATTAGTGGGAGAATCAAAGCCAAGTTGGCTTGCTACAAAATGTCTATCAATGGCAAAAGAAGTTCCGGCCAAAGCACAAGAGCCAAGAGGGCATTGATTAAGCCTTTTTCGCAAATCATCAAGACGTGAAATATCACGTTTAAACATTTCAAAATAAGCCAAGAGATGATGTGAAAAAAGAACTGGTTGAGCCAGTTGCAAGTGGGTAAAACCTGGCATAATTACCCCTAAATGTTTAGTTGCTTGATGCAATAAATTTTGTTGCAAAACCAAGAGCAGTTGCTTGATTTCATCGAGGTTGTCACGTACAAAAAGGCGTAAGTCAAGAGCTACTTGATCGTTGCGAGATCTGGCGGTGTGAAGTTTGCCTGCGGTATCGCCAATAATTTGGGCTAACCTGTTTTCGATATTCATATGAATATCTTCGAGAGAAATTTGAAACTCAAATTTATTTTCTAGTATTTCTTGCTTAATTTTTAACAAACCAGCAATGATTTTTTCAGAATCTTCTTGGGTAATGATATTAGTTTTGGCAAGCATTTGGCAATGAGCGATTGATCCTGCAATATCTTGCTGATATAAAATTTTATCAAAGCTAATTGATTGATTGATTTCTTGCATTAGGTTGTCTGGAGCCTGATTAAATCTGCCTCCCCACATTTGGTTGGTAGTCATGATTTAAGATTTTTTGCAATTTCTTCGGCAATTTTTTTGGCATCGCCTAACACCATAAAAGTATTTTTTTCAAAAAATAATTCATTATCAACACCTGCATAGCCAGAAGAAAGAGATCTTTTAATAAAAAATACTGTTTTAGCTTGATTAACCTCTAAAATTGGCATACCATAAATAGGGCTTTGTTTATCGTATTTAGCTGATGGATTTGTGACATCATTTGCACCAATAACTAAAACCACATCGGTAGTTTTAAATTGCGAGTTTATTTCGTCTAGTTCAAAAACCTTTTCGTAATCGATATTAGCTTCGGCTAGTAATACATTCATATGGCCTGGCATTCTGCCTGCCACAGGATGTATAGCAAATTTAACATCAATATTAGCATCGATAAGCAAATGAGTAATTTCGGCAACCGCATGTTGAGCGGCAGCTACCGCCATGCCATATCCATGCACAATAATTAATGAATAACTGTTTTTCATAATGAAGGAAGCATCTTCTGGGCTAGCATAATTGATGATTTTATTTTCTAGAATTTTGCTGTTGCTAGTAGTTTGATTTTGGTTAGTGAAAGCAAAAATTACCTTAAGAATTGAGCGATTCATTGCTTTACACATAATATAACTTAAAATAGCACCACTTGCACCAACCAAGGCACCTGTAATAACCAAAACTGGATTATTAAGGGTAAAACCAATGCCACTAGTAGCAAAACCAGAGTAAGAATTTAACATTGAAATCACCACAGGCATATCGGCACCGCCAATTGGAGTAATTAAGCCGATACCAAAAAAGATAGAAGCTAAAACAATAAACAAAAAAGCTATTTTAGCATAACCAAATAACAAAAAGGTAAAAATAGCTAAAATAAAAAGCAAATAAAAGCAATAAAGAGCAGTTTTGTAATTTTTATTTTGAAAAATAACAATATTTTTAGTAAGATTGCCATTTAGTTTTAGAAAAGCCACAATAGAGCCACTAAATGTAATGCCACCAATAATTACACCAAGCAACATTTCAATTTTACTACCTAATTTAAGATTAATATTTTCGGCACCAAGCACATTAATACCAAACTCAACAGGCAAGTAAAGGGCAGAAACGGCAATTAAAACCGCAGCTAAACCAACCAACGAATGAAAACCTGCTACCAATTGAGGCATTGCCGTCATTTTAACCTTTTTTGCCACCACATAACCAATGCCCCCACCTATTGCTATTGCCAAGGTAATTAATATTTTATTGTGATGAATAGTAGGCAAAAACAAGCTATTAACAATGGCAATAATCATAGCGGAAATACCAAAAATATTGCCAATTCTTGCAGTTTTCTGCGAAGATAAACCGTAAAGCGATAAAATAAATAAGCTAGAAGCTATAATATAAAAAAAAACAGAAACAGAAGACATATTTTTGAAGTATTTATTTATAATGAAGTGGTTATATCGTTTACTATCTTTAAATGCATAAAGGCACTTTTTAGAATAAAGAAAAATCATTTTTAATTTTAAATTTTTGTTTTATAAAATCAATAACTATTGACTTTTTATTTTTAAAAATTAAAATTTTGGCAATTGTTATTTTCTTAAGCATGTTTTTTTGTAAAAATTTAATGTTTGCATGTTTATGAAATTTTTGCTTTACATAATATTTGCTTTTTTTACTTTTAATGCAAGTTTTTGTTTGGCAAATACCAAGCAAAACAATAGCTTAAAAACTAAACAAAAAAGCTATTTTCAAAACACTAAACGAGATCGCCTGCACATTACTGGCTCATCTACGGTGTATCCTTTTATTGCCACAGTTGCCGAAACTTTTGGTCGAGAAACTGGCTTTAAAACCCCCGTTGTTGAAGCTGTTGGCACTGGCGGTGGCTTTAAAGTTTTTTGCGAAGGAGTTGGCTATAACTTTCCAGATTTTACCAATGCTTCAAGAGTTATTTTGCCATCCGAAATAGAAAAATGTCAAAAAAATAATATTAATTTTATTGAAATCAAGCTCGGATACGATGGCATTGTTATTGCCAATACTGTAAAATCTCAAATATTTTCACTTTCAAAACACGATTTATTTTTAGCTTTGGCAAGCTCTGTGCCAAGTAGTGATGGCTCAAAATTAATTGCCAACCCTTATAAAACTTGGCAACAAGTTAATAAAAAACTTGTTAATTTACCAATTGTTGTTTATGGTCCACCTGCCAGCTCTGGCACTCGAGATTCTTTTGTTGAATTAGTGTTAGAAGATGTTTGTTTGCAAAACAATTTATTTATCAAAACTTACCCAGATAGCAAAAGTCGCAAAAAAAAATGTTCTCAAATAAGAATAGATGGTGCATTTATTGAAGCAGGTGAAAACGATAATTTAATTGTGCAAAAATTACTCAATAATCAGAATGCTTTTGGTATTTTTGGCTTTAGTTTTTTAGAAGAAAATAAAAACTTGTTGCAACCTGTAAAAATAAACAACATTACCCCGAGTTTTGCAAATATTACTAATAAAACTTATTCTATATCCAGACCTTTATTTATTTATGCCAAGCTAAATCAAATAAACTCTATGGGAATTGCCGAATTCATTACAGAAATTACTAGCACACATACCATTGGTTCTGATGGTTATTTGTTGCAAAAAGGTCTTGTTCCTCTTTCTTACAACGAACTTGTGGAGGAGAGAAACAAGATAGCTAAAATACTAGGAAACTAATATTTTAGTGCAATCGTTTAAGTAATTTTTTATTTAAACGAAGCATTTGAGGTTTTCACTTGATTGGCTATTTTATTGTAGTCAATTACTTGATAAGCTTCTCGTCTAATAACTATAAATATTGTATATATGGTCTTTATTCCATTTATTGCTCTTGTTACAATATCAGTGGTTAACTCTTTATTGTAAAAGATGAGTGGTTTATCTAAGTGATAACTTCTCTATAAAAGCAACCTCGTCATTAGCTATTGCTAGTGACGGGGGGTTTTTAATAATGGCAATGTTTTTTCTTATGCAATAGTGCCATTTAAAATTTGTAATGCAACATTGCCTTAACAACACCGATTGCAATTTTGCCATTTTTGTTTTCGTTTTTCGGCCAAAAATTGTTTTTTACTTGGCAAACAACAATTTTTATGATGTTGCAAAAATTGTTGATAGGCAAAATCACCGTTTATGTAATTAATAACCAGCTTAATAAAATTATAAATTTCGGTAAATTTTCTAATCAAAACCATATAAATGTTCTTTTTTAACCCAACCTTCTTTGTTATTAACATTCATAAAACACATTGTTTCGTGGCATTTTTGATATTCACCAATCACAAAATTTTCGAGCATAAATAATATTTTAGAATTCGGATTATTTTTTTTATACATTGCAATATTTTGAGTAGCATTTACAACCATTAGATGTCTTTTTTTGGTTATTAAACTCTGCGAAACCCAACCTTTTTCATTTTGATAATCTTGTATTTCAAGCCAGTTATCGTATTCGCTTACCACTAAAACAGGAATATTTTTGTTTTGAAAAGTAAATTTTATTGGATAATGATGCCCCGGACCAGATCGAACATTAGTTTCGTTAGCTCTAAGTGAAGCAAAATATTTTACTTCTTGAATTGTAGCAACAGCAAAGGCCATTTTGCTATACAAATTAAAAAATAACATCAAAAAAACAAAAAATTTCATCGCTAAATTACCTATTTAGGTTTTTTGTGAATGTTTTTTTTGTTATGATAAACAACTGCTCCATTTTTGATATTGATTTGTTTAGCTCGAGCAATTGCCAAATCGCCAGTAGCAACTAATTTGGTAATCACAGAACCTGCACCCACAACAGTGTTATTTGCTATGTCAAGTGGGGCAATTAAACAAGAGTGAGAGCCAATAAATGCCTCATCGCCAATGCTAGTGGTAAATTTTTGATAGCCATCGTAATTGCAAGCAATAACCCCTGCACCGATGTTGGTTTTTTTGCCTACCGTTGCATCGCCCAAATAACTAAGATGATTCACTTGACTATTTTCGCCAATAGAACTATTTTTAACTTCAACAAAATTGCCAATTTTAGCTTGCTTCTCAATAATAGAATCTGGCCTAATTCTAGCAAATGGCCCAATGCTAGCCTGCGATTTAACCACCGCCCCTTGTAAGTGTGAAAAAGATTTAATCTCAACCTGCGACTCAATAACTACATTTGGCCCAATAACCACAAAAGGATGCAAAATAACATCACAAGCAATTTTGGCATTGTAAGCAATGTAGGTGTTTTTGGGCATTAAAATAGTAACACCGTTTTCTTGAAGATTTTTTTTGATTTGTTTTTGATGAATTTTTTCAACCATTGCTAATTCAGTTTGTGAATTTACCCCTAAAACCTCTTCTTTTGACACAGGCAAATGATGGCAAATTAAATTTCGCTGATTAGCAATAAAAATTAAATCGGTAAGATAATATTCGCCTGCTTTGTTATGATTATTAATCTCATCAAGCAAACTTGGCAAAAGTTCGCCATCAATTGCCATAACACCTGAATTACAAAGAGAAATTTGTTGTTGTTCTAAATTACAATCTTTATGCTCAATTATTTGCAAAACTTTTTCTTGCGAAGTAATGAGTCTGCCATATTGATGGGGGTTATTTTGCACAAAACTTAACACTATAACCGAAGCTAAATCAAGAGAGTTTTGCATTTTTAACAAAGTAGCATCGGTAATAAGCGGAGTATCGGCATAAAGCACTAAAACTTGTTTTGCTTTTTGTTTGGCAAGCTCATGCAATGACGATTTTACTGCATCCGCAGTTCCTAACTGCTGTTCTTGTAAAACAAAAACCAAAGGTAAATGGCTGAATTCGGCAATAATTTGTTGCTGATAAGAAAGCAAATGTTGTGAACAAACAATAATTATTTGCTGTGGAGCAAGTTTAGCAACTTGATCTAAAACCAAGTAAAGCATTGGCCGAAAAGACAGCTGATGCATTACTTTTGGTAGAGATGATTTCATTCTAGTGCCTTTGCCGGCCGCCAAAATAACCACCGCTAGCTTTTGTTTAGACATTATTTGATATTAGTTTTTATTAGTATCGACCAATTTATTTTTGCCAATCCAAGGCATCATTTGGCGAAGCTTATTGCCCACTTCTTCAATGGCATGTTGCTTGCCTTTTTGCCTTAAGGCATCCAAATTCTTTTTGCCAGTTTTGTTTTCAAGCATAAATTCTTCAACAAATTTACCAGATTGAATTTCGGTTAAGATTTTTTTCATTTCATCTTTTACTGCACTATTAATAACTCTAGGGCCACGCGAGAGATCGCCATATTCGGCAGTATTTGAAATAGAATAGCGCATATTAGCAATTCCACCTTCATAGAGTAAATCAACAATTAATTTCATTTCGTGTAAGCACTCAAAATAAGCCATCTCTGGGGCATAACCAGCTTCGGTGAGAGTTTCAAAACCTGCTTGAATTAAAGCAGTAACACCGCCACAAAGCACCGCTTGCTCACCAAATAAATCGGTTTCACATTCTTCTTTAAAAGTAGTTTGGATAATACCAGATCGACCGCCGCCAACTGCCGAAGCATAAGAAAGAGCAATTTCTAAAGCCTTACCAGAAGGATTTTGAGCAACAGCAACCAAACATGGCACACCGCCACCCTTAACATATTCGCCTCGAACAGTATGACCTGGACCTTTTGGAGCAATCATGAAAACATTTAAATCGATTCTTGGTTTAATCAAGCCAAAATGCACATTTAAACCATGTGCAAAAACAAGAGAAGCCCCTTGTTTTAAATGAGGAGCTAAATCGTTTTGATAGATTTCGGCTTGAAATTCATCTGGAGTAAGCACCATTACTAAATCGGCCCATTTAGCGGCTTCTTGATTTGAAACAACATCAAAGTGAGCTTGTTTTGCTTTTGCAATAGAATTAGAGCCTTCTTTTAGAGCAATTTTGATTTGTGAAACACCGCTATCGCGTAAATTTTGGGCATGAGCATGAGCTTGCGAACCATAGCCAATAATGGCAACTTTTAAGTTTTGAATAATGCTGATATTAGCATTATTATCGTAATATACTTGCATAAAAAAACATTTAATTAAATTAAAGAACCGTTGTATTAAAAAAATTTCTATTAATTATTTTAAAACAACTACTAATTAATTGCAAGATTATTTAATACCAAAACCCATTTATAATCGAAAATCTAACAAAATATTTTTAGCCAAAAAGATGAAGTTAGACTTTATTAATTTTAAAGTTGAAATGGTATAACACTATATGTTTAATATGAGGCTAAAAATAGCTAAAATTTCTTCTCAAAACTAAAATTAAAACAAATCTAGAATTCAACAGTGCCATTATTTTAAATCAAAACGATCTGCATTCATAACCTTAACCCAAGCTTTTATAAAATCTTTGATGAATTTTTCTTGAGCATCGGCACTGGCATAAACTTCAGCAACCGCACGTAACTCTGAACTAGAACCAAACATTAAATCAACCGAAGTTGCTTGCCATATAAGTTGCCCATTTTTACGATCATATGCTTCAAAAACATTTTCAGATTTTGTAGATTTTTTCCACTCTAAAGACATATCAAGTAAATTAACAAAAAAATCATTGGTTAATTTTTCTGGATATTTAGTTAAAACTCCTTTTTGACAATGTTTTGAATTAACATCTAAAACTCGTAAACCTCCAACTAAAACTGTCATTTCTGGAACTGTTAAATTTAACATATAAGCACGATCTATCATGGCATTTATTGGAGAAGTTTCAACATCGGAACTATAAAAGTTTCTAAAACCATCAGCTTTTGGCTCAAGAACTGCAAAAGAATTGATATCTGTTTGCTCTTGAGTGGCATCAACTCTGCCAATTGTAACTGGAACTTTTATATTAAAACCTGCATTTTTTATTGCTTTTTCAACTGCTACCGATCCAGCAATAACAATTGTATCGGCCAGAGAAACTTTTTTGCCGCCAGTTAAAGATTTATTAAAATTTTTCTGCACTTTTTCTAGAGTTTCTATAGTTTTTGCTAACTCTTGCGGATCGTTAACTGCCCAGTTTTTTTGTGGCTCAAGACGCACTCTAGCACCATTTGCCCCGCCTCTCATATCGGTTTGGCGATAAGTTGAGGCAGAAGCCCAAGCGGCCTTGATTAGCTCGGAATTTTTTAAGCCAGATTGTGAAATTTTGGCTTTGAGATTGTTAATATCGGCAACATTAATTGTTTTGTAATTTGCTTTTGGTAGTGGATCTTGCCAAACAAAAACTTCTGTTGGAGATTGTTTGCCAATATATCTAGCTCTTGGGCCCATATCACGATGAGTAAGTTTAAACCAAGCTCTTGCAAAAGCTTTTTCAAACTCTTGCGGATTTTTTAAGAAGTGTTGAGAAATTTCGCGATATTTTTTATCTTCTTTTAAAGATAGATCGGTTGTAAGCATAGTTGGTGCATGCTTTTTATTGATATCATAAGCATCAGGAACCGTATTTGCTGCTTGATTTTTTTCGGGAATCCATTGAATTGCACCAGCAGGACTTTTGGTTTTAACCCAATTGTAAGCAAATAAAGTTTTTAAATAACCCATTGTCCATTTGGTTGGATTAGCATGCCAAGCGCCTTCTAAACCGCTAGTTACAGTATCAGGCCCATTGCCACTACCACATTTATTGTGCCAGCCAAAACCTTGCAATTCAAGCCCACTATTTGCAGGATCAGAACCGATACATTTTGCTACTTTGTGTGCACCGTGATTTTTGCCAAAAGTATGACCGCCTGCAATTAAAGCAACTGTTTCTTCGTCATTCATTGCCATATTAGCGAAAGTTTCACGAATTTGGGCTGCCGCTTCAAGTGGATTGCCATTGCCGTTAGGGCCTTCGGGATTTACATAAATTAAACCCATAGTAGTTGCACCAAGATTTTTAATTAATTTACCATTTTTATCAAAACGATCGCTTGCCATAAATTTATTTTCTGGCCCCCAATAAACCAAATCTGGCTCGAAATCATCAACTCTGCCACCTGCAAAGCCAATTGTTTTAAAGCCCATCGATTCAAGTGCAACATTGCCAGAAAGAACCATTAAATCGGCCCAAGAAACTTGTTTGCCATATTTTTGTTTAATTGGCCAAAGCAACCTTCTTGCCTTATCTAAATTAGCATTATCTGGCCAACTGTTTAGCGGTTCAAAACGCTGTTGCCCACCACCAGCACCGCCCCTGCCATCTGCAAGCCTATAAGTGCCAGCACTATGCCAAGCCATGCGTATAAAAAATGGGCCATAATTACCATAATCGGCAGGCCACCAGCTTTGAGAAGTGGTTAAGATTTTTTTGATATCTTGTTTTAAAGATTCAATATCGACTTTTGCAAACTCTACGGCATAATCAAAATTAGAACCATAAGGATTAGCCAAAACAGACTGCTGACGCAGGGGAGATAAATTAATTTTATTTGGCCACCAAAATTCGTTTGGCTTTACCGCTAAATTATGTTGCGATGTTTGTTTATGATTGCCTGCACAACCAACAAAAACAAGAAAAAAAATAATAACAAGTTTTTGCATTTTTAATAAAATGAAAGTTGATAACAAGTAAAAAATTTAATTTCACCATATTATTTTTTATTTTTCAAGACAATTTTTAAAAAGTTAATAATATATTATACCATTTCAACTTTAAAATTAATCAATTAAGTTGAAATGGTATTATTTATTATTTCACTCATATTTTTTTAATTTTTGTCATTAATTTTCTATTTTAACATTTTCTAAAAATAAATTAATTTCAACATTTTTAGCATTGCAAACATTGCCTAAATCACATAAAACATCGTCGTAAAAATTATAGTGAACAATTAGTTTATTAATAGTAGTTTTTATTGATAAATTATGCTCTGATTTATATTTTCGCACTGCAAAAAGTGTTGCCAAAAGCCATTCTCCTTGTTGTAAAGCTTTGCTATTTTCAAAACATAAAGGTAAATAAGCAAAATTATTTCTGCTATGGATTGATTTTTTTTCACTAAATTCAGAAGTGAAAACTAAACTATATAATTCTTCGCAAATATGGGGCAAAAACGGAGCAAATAGTTTAAGTATGGCATTAAAAACCAAATACAATGTGCTTACTGCACTTTTTTGACCTGCTAAAATATTTTCTTGTTGCTCTTTAGTTAATGTTTGATCTGCATATTTTTCGGCCAACAAGCCATAACAACGAACCTTGCAAATTTCTAGATAGTTGTCGCAAAGATACTTCCAAAAAAATTCTTCTACCACTTCTAAAGCCTTGGCATATTCGAATTGCAAAAATTCTTGCTGATAAATTTCTAAAACATTTTGCAATTTTTGTAAAATATATAAATCGGAAGTATAGGTGATATTTTCAACAAAATAGGCATTGTCAAATTTGTTTAGCACTCCAAAATGGCTATAAGCAAACTTGCAAGCATTAAAAAGTTTGGTAATTAATTTTTGCCCAATTTTAAAAACTTCTTCACTATATGCAATATCTGCCCCCAAACTTGAAGAAGAAGCCCAATATCGCACAGCATCTGCTCCTTTGCTCGCAATTAAACTAGCAGGAGTAATAACATTGCCTTTTGATTTGCTCATTTTAGTTTTATCAGCAGCCAAACACCAACCAGAAATCATTAAATTATACCAAGGAACACTATCTTCGTGCAGTAAAGATTTGGCAATAGTATAAAATGCCCAAGTTCTAATAATTTCGTGAGCTTGAGGCCTTAAATCGGCAGGAAAAAGCTGATTGTGTCTGGTAGAATCAAAACAAAATTGACTACTAATTGCATGAGATGAAAGTTGCGGAGTGATAGAAGAAGTTGCCCAAGTATCCATCACCGCAGTTTCTGGAAAAATTTGCCACCGTTGCCCGCTAACATCTTCAACTAAATTGTGAGAAGTTTTAACATAGCCAAAAGGTAAATCAACAAGGGGATCAACTGGCAGTTGCGAAATATCTGCCACCGCAAATTTAGTTTGCAAACCATCAAGTGAAACTAGCTTCCAGACAGGAAATTTTACTCCAAAAAATCGTTGCCTAGAAATGCACCAATCAAAAGCCAAGCCATCTATCCACTGCTGAATTCTTACTTTCATATAAGCTGGCCTCCAGTTGCATTGCTCTACTTTATGATGCAAGTCGGCTTTTTTATTAAGTAATTTGATAAACCATTGCTCTTGAGAAATAATTTCGATAGGAGTGCCAGATCTTTCGGCACACTTTACAGAACGCACAATTTTTTGCGGATCACCTAAAAGTAATTTTTGTTGAGTTAAAGCTAAAACTATTGCCTCTTTTCCTTCTTTAAGTTTTTTATCAGCCAAAAGTTCTTGGTAAAGCTTGTTATCGGCTAAATGAGCAAGTTCGGAAGCGGTTTTAAATTTACCAAAACTATTAATAATTTCTCGGTTTGGTAGGTTGTGTTTTTTTTGCCATTTTAAATCGGTTTCATCACCAAAAGTGCAACACATTACCGCCCCTGTGCCTTTTTCAAACTGCACAAGATCATCGGCAATTACAGGAACTTCAAGATTAAACAAAGGCGAAATTGCCTTTTTACCAATAAAATTAAGATATCTACCATCTTGCGGATGCACAACCAAAGCAACACAAGCAGGCAAAAGCTCTGGACGGGTTGTCATGATGGCAACTTGATATTGCTCAATTGTAAAATAAAATTGATATTGAAAACCTTCAACTTCGTTATCAACCAAATCGGCTTGAGCTAAAGCGGTGCGATCGGTGATATCATAAAATACTGGAGCAAGTTTTTTTTCTATGTAGTTTTTATGCCATAAATCGAGAAAAGAAGCTTGCGATAATTTTTGCGATTGCGGTGAAATAGTTTGATATTTTTGTTCCCAATCAACAGATAAAGCAATTTGGTTAAATAAACTTTCAAATTCAGTTTCGGCTTCTTGCACAACTTCTTGGCACTTTTTTACAAAAGACCCTTGCCCATTTTCTTGTTCGTAAATGCTAGCTTTTTTGCCGATGATTTTTTCAACCAACCTTTCGGTAGGTAAGCCGTTATCATCAAAGCCCATTGGATAAAAAACTTGTTTGCCCTGCATGCGTTGAAATCTGGCAATAAAATCGGCTTGAGTGTAAGAAAAAACATGCCCCATATGCAATAAACCAGAAACCGTTGGAGGCGGAGTATCGATCACAAAACTATCAAACCTTGATTGTGATGGTTGCCATTGATAAATTTTTTGTTCTTGCCAGTATTTTTGCCATTTACTTTCGGTAACGGCGGCATTATATTGATTAGGAAAAGATGTAAGCATTATTGTAAAACTATTAGTTGACTAGTAAATTTATGGAGTAAATGTAAATATATTTTATCATCTATTACCAATGGTTGATGAAAAATTTCTGATCCTAGATTTATAGATGTTTCGATTATGCCATCAAGAGCAGAAACAATAATAAAATCACCATTTTGACTAGTAATTAAAATTTTTTCACCTGCCACCACTAAACCATTATAAATAATTTTGCTATCGAGTTTTTTAGCTTTTTTTAAATAAGGCAGTTGATTTTGCCACTTGATTTTGCCATTGTTTTTGTTAAGAGCAATCAGTTTATTTTGGTTGTTTATAAAAAATAAATTATCAGAAACTAGCCAAAAATTTACTAAACTAGATTCGTTAATTTGCCATAGCAAAGATCCGTCGGCAAGTTTTAAACTCTTTAACAAACCGCCATTACCTACCACAAAAACGGCATTATCGGCAATGATTAAATTAGCATTAATATCGAGTAAATAATCTTGATGGACGGTATTTTGATATAGATTTACATTATTTTGCCAAATTTCGTTGCCATTTTGTTGTTGCAACAAATAAATATCGCCAGATGCATAGCCGACCAACAAATTATTTTGCCATAAAATAATGTTTGGACTATTAAAAATAGTAGTATTGGCAACTAACCCCTGATGTATCCAATTAATATTGCCGTTATTTTTTTGCAATGAAAAAGTTTTGTTGTTGTTGCTACTTACAAAAACAGCATTTGCCGAGCAAACAGGAGCCGAAGAAAGCATTGCAGATAACTCTTTTTGCCATAATAAATTGCCATTATCAGCAGCAATAGCTTTGATTTTGTTACTGCCATCAATTAACAGAAGCATTTCTTGGCAACTAGACATTTTTAACAAACGATATTGATGGTTAGCAATGCTAGTAAATATTGGTTTTTGCCATAATAATTGAAAAGAAATATTTTTCTCAATTTCAATTATTTGATATTTTTGCAAATGCCCCGAAGCGGTAAGAACAAACAAATTATTTTTAACAATTTGTGGCTCAAAAATAAAAGTTTGGCTATGATTTTGTAAATAAAATTTTTGATAAATTGTTTGCTTGCTAAATTCATAAAATTGTTTTGATGATAAGCCAAAAAAATTTCGCTGCTTGATATGATAATTTTTAACTAAATGCCCAAAACCAGTAAGCTCATTATAAGTAAAAGATTTTTTGTTTATTGTTTTTGACAACAATACTTTTTCGCCAGAGATAGGTGTTTCTTGGGCATTGGTAAGTAAATTAATTGCTTTTTTTTTATCGTATTTTTTATCGGTAGAACAGGCAGAAATAAATAAAGTTAACCACAGAAAAATAATAAAAGTAAAAAAGTGATTTTGCATATTTTTATGTATATTTATTGGGTTTTCTGCATCATTTCTTCGAGTTGTTTAGGATCGATTTTGCCAAATTTATGCATCATTTTTTGCATTTGTTTATATTTTTTCATTAATCTATTTACCTCCTGAATATTTGAGCCAGCACCCTTGGCAATACGATGTTTTCGAGAAGAATTGAGTAAATCTGGGTTGCAACGCTCTTTTGGAGTCATGGCTAAAATAATTGCCTCTTGTTTTTTAACTTCTGATTCAAAGTGATTCATGTTTTTAAGTTGTTCTTTAATGCCACTAAAACCGGGCAGTAAATTAACAATAGATGCCATTCCGCCCATTTTTCGCATATTGCGAATTTGGCTTAAAATATCATTAAAATCAACTTTACCTTTTTTAAATTTGCTAGTGGCGGTTTCTATTTCTTTAATATCAAAAATTTCTTGAGCCTTTTCAACTAACGAAACAATATCGCCCATGCCAACAATTCTAGAAGCGATTCGATCTGGATTAAATTCGGCAAAATCTCCTAACTTTTCACCAGTGCCAATAAATTTTATTGGACAATTAGTGGTTGCCTTCATGGTAAGGGCAACACCGCCTCTGCTATCGCCATCGAGCCTAGTAAGAACTATGCCAGTAAGAGGTAGAGCTTGTTGAAAATTTTTGGCAACATTCAAAGCATCTTGCCCAATCATGGCATCGACAGTAAGTAAAACTTCGCAAGGATTAGTGAATTTATTTAGATTGATTAATTCTTGCATTAGCTCGGTATTGATAGATGTTCGACCTGCGGTATCAAGAATTAAAACATCATAAGCATAGTCAATTGCTTGTTTTTTGGCAATTTCCGCCAATTGCAACACAGTTTTTTCGGCAACAAAATTAGCAAAATCAACTTCTATTTTTTTTGCCAAAATCGCCAACTGCTCAACCGCCGCCGGCCTATAAATATCAAGTGAAGCTAGCAAAACTTTTTTGCGCATTTTATTTTTTAGCAACGAAGCAAGCTTTGCAGAGCTGGTTGTTTTGCCTGCACCTTGCAAGCCAACCATCAAGATAACAGCAGGAGGAGTGGTAGCTAAATTAATTTCGGCTTTTTCTGTGCCAAATAAATCGACTAAACAATCGTGAACTACTTTAACAATCATCTGCCCCGGAGCGACATTTTTTAAAACTTGCTTACCTAAAGCTTCTTCTTTTACTTTGTTAATAAAATCTTTGGCAACAGGCAATGAAACATCGGCTTCAAGAAGAGCGATTCTGATTTCGCGTAGGGTTTGGTTTAGATGATCTTCGGTGATAAGTTTTTTACCAGAAATACTCTGAAAAATTTGGGTGACTTTATTAGAAAAATTATCAAACATAAAAAATTTGTTGAATGGTTGTTGGCAGTTTGCAAGGCTTAAAAGTTATGGTGTTAATGCAAGCTAAATTAACAACAAGGCTGGCAATTTTTTTGCTATTGCAAGTAATTTGTTGTTGCATAGTAATTGATGCCTTGCCTAAATTAGTGATTTTGCTTTCAATTAAAAGCAAATCGTCAAAAAAAGCAGGGCTATGATAATTTATTTGACAATTTCGCACTACACAAGCAATTTTTTGCTCGTTTGCTAAAACACTTTGCGAAATATTAAAACTGCGTAAAAGCTCGGTTCTGGCTCGTTCGCAAAATTTTAGATAATTGGCATAATAAACAATTTTGCCACAATCGGTATCTTCGTAGTAGACTCGGCAGAAAAACTGGTGATTCATTTTATTTGGGCAGAGCAATTAGGGGTTTCAAAAACGGTGATGCTTACACAGGTAATGTTGTGGGCATCAAAAAGTAGGGGGCAGATTTTGCTGTGCAAATACCAAGCAATATTTTCGGCAGTAGGATTGCAAGGCAAATAATAAATTTTTTGCCCAGTTATTTTAGAAATTTGCTCGCCAAGTTGGGCATCGTTTTGATGTAAAATTGTGTTGTGATCGAAGTTATCATCTAGCCAAGTGCCAAGTAAATTTTTAATTACTGAAAAATCGATAACTCTGCCTAAATCATCAAGATGAGAAGCACTAAATGTTGCCTCAACCACATAGCGATGCCCATGAAGCAGCTTGCATTTATGCTCATGTTGCATAACTCGGTGGGCAGAATCAAAATGAAATTGTCTAGTGCAGGTTATCATTAAATTAAATAAATATGTTGCTTTTCCTAACAAAAAATTATAACGAATTTACTTATAAAATGCAATATAAAATGTTTGACAAAAAAAATTTGTTCCTTACAATTAATGCTATTTGCTTAACTTGTTATATTTTTTTAATCAATGATAGATATCTCTTATCTAATTTCCATCTTTATTAAAATTCTCATCATCATCTTGCCTTTGCTTGGTGCTGTTGCCTACCTTACCTTAATGGAGCGAAAAGTTATTGCCGCTATGCAACTGCGTAAAGGCCCTAATGTGGTTGGGCCATTTGGCTTGTTGCAACCGCTGGCCGATGGTTTAAAATTGTTATTAAAAGAAGTAATTATTCCAAGTAAAGCAAATAAAGCCTTGTTTTTACTTGCCCCTATCATCACTTTTGTGCTTGCCCTTATTGGCTGGGCAGTTATTCCGTTTAGCGAAAACTTTGTGGTTGCTAATCTCAATATTGGTGTATTATATTTGCTTGCCACTTCTTCTTTGGGTGTTTATGGCATTATCATTGCAGGTTGGGCCAGTAATTCTAAATATGCTTTTTTAGGTGCAATTCGTTCTTCTGCACAAATGATTTCTTATGAAGTTTCTATTGGGCTTATCATTATTTCGGTGGTGCTTATGTCGGGTTCTCTTAACTTATCAGAAATCATCTTGGCACAAAAAAATGGTTGGTATGTTTTTTCTATGTTCCCTATGTTTGTTTTGTTTTTTGCCTCCGCTTTAGCCGAAACAAATCGTCATCCTTTTGATTTACCAGAAGCAGAGGCAGAGCTTGTGGCAGGCTATAATGTTGAATATAGCTCTATGGCTTTTGCAATGTTTTTTTTAGGCGAATATGCCAACATGATTCTCATTTCTTCTGTTGCTTCTATTTTATTTTTAGGTGGCTGGCTTCCTATTTGCAACCATCCTTTTTGTTTAGCAATTCCTGGTGCTGTTTGGTTAATGCTAAAAATTATTTTTTTACTATTTTGTTTTATTTGGGTAAGAGCCACTCTGCCAAGATATCGCTACGATCAGCTAATGCGTTTAGGCTGGAAAGTATTTTTGCCTATCTCTTTAATTTGGGTGGTAGGAGTTGCTACTTATCTTGTCTACTTTAAACCTTTTTTATAAAAAATGAAAATATCTAAATATCTTTTTTCTTTTTTACTAATCGATATCATTAAAGGCCATTGGCTCACTTTTAAGCATATGTTTAAAAGAAAATATACCATAAATTATCCTTATGAAAAAGGTCCAATTAGCCCTAGGTTTCGTGGCGAACATGCCCTACGTCGATATCCTAACGGCGAAGAGCGTTGTATTGCCTGCAAGTTATGTGAGGCAATCTGCCCAGCTCAAGCAATTACTATTGAGGCTTGTGAGCGAGAAGATGGCAGTCGTAAAACCACAAAATACGATATTGATATGCTAAAATGCATTTATTGTGGCTTATGTCAAGAAGCTTGCCCTGTTGATGCTATTGTTGAAAGCCCAAATTTTGAATTTGCCACCGAAACTAGGCAAGAACTTTACTATACCAAAGAAAAATTACTCGAAAATGGCGATAAATACGAATCTGCCTTACAAAATAATTTAAACCTCAAAAAACAAGGCTATTAATGAATATCTTATTTTGTGGCGATGTAGTTGGTAGAAGTGGCAAAAATGCAATTGCCAAATATCTTCCTATCTTAACAACACAATTACAACTCGATTTCATTATTGTTAATGCCGATAATGCTAGCGGAGGTTTTGGCTTAAATCAACAATCTTGCCTCGAAATATTTCAAGCAGGAGCCTCTGTAATTACTGGTGGCGATCACATCTGGGATAACAAAGAAGCTAATAATTTACTTGCTACACACAAAAATATTTTACGTCCTGCTAATTTTCCACCTTCTAGCCCTGGCAATGGTTTTGGTATTTTTGAAGTTTCTACTACCAAAAAAATTTTAGTCTTGCATTTAATGGGGCAGGTTTTTATGAAATATAATGTTGATTGCCCTTTTGCCTGTGCTGAAAAAATCATCAAAGCCTATCCTCTTGGTAAAAACATCGATGCTATTTTTGTCGATTTTCATGCCGAAGCCACTTCTGAAAAAATGGCAATGGCAAAATTTTTAGATGGCAAAATAACCGCTCTTGTTGGTTCACATACTCATATTCCTACTAACGATTGCCACATCATGAAGGCTGGCACAGCTTATCAAACCGATGCAGGCATGTGTGGCGACTACGATTCGGTTATTGGCATGGAAAAAAATGTGCCAATTCAAATTTTTTTACACAAAAGAAAAGCCGAACGTATGCAGCCAGCCAGTCAAGAAGCCACTTTTTGCGGTTGTTTTGTGCAATCTAATCAACAAGGCTTGGCAACCAGCATTAAACCCATCAAACTTGGCGGAATTATTGGCAATTAAAGGCAAGTTAAAATTAAAAAAGTTGCCAACATAAAGGCACTGTTGCACCATAAATTTATTGACAACTATTTAATCCTGGTGATGTGCCATCTGCTCTACTGCCATTACATAAAACACATAAAGCTCCATCAAATTTAGTTCCGATAGGGCATTCTTTTATTGTAATTCTAGCTGTTTTGTAACACCAAAGATCTGGATCTCCGAAAGTATTATTATCTATATATCCACTTATTATACCTCCTGTATTTTTAATTCCGGTATCATTTCCAATGTCATTATTGTTGTTAGCCCATTTTTCTGTTCTACAGCTAAATCTGTTTTGGCAACCACCAGCTCCGCAAGTTCTACTGGTTTCGCCTTCGTTAAAACCTCCATATTCAAAATGAGCCCAAATTATTTTGAAACCCGGTGTTGCATTTTCTGCAAAAGATGAACCTTCATGAAATGAAAAAATTCTTGTTTTAATACAACCACGAGGATCTATATTTATATTAGTGCCGTCTGAATTAGTATTCCAACAGTTATATACACCGGAGTTTAAGTAAACACCTGTATAACCAGTGTCACAAGGCACATTAATAGGAGAAAAATGATAAACATAACCTGTGCTATTTAGATTAGGAACTGTTGCTGGCAATCTGACATATCCAGGTATTTGATTTACATTGCAACTATTCCATCTGCAATTTGCACTCCAAGTTCCATTTGCCTGACAAATTGGATTAGATCCCGGATTGCTCGAACCATAACCAAAACCACCATTGCAAGTTGCTGTGTCGCCATACACTCCTTCACGAGAAGAATAATTACTGTTAGCAAGAGTGCCACATTTTATATTACAACCGCTTAATGTTGCTTGTGTTAATGATCCTACAATACTAGCAGAGCATTCATAAGTAGGAGTTCCGCTATAGCCAGTGTCACAAGATGCTCCTAAAATTTGTAGCGGAGTTGACCATGTGTAGCTATAAGTAAAGACACTTGGCAAAACATAGCCATCAGTGCTTGGAGCAGTACAAGTGTTAATAGCGCATCCTTGCAAACCAGAAAGATTGCCGTTGTTACAAACATAACTTGCAGTGCCACTATAACCAGTGTTACAGATTATATCATTATTTGAGGTAGAATTATGATCAAGATAAATTGTTGAGGAATTTCGGTTTTTATATGCTGTATTAGTCATTATTACTCCACTATTAACAGCACATTTATTGTAACAATTTCCTAATTTATATGCTGTTCCTGCAGGATTGCAAACAAAAGAATTAGGAGGGTAAGTATCAACTGTTACTTTTGTTTGATTAAAATTGCATGATAAATTATCAAATATGTTGTTAAAATCAACTAATCCTGTAGAAACATTTGCATAACGAATATTTAAAGTATTGTCATGATTTTTTAACACAGCAGTGCAGGTGTTGGCGGCACAACCGCTAGCAGATGAAATTGTGGCAGTAGTTGAGCTACCGCTTGTGTTATCGCAAGTATAAGTTGCAGTGGCGGCGGTGCCACTATAACCAGCAGCACAAGATACTCCTGTAATTTGTAGCGGGGTTGACCCTGTGTAACTATAAGTAAAGACACTTGGCAAAACATAGCCAGTAGGTATTACACTTGGGGCAGTGCAGGCATT
>JAUMFK010000004.1:0-7486 GCA_032119875.1 Rickettsiales bacterium
ATTGTCGATCATTTACAAATTATTGACTTATTAGAAGATGTTTTAACAATAGCTGATAAAATCTTAAAAAATGGCGGTTACTTGGTAAGTAAAATTTTTCAAGGCAGTAGTTCTGAACTTATTTTACAGCAACTAAAACAAAAATTTAAACAAGTAAAATATTTTAAACCAAAATCATCCAGATCAGATTCTTCTGAAACCTATCTAGTTGCCCTAAATTTTTTAGGAAACCAAATTAAAAACGAAAACAATATCAGCTAATGGCAATGTTTAGGCACTCTTGCACCCCAAATTTGTTTTAATTTTTTGATCAATTTTAAGAATTAATGAAAAAAGTTGTTTATTTTTTTAAATAAACTCTTGCTTGTTAAATTTTTATTTTTATACTTTTAACATTATTTTTAATTAAAATTTTCAAAATTATGTTTGCAATAGTTGAAATTCAAGGTAAACAATACCGGGTATCTCCTCAACAAAAAATCATTGTCGATAAACAAAATCATGATGTCGGTTCTAAAATTGTGATTAATAATGTTTTGTTAATTGGCAATTCTGATAACCAAACAATTTTTGGTTCTCCTTATGTTTCTTCTGCATCAGTTGAAGCAGAGGTTTTAAAAAAGTTTAAAGGCGATAAAGTAATTTCTTTTAAAAAAAGAAGAAGACAAAACTCACGCCGAAAAAAAGGTCATCGTCAAAATCACACTTTATTACAAATTACTGCAATTAATAACTAAAATTAATTCTAAACAACCATGGCAACAAAGAAAGCGGGCGGTAGTTCCCGAAATGGTCGAGATTCTGCAGGTCGTAGGCTCGGCATTAAAAAATTTGGCGGTCAATTAGTGATTGCTGGCAATATCATTCTTCGTCAAAGAGGCACCAAATGGCATCCGGGCGAAAATGTTGGTATCGGTAAAGATCACACTATTTTTGCTAAAATTGATGGCATTGTTAAATTTATAAAAAGTGCTCACAAAAACAGAACTTTTGTAACAGTTATTTCTGCATAAGTTTTAATATCTTAAACTTATTATGCTAGCACCTTTTCATTTGGCTATACCTGTATCTTCTTTAACAAAAGCAAATGATTTTTATGGCAATTTACTTGGTTTAAAAAAAGGCAGAGAGTCGCAATCTTGGATCGATTGGAACTTTTTTGGTCATCAATTAGTAACTCATCTAAAACCAAATTCTAATACTAATATCACAAATTTAGTTGATGGTCATCAAGTGCCAGTTCCTCATTTTGGAGTAGTGTTAGCATGGCAAGATTGGCATAATTTTGCCAAAAATTTACAAGAAAAAAACTTAACATTTGCCATTCAGCCTTATATTCGCTTTAAAAATCAAGTTGGCGAGCAAGCAACCATGTTTTTTTACGACTATTGTGGCAATGCTTTAGAATTTAAATCTTTTAAAGATATAAACCAGCTATTTGCAACACTCCCCCAAACAAACTAGCAAAAAATAAATAAATTTGCTATGCAAAAATCTTCTCATCTCAAAAATACTATTTTTGCTCCCATAACCTCTATACATTCTTCGGCGGTAACCGTCATTAGAATTTCTGGATCTAAAACCAAATATTGTTTAAATGCTTTGGGCATAAAAAACAACCTAAACCCTCGACAAATTTTATTGCAAAAAATAATTATTAATCAAACTTTAATAGATGAAGCATTGGTAGTGTTTTTTAATGCCCCTCATAGTTTTACAGGAGAAGATGTTGCCGAAATAAGCATTCATTCTTCACCATTTATTTTGCAACAAATAACTTCTTGCCTACTTACCATTTCTGATGTTTCTCTTGCCTTACCAGGTGAGTTTTCAAAACAAGCTTTTTATAATAATAAACTCGATTTAGTGCAAGCCGAAGCAATTGTCGATTTAATAAATAGCGAAACCGCTACACAACATAAGCAAGCCTTAAATCAAATGAAGGGAGGGTTAAGCACTATATATTTTCAATGGAGAAAAAATTTATTAGAAATCAGCTCTTTACTTACTGCAATCATCGATTTTCCAGAAGATGATTTACCACAAGAATTACAACAAAATATTAATCAACAAATAAACCACTTAACATCTAGCATTTACCAGCATCTAAACGATAATTTAATTGGGCAAAAAATTAAAGATGGCTTAAGTTTAGCAATTATAGGTGCTACAAATGTTGGCAAATCTAGCTTAATAAACCATTTATCAAATAGCGAAGTTGCTATTGTTTCTCCTTATGCTGGCACTACTCGCGATGTTATTGAAGTGCATTTGCATATTGCAGATATGATGGTAAAAATAGCAGATACTGCCGGAATTAGAAACAGCAAAAATGCTATCGAAAAAATTGGTATTACCAAATCTTTGCAAAAAGCCAAAACTTCTGATCTTAAAATATTAGTTATTGATGCCACTAATCCTAAATTACCTCAACATTTCATTAACGAATTTTTACCAAAAAATACCTTAATTGTAATTAATAAAATTGATCAAGAAAAATCACATAAATTAACAAAAATTCTATCTTTATTACAAAAAAAACAATTCGATGTCATTGAAATTTCTTTATTGCAAAATATCAATATTCTTAATCTTAAACAAGCTTTACATCATAAAGTAAAAAATATTATTCCTAGCACTTGCCATAATTTAATTACCAATCAAAGATATCGTTTAGCTTTGCAAAATACTTTACAAGCTTTGCAAGATTTTTGTTTATTACCTTATCCAGAAATTGCTTTTGAAAATTTAAGAATTGCTAGCAACGAACTTGGTTTTATTACTGGCAAAATTACCAGCGAAGATTTATTAGATCAGATCTTTACTAAATTTTGTATCGGAAAATAAAAAAACTTCATAATAAGTTTAAAAAATACTTGACCTTATAATATTAAGTTTTAAAATAATATCAAATTTTTCTAATTAAAACATTAGCATTGCTATGTTTTGTTTTTTATTTATATGCCTACAATTAATCAATTAATCAGAAAACCAAGGGTTAAACAAACAGCAAAAAACAAAGTTCCCGCTATAAGTTCTTGCCCGCAAAAAAGAGGTGTTTGCACTAGAGTCTACACAACCACACCAAAAAAACCAAACTCTGCCTTAAGAAAAGTTGCAAGAGTAAAGCTTACCAATGGTTTTGAAGTTATCGCCTACATTCCTGGTGAAGGTCATAATTTGCAAGAACACTCTGTTGTAGCAATACGTGGCGGAAGGGTAAAAGATCTTCCGGGTGTTCGCTACCATATTGTTCGAGGTTCTCTTGATACTCAAGGTGTAAAAAACCGCAAGCAAGCCCGTTCTAAATATGGTGCTCAAAAACCAAAATAAATTTTTAAACAATCATTTATAATCTTATGAGAAGAAAAGCCGCAAAAATCAGAAAAATTTTCCCAGATGCAAAATATAAAGAAGTAATAGTATCTAGATTCGTTAACCGTTTAATGAACGATGGCAAAAAATCAGTAGTTGAAAAAGCCATTTACGATTCTTTTAACGATCTCGAAAAAAAATTAAAAAGATCTCCCATCGATATTTTTAAAGAAGCTCTTGAAGTTATCACCCCAAAAATCGAGGTTCGCTCTCGTAGAATAGGCGGTGCAACCTACCAAATTCCTGTTGAAGTTTCTGCCAGAAGAGGTTCTGCTTTGGCTTTAAAATGGCTAAAAATTTCTATTGAAAATATCAAAGGTCGAAAACTTTCTAATAAAGTCACTTCTGTAATTCTTGATTCGCTAGAAAATAAAGGTTGGGCCGCAAAGAAAAAAGAAGAAGTATTCAAAATGGCCGAAGCAAATAAAGCTTTTGCACACTATCGCTGGTAAAATATTATTTCTCATTTCTCAAAAAGCGTTGATGCTAAAATCAATTAAATAGCTTTTTTATTTAAAAGAACAACACCAAATCCCATAATCAAAACCACATTGAGATATGAGTAAATTCAAGCTCAAGCAACTTTTATCCATTAAGAACGGAAGAGATCATAAAGAATTAAATTCTGGCAATATTCCTATTTATGGTAGCGGAGGAATAATGCGATATGGCAACAAAGCTATTTATAATTACGAAAGTATTTTACTTCCAAGAAAAGGCACATTAGCAAATATTCAATATGTAAATAAGCCATTTTGGACTGTTGACACAATTTACTACTCTATTGTAAATAAAAAATTAGCGAATCCATTTTATTTATTCAACTTTTTAAAATTACTTGACTTAAGTAAGCTTAATACTGGCACAAGTGTTCCAAGCATGACATTTGATTCTTATTATAACTTGGATATTGATTTGCCCGAACTATCAATTCAACAAAAAATCGCCTCCGTCCTTTCCTCTCTCGATGCCAAAATAGAGCTCAACAACCGTATTAACTCCGAGTTAGAGAAAATGGCAAAAACTCTTTATGATTATTGGTTTGTGCAGTTTGATTTCCCCGATGAAAATGGCAAACCCTATAAATCATCAGGCGGTGCAATGGTGTGGAATGCAGAGCTAAAAAGAGCAATTCCTGCTGGCTGGGAGGTTTTAAGAATGAATAAATTATTAAGCAAAAATATTGTTAAATTTAATTTTGATAGCAATAAAAGTATTGATACCATTGATTTGTCTGTTATGCCTAGTTCAACTATGTGTTTAAATCAAAAAAATAGCAGTGATTTTTTTTCTACAAATCTATTTATTTTAAACAAATTTGATATTCTTTTTGGGGCGATAAGACCTTATTTATTAAAAGCGGGATTTTCGCCATTTGATGGTTTGGTTACTGGCACCGTACATTCTTTTAAAACTAAAAATAAAAATTTTTATAATTTTGTACTTTTAACGATGGTTAGCAATAGCATGTTTGATTTTGCTATTTCAAATTGTAAAGGCACAAAAATGCCAGTTATTGGAACTGACGATTTGTTAAGTTATAAGGTTGCATTTAATGAACAAGTTGCAATAAAATTCAACAATCTTTTCGAATTTAAGCATCTTATAGCCAACAACATTAAACAAAACCAAACTCTTGCTAATCTGCGAAATTGGCTGTTGCCAATGCTTATGAACGGGCAGATAAAAGTGCCATTTTAAAATTAATCAATCTAACAATGTATGTTAAGTTGAAATGGTATTAAACATATCGTGTTGTTGCGTTAGCACAACTGAAAGTTATATCATACTAAAAATAGCTGTAATACCAAAAATGGCCACTAAAATATAATTTAAGATGCAACAGTGCCATAATAATTAATCTTATAAAAAAATTGTTGCATTATTGATAATACTATTATATTATTATATTATTATCTTATATAATAGCACTATTGAATGCTAAATTATATTTTACTGGTCATTTGATACAACCCTAATAAACTATTTTAATTTAACTTACTTGATTTATGAGATCACCTAATAATCTTACCAAATCTTCAGATACCTTTTATAATGAGATAGCCATAGACTTACCAAAGCCTTTTTCTCGAAAGATGAAAAAAGAGCTATCATCTTATTTTCCTAAAAAAATAGTAGAAGAATTGACTTCTCAAACTTTCATATTAGATCCAAAATTTATTTCAGAAGCATTAGAATCTTTGAAATTACCAATATCAAATCCAAAATTGTTATTAAAATTAACAAATAGAAATAATCGTTTTCTAAAATGTGCTGATGTTTCGTTAATTGAAAATAAAGAGTTTATTGACATATTAACCAACCAAGATAATTTTTCTTTAGAAGATGCCCCTGATTTATTTAAAAATAATAAAGCATTTGTTTTAGCTGCAGTAACAGCATTTGACCAAAATATATCACATGCCAGCAAAGAATTACAAGAAGATCGAGATATTGCCATGGCTATGGTAAAAAAAAACGGCAATAGTTTAAAATATATTAACGACAATTTCAAACTAGATGAAGAGATTGTTTTAGAGGCATTAGAACAAAACTTACCATCTTTATATTATGCCAGAGAAGAATTAAAAAAAGAAGAATCTTTCATATTAAAAGCTTTAGAAATAAATGTTGAGGCTTTATTATATGCCAGCGAAGAATTAAAAGAAAAAAAATCTTTCATATTAAAAGCTTTAGAAATAAATGTTGAGGCTTTATTATATGCCAGCGAAAAATTAAAAAAAGATCCAGAGGTTGTTTTAGCCGCGGTAAAGAAAAATCAAGATCTAAACCATCATAACGAAAACAATACAAAACATCCTTCTTCTTCTCCTTCTCCAAATAATGAAAAATTCGATCCATCAAAAGCTACTATCCAACAATCTAGATAATTTTAGAGAGATTTTCTTATTTTTAACAAAATTTTATATAAATTTTGTTTTCTATCATTAAATCTAAACTCACTTTCTTTTAAATGCAAGATAAATTTATAAATGAGATAAAATTTTCATCGGTTAATAAGGTTCAATCTTGACAATATTTTCTTTGATAACTGCTAAAAAGATTCTTTATGCCATTAACATGATTTTTACCATAGATAGGCACTGTTACATCTCGTTTTAATAGCCTAAAAACAGGTGTTTTTCAATTTTATACCATTTCAACTTTAAAATTAATCAATCTAACAATGTATGTTAAGTTGAAATGGTATTAAATGGTATAATGTTGTTTATTTTTAACTATACCACTTAAAGTGAGTTTAGTGCTATTGCAATGCTTACAATTTTTCATAATCTTTTATAAATTAAGGTTAAAAAACCTTAATTTAAACAAGTTAAATTTAAAAATCTATGGATAGTTATGTAAAAAAAGCTTCATTCACAGAAGATACTTGTCTCAATGCAACACAACCTTCTAGATCTGAAGATCATTCTTCTCATAATCCCGGTGTTGCTGTCAAATCTAGTGAACATGATAACCGTTCCGATAATATATGTGGAGCTCCTTTTTCTGGAGATGATAAGTTTTTTGGCTTTTTTCTTCTTACAGCCGGTGGTGCCATTATAGGCACTTGTATTGCTACTCTTACTTTTCCTATTACTGTCCCTGTTGCTGTTACTGGTGCTTGTGTTGGTTTTGGTGTTGGTGCCGTTTTGCATTATACAATCTTTTTTGACAAAAATAAAGAAAATGAGGTAGTAAAATCTCAACAGACCGCTTGTAATAAAGTACCAGAAGATTCGACTAGCCCGCGAAGATTAAAGCCTGCTGATTTGAAAACACACCAAAATCCAGTGATATCTGGTGTTAAAAAGCAAGAATTACAACAGGATCAATCAGCGAAATTTCCTAGCAAAGTAATAATAAAAACTGATTCTGAATCTAATCAATCTCCAGAAGAACCAGAATCAATGAAATTTCCTATCCCAGAAATAATAGGAGAATCACCATCAAACCAACCAGAATCAATAATTAGAAGGTTACTTGCTTGTCTTCCTTGTTTTAGAGGTAATGAAGAAAAAGAACCTCTTCTTATACCATTTCAACTTAAAATTAATCAATCTAACAAAATATTTTTGAGATAAAAACTTTAAAAAACGAAAGCTGTATA
>JAUMFK010000005.1:0-40125 GCA_032119875.1 Rickettsiales bacterium
AGAGAGCTAGATCTTGTTTTAGGGCAATCTTTTTTATTTAGCAATAAAGAGCAAGATATTAAAATAAGAGGTTTTAACAACAGTAATAAATCTAATATTGTCGGACAAATTGGTATGGCAAAAAATAAATATTTTAATTTTACTTATAATTTTCAACTGCAAGAATCTAATTTAAGAAACGATGTAAATCAGCTTAATACTTATATCAATTATAAAAAATTTTTCTTAAATAATGAATTTTTATTAATTCGCAAAACTATAACTAATCAAAATAGAATCTCGCAATTTAATACTAATTTAGGTTTTTCGCAAAAAAAATGGCAGTATCAAGTTAATTTTATACAAGATCTTGTTCAAAGAAGAATAATACAAAGAGGATTTAGCATTATTAATAAAGGTTGTTGTGTTGATTTTGGCTTTTCTGTTTCAGAAGTGAATCAGAGTAATTTAATAAAACCGCAGCGAACTTTTAATCTTAATATTGCTTTTAAAAATTTATAATACCAATATCTTTAATAATATTATTATCTTTTTTTTGTAAAAATATCTTGCTTTTTATCATGTGCTTATTAATATTTTTGTGTTAATTAAATTATTATCAATTGTAATGCCTATTATAAAATCTGTTTTTTCTTATATTTTTTTTGCTTTTGTTGCTTTTAAAAATGTTTTTTTTAAAAATTTAGGGCAGAAGTTTTATTTGCAAGATCCTTGGGGTAGTTCTTGGCAACCGCCAAAAAACACTCAATCTGCATCTCAAAACAATCAAAATCTTGGCAATAACCAGCAGAATAATCAGCAAAAAAAACCGCCAAAAAATTCTAAAGATCCCTTATTTTCAAGCAATATAGATGATATTTTACAGAAAATAATCAAAAAATTTTACCATAATAATCAGCCAAACTATCGCAATATTGTGATAGCTGTTTTATTTTTGTGGCTCTCGCTAGGTGTTTATAAGGTAAATCCTAGTGAAAATGCAGTTGTGTTATATTTTGGTAAATTTTCACAAGTAGCAAATCCGGGTTTAAATTATTATATACCATATCCCGTTGGTCAGATGATTAAAAAAAATGTAACAGCAGTAAATATTGAAGAATTTGGCTTTTCTTCTCTTGAAAACAAATATCTAAATCGTAATCTTAATGCTGAAAGCTTAATGCTTACAGGTGACGAAAACATTGTCGATGTACAGTTTCAAATACAATGGCAAATTTCTGATATCAAAGATTTTATTTTTAATATCGTTGATCCTTATCAATCAATTAGGCAGTCTGCCGAAAGTGCTATGCGTGAAATTATTGCACGTAACCCCATTGCTAATGCCCTTTCTGATGGTAAATTACAAATAGAAGATGATGCTAAAAATTTATTGCAAGAAGTTCTTAATTCTTATACTTCTGGTGTTAGAATTGTTAAGGTGCAGTTAAGAAGGGTTGATCCTCCTTCGCAAGTTCGTGATGCTTTTTTAGATGTGCAAACTGCTAAAGCCGATAAAGAAAAAGAAATTAACCAGGCACAAGCTTATTCTAACGATGTTATTCCTAGAGCTAAAGGCTTGGCATCTCAAATGAAAGAAGAGGCCGAAGCATATGCTAAACAAGTTGTTGCAAATGCACAAGGTGAAGCATCTAGATTTTTAGCTGTTTATAATCAATATGCTAAATCTAAACAAGTTACTAAAAAAAGAATTTATCTTGAAACAATGGAAAAAATCTATAGTCAAAACGAAAAAATATATGTTGATAAAAACATTAGTAAAAATATGGTTATGCCTTATTTTTTTGATAATCAAAGTTTAAAAAAATAATATGTCTAGTTTGCAAATAAAAGTTATTGTTTTTACTTTTTTCTTTTTAATTTTTAACACTTTTTTTGTTGTTGATCAAAGAAAACAAGCTCTTGTTTTGCAGTTTGGTAAAGTGATTAAAACTATTAATGTATCTGGTATTGCTTATAAAATTCCGCTAGTGCAGAATGCTATATTTTTTGATAAACGAATTATAGATTTAGCTCTGCCAGAACAAGAAGTTATTGCTTCTGATCAAAAAAGATTGTTAATTAATGCTTTTGCAAAATATAAAATTATCGATCCTGTTAAATTTTATACCACAGTTGCAAATAATCAGGGTTTAGCAAATAAACTTGCAGGTATTCTTGATTCTAGTTTACGTCAGGTGATTGGTGAAATTTCTTTAAACGAACTTCTTACCGAAAATCGTGGCGATATTATGAAAAATATTAAAAATGTAGTGAGTGCTTCTTCAGAAATTTTTGGCATCGAAATTGTAGATGTGCGAATCATGAGAACTGATTTACCAAAAGAAAATTCCGATGCTATTTATGGTCGAATGCAAACCGAACGCGAAAAAGAAGCCAAAGAAATTAGGGCAAAAGGTGCTCAGGAAGCTCAAAAAATTAAAGCTGAAGCCGATAAACAAAAAACTATCATCGAAGCCGAAGCTAAAAAAGATTCTGATATTGTAAGGGGTGCGGCCGAAGCTGAAGCTAATAAAGTTTATGCCAACTCTTTTGAAAGAGATCCCGAATTTGCCGATTTTTATCGTTCAATGCAAGCTTATCAAAAAGCAATGTTAAACGATAAAACAAAAATGATTATTTCTTCTGAAGGTGAATTTTTTAAATATTTTGGTAATAAATGATCTTTTTTTATAAAGTATTATTTTTAATCTGTTTAACTGTTTTTCGTTTTAATTTCGCTTTTTGTCAAGAAAATAATAAAATTGAAAACAATAAATTAAGCACATCAGAAGAATTACCAAATAAATCTCAAATAATATTTGGTTTTGCCGAATTAATTGAAACTTTACTTCCTGCTGTTGCTAATATTTCTGCTGTGCAAGGCTCTAAAAATCAACATTCCACAGTGCTTGATAGTAATATGTTAGGTAGTTTTCCACCTACTCCAATTTTTGAAGAATTAAAAAAGCAACTCGATCAACAAATTACCGATAAAAAAAAGATAATTTCAATCGGTTCTGGTTTTTTAATTTCAAAAGATGGCTACATTGCCACTAATTACCATGTGATAGAAGATGCTTTTGAAATAAATGTTAGTCTACACGATAAATCTACTTATAAAGCTAGTTTGGTTGCCTTCGATAAAAAATCTGATCTAGCTTTGTTAAAAATTGCCTCTAATAAAGAGCTAAAATTTGCTCGATTTGGCGATTCTTCTAGAATGAAAATTGGTGATTGGCTTATTGCTATTGGCAATCCTTATGGTTTTGGTAGCTCGGTTTCGCTTGGTATTTTATCTGCACGTGGGCGAGATGTTGGCAATTTGCAAACCGATGAATATTTACAAACCGATGCCTCTATTAATAAAGGCAATTCTGGAGGCCCTTTATTTAATAGTAAGGGCGAAGTTGTTGGTATTAGCACTTCTATTTTTTCACCTTCTGGCGGTAATGTTGGCATTGCTTTTGCCACACCTTCTAACAATGCTTTTCAAATTTTAAAACAATTAAAAGAGCAAGGTGAGGTAGTGAGAGGTTGGATTGGGGTTATGGTGCAAGATTTAAGCCAAGATTTGGCTAATTCTATTAAGTTAAATTCTTTAAAGGGTGCTTTTGTGAGTGATATTACTAAAAATGGCCCTGCAGATAAGGCAGGAATTATTCCTTCTGATGTTATTTTGCAGTTTGATGATCAAGAAATCACCGACACTAAAACTTTGCCAAAAGTAGTTAATAAATTACCAGTTGGTAAAAATGTTAAAGTAGTAGTGTTTCGTTATGGAAAAACTCAAACTTTAACTTTAACTATCGAAAAAAATCTTGCTGAAAATAATAAAAATACTAGCAAAACAAGTGCAATAAAATCAATAACTATTGGCAAGTTGCTGGGTATTAGTTTTGCCGAAGAAAAAATAACTAATAAATCTGGTATCGATAATTATTTGATAGTGAACGGAGTTGACTCTCGCTACGATGCTTATTATAAAGGAATTGCTCTTGGCGATATTGTGGTGAGTGTTAATCAGCAAATTGTTACTAATTTTGCTCAAATGCAAAAAATAATTAAAAAAGCCCAAGAAAGTGAAAAAAACATCACTTTATTGTTAAAAAGAGAAAATAATTTGTTACCAATTGTAATTTCTTTATCAAAATAACTGCACCAAGTTTTTTTATCTAATGCCGTTTCAACTTTAAAATTAAAACAAATTTGGAATTCAACACTGTCATTCTTGAATGCACCCCATAGGATCTATATTTATATTATAGCCGTTTGAATTAGTATTCCAGCAGTTATATGCACCAGAACACATACCAGGACCGTTGAAACAACCCCAGTAATTAGTTGTGCAAGGCACATTAGGAGAAAAATAATAAACATAACTTAAATTATTTAGATTAGGAACTGTTGCTGGCAATCCGACATATCCAGTTATTTGATTTACATTGCAACTATTCCATCTGCAATTTGCGCTCCAAGTTCCATTTGCCTGACAAACTGGATTAGATCCCGGATTGCTCGAACCATAACCAGAACTACCATTGCAAATTGCTGTGTTGCCATATACTCCTTCAAGAGAAGAATAATTACTGTTAGCAAGAGTGCCACAACGATTTATATTACAACTGCCATTCCAGCTTCCGTTATTGCAAGTAGGATTAGTTGGTGTAATGCTAGAGCTATAACCAGTGTTACAAGTTGCGGTTTCGCCACTGAAATAAAATATTTTACCTCCATGGTTGGCATTTGAAATGTTAGAGGCAGAGCAACCGCTGGCAATATTCCATTTTGCTTTAAGGTAATTTTCGACTGCTGTTCTTTGAGTATCGGTAAGTGCTTGTTTATAAAGAATAACTTCGGCTATTTTGCCGTTTAAACTCCAAGCGATATCTAATTTTAGTTTATCTGAAGCATCTCCATCTGAAATAGTGTCAGATCCTGGTGTTTGTATTAATGATTGTGAATTTTGATAAATATATAAATTGTTAACATCTTTTTTAAGTGATACAATGATCGGATTATATGTTGGGCTATATATGCCAATTCTAGAGCTGTTATAATTGCAACATGACCCAAAATCAAAGTATAAATTACCGCCCCAATATGCAGAAAATAAAAATCTTTGACTAAGTTTATTACCATGAAACACCACAGATCCAGAGTCTGTTATGGTGTCTACTTTTTGCACAACAAAAAGAGTGGCGGTATTTTTTGCAGATCCAACATTACCAAGTAGATTATTAATGTTTATTGCACCACGATCAAGATATACATCAGAAGATAACCAATCATTGCCATCTAATTGCAAAGTAGGATAACCATTGATACCACTTGATGAATATCGTGGTTGATTAGCTGATAATGTTTGATTTACCTCAATTGCACTACCGCCTAAAGCATCGGGAGATTGACTTTTCCATTTAGAAATTGCGGCCCCATTTGCAGGAGCAGAACTGCCTCCAAAAGCCGCAATTGGATTATCTTTGGTTTCAAGCCATAGCGATGGAGTGAGTTGCTGTGGAAAATTAGCGGTAAGATTAGTGATAGATGACCAATTAGAGTTATCTGCACTTTCAAAAAAATTAAAAACAGCTCCGCCACCGTTTTCATAATACCATATATCAACTGATGCCACATCTCCGATATTTAAATAAACTGGGCTAGATGAGTTTCTTAATTCATATCCTCTATCACCCCACCAAGAAAAAACTGTATTTCCATTGATTGTAATTTGCACTCCATCATCTGTTCCTGCATTAAAATAATGATTTCCTGTTCGGGTTGCTTTATAATAACCAGTAAAATGAATCATCACATTATCGCTTCTGCCTGTATCTAATACATTGCCACTTCCCCAATTGTTAAGCATAGTTGTGATAATACCAGAGGTTAATTTAGTGCCAGAAGATGTGCTTGGAGATGGTCCAGAAGAATATGAAAATGTTTCGTATTGTAAAGATGGAGAGATTGAAACATTAGCGGTAAGATTAGCGGTAGGTGACCAATTAGAATTATCTGCACTTTCGTAAAATGCAAAATAAGCTCCGCCACCGTTTTGATAATACCATATATCAACTGGCACCACATCGCCGATATTTAAATAAATCGGGCTAGATGGAGCGCTAAATCCTTCTGGTCTATCGAACCAATCATTAATGATTAACTGATTATTAACAACAATTCTTACTCCATCATCTGTTGTTGCACCAAAATAATGGTTTCCTGTTCGGGTTGCTTTATAATAACCAGTAAAATGAATTACCACATTACTGGTTCTGCCTGTATCTAAAATAAAGTTTCCTGACCAATTATAAACCATATTTGTGGTAATGCCAGAGGTGAGTCTACTGCCAAGCGAATATGTATTAGGACTCGATCCTAAAGATGCAAATGTTTCATAGTATAATCCCGATAATACAGCAGAAACATTAGAAGAAACATTAGGATAGCAACCGCTTAATGCAAGAGTGCCGTTGTTGCAAGTATATTGTGGGGCTCCTGCATAACCAGTGTTGCAATAAACACCTGCAGCAGAGCTTGATGTTGTGTTGTGAATAAGTGATAAAGAAGTGCCAGAATATACTTTGTAAGATCCCCAATTAGTGATAGAGCCATCAGATTTTAAAACAACATTGCAGTTACTATTGCAATCGCTAGAAGATGAAATTGTGGCAGTAGTTGAGCTACCGCTTGTGTTATTGCAAGTATAAGTTGCAGTGGCGGTGCCGCTATAACCAGCAGCACAAGATAAACCTATTGCTTGCGGAGTTGATCCTGTGTAGTTATAGGTAAAGACACTTGGTAAAGTATAGCCAGCAGGTATTACACTTGGGGCAATGCAGGTGTTGATGGCACAACTTCCGACAGTAATATTTGTGGTGCCAGAATTTGTGCAAAGAGCAGTGCCAGAGCCAGTTGTGGTTAAAGAATAACCAGTGCCACACGATAAACCAGAAATAGTAGTTGGTAATATTTGACCTGTTGTAATGGAATTTATTTTTGATGTTGTGGCACCTGCTCCAAAACTACCGCTTAATGATGCAGTGCAAGTATTGGCAGTGCAACCGCTTAATGTTGCTTGTGTTGACGATCCTACACTGCCAGAAAAACATGTATAAACAGGAGTGCCAGTATAGCCAGTAGCACAAGATGCTCCTGTAATTGGTTGCGAAGTTGCGGTATAATTAACATTTGCAGGCAGATTGCTATAGCCAGTAGTTGCAGGAACTGTGCAAGTGTTGATGGCACAACTTCCGACAGTAATATTTGTGGTAGGATTTGTGCAAATAGCAGTGCCAGAGCCAGTCCAAGTTTTGCTATAACCAGTGCCACACAATAATGAGTTTGCAAGAGTTGTATTGGTTGATGCTAAACTAGTTGCTGTGGTTATAGATGTTGATGTTACGGCACCTGTTCCAAAACTACCGCTTAATGATGCAGTGCAAGTGTTGGCAGTGCAGTTTCCGTTAATGGTTGCAGTTGAGCCATATCTAGTGCAGTTAACGGTAATAGTTCCGCTATATCCAGTATTGCAAGTAAGTGATTGATTATGGGTAAAAGATCCTGCAACACCTGTGTAGCCTGTGGCACTAGTTGTGCCATTGCATACTTTTGGTAAACTCCATTTTTCGGCTAAATAATTTTGTATGCCATTGATTTGTGCTTGATTAAGTGCATTGTTGTATATTAGCAGTTCAGCTATGTGTCCGCTATATGGTTCGGCATTGTTAAATTTTCTACCAACAACAAAATATGTATTGCCAGTTGATAATGATGATAAATCTTGTGAATTTGCGTTTGGAGCAAGATTGTTTGGAGAAGGTGAATTATTATAAAAAGAGAATGGAAGAGAAATTGTTTTATTAACTACAATTGCGGTGATGTATGGGTTGTTATTGGTTATTGATGGATAGCCGCTAGTATTATCTAATCTATCTATATTTTGGCCACTAAAATTTGGATTACTGTTAACAATCATCATACCTGCTCTTGTGCCTGTTGTGAGTGTAGAAGAAGATGAGTTCTGCTCCATGATTACATAATATCCAGATGTTGCTGTTGGTTTATAAACTGCAATGAGAGTGTATTGCCCAGAGCCATTGGTTATTGGCATTGTATTTGTTATATCAGTGAATAATGAATTATTTGTTGTAAGAGTTCCATCAAAACTTAATGAAGGTTTGCTGATACCATCAAAACCAGTGGCATTATAGGTTGGTTGATTAGCTGATGTTGATTGTTTTACTATTGTAGCACTGCCATTAGCACTAGTTACTTTACTACTCCAAGCCGAAACTTTATTGCTAGAATCTTTGGTGATGGTATCAAGATCTGAAGCATCAAGCCATAAAGTGAGTTGATTTCCTGTAATAGTAATATCGGTAGGTAAGCAAGTGCCAATACGATAAGTGGTGCTAGAATTTGGGCAGTTGATATTATTGCTTTCGGTATAACAAACTTGATATGGATCATTAGTATTAATACAGGCAGGTATGGTATAAATAGGGTTTGGAGCAGTGAGAGGCCCTGCACCATCGGGATCGTTGCAAGTTAAAGTGCCATAGCTATTGCCTGTGCTGATGTTATTAATAGTGTTGCCAGCAAATAAAGCTACACTACAACTATTAGCAGAGCAAGAGCCAACATTTACTTGTGTGTTTAAATCAATACACAATGCAGTTGTGCCACCTCTGGTAAGATTGCCATAACCTTTATTGCATAAAAAATGATTTGAAAAAGGTTCGGCAAAAATTGCATTGGTTTGACCTGTTGCTATAGTTTTAGCAATGCCGTTATATGTGCCGTTGCTTATAGAAGCATTACAAATATTGGCATTGCAGTTGCTGGCATTGATTGTGGCATCGATTGGGTCATTGTTAGAAGATGTGTTATCGCAAGTGTAATTTACAGTGGCGGTGCCATTATAACCAGTGGTGCAAGATGCTGATATAGATCCCGATCCATAATTAACAGGGTTGGTAGAATAGCTATAGCCAGTTGTTGCAGGAACTGTGCAGGTATTGATGGTGCAACCGCTAGCAGATTGAATTGTAGCGGAGGTTGGATTGCTGTTTGTTTTATTGCAAAAATAATTTATTACAGGAGTTCCTCTATAACCAGTAGCACAAGATGCTCCTGTAATTTCTCGTGAAGTAACTAACCCTGTATAACTATATGTAAAACCACTTGGTAAAGTATAGCCAGTAGGTATTACACTTGGGGCAGTGCAGATGTTAAGAGTGCAACTTGCACTCCAGATTCCGTTATTGCAAGTAGGATTAGTTGGAGCAGTGCTAGAGCTATAACCAGTGTTACAAGTTGCAGTTTCGCCACTCATGTAGATTGTTTTGACTCCATGGTTGCCATTTAAAAGAGTAGAGGCAGAGCAACCGCTGGCAATATTCCATTTTGCTTTAAGATAGTTTTCAACTGCTGTTATTTGAGGATCGGTAAGGGCTTCTTTATAAACAAGAACTTCGGATATTTTGCCGTCAAAAACACTAGCAATATTTAAAGCTGTTGACACAGTGGGATCGATTGTAATAGTTGAAGTTGCAGCATTTGCTGTTGATTGCACTAATAATTGTGAATTTTGATAAGCATATAAATTGTTACCTTGTTTTTTGACTGATAAAATTGTTGGTTGATTTGTGAAGGCAGTTTTGTTAATTGAAGAAGAAGATGAATCACAACAAACTCCAAAATCAAAAAATAAACTATTGCTATCATATGCCCTAAGTGCAAATTGTTGATCAGAATAATATAATTTAAATGATTTAGAATTGGTGTTATTATTGACTTGTTGCACAACAAAAAGAGTGGCAGTATTTTTTGAGGCAAGATTACCAAGTAATTTATCAACACTAATATTGAGATTAGATAGATTATCACTACTATCAAATTGTAATGTAGGGAAAGAATTGATACCATTTGATATATAGACTGGTCTGTTAGTTTCTGATGCTTGATTTACCTCAATTGCATTACCGCCCAAAGCATCGGGAGATTGGCTTTTCCACCTATCAATTAAAGCCCTATTTGCAGGAGCGGCACTGCCTCCAAAAGCCGCCAGTGGATTATCTTTGGCTTCAAGCCATAGTGATGGAGTGAGTTGAGTTGAGCCAGTGTTAGGGTAACAACCGCTTAATGCAAGAAAATTATTTTGTCCTTGCTCTGTTTTACAAGTGTATTTTGGAGTGCCAGCATAACCAGTATTGCAACTAATGTTTGAATTTATGGTAGGTATATTTATACGCAATAATGTAACATTTACTGTTGCTTTGTAAGCCTGCCAATTTGGTATAGTGCCAAGATTAACAGGGCAACCCATGAAACCAGGGCAATATCCTGGAAGACCACCCAAGCTATTACCGCAATCTACTTTACTTACACCTATATTTTGTTGTAATATTCCGCTAGGACATTGAATTATCTTTTTTAAATAAGCATAATCAGCATTATGTAAAATATGTTCGCCTTCTATTATAGTGCCACCAGAAATACTGGCAGTAGCATTGCAAGTTTTACCAGAGCCACCACCACCGCCACCTGCCACTACAAGTGGTAAAATTGTTTTTGTAGCTGGTTTTACCAAAGCAATCACACTTGCCTCACCGCCGCCGCCTGCATAGCCAAATTCTTTTTTATAAACATTATAATCTTGGCTTTCACGATGCGAGCCCCCAGCAAAAAATCTATAAGGATTAACCTCGGTAGAATTTTTTCCACCAGCTCCCACAATAATTTTCAAGGTATAAAAATCGGGGCTTGTATAATAAGCTGAATTAGCACTAATTTTAAAACCATTTGCATTTGTAATAGTAAGTTCTGTAGCATTTCTACCATCGATATTATAATCTAGCGATGCAGGAGTATAATTATATGAAGCACCGCCACCTCCACCAATAATTGTGATTTTAGTAATTTTGCTATCTTTTTGAATTGTTAGATGATAAACTCCTTGATTATCATATGTTAATGATTGCCCATCTAAAAACTCAATAACAACTTTACCTTGCTTGCCATTTTCAGGAATTTGTGCTGGTTTTGTTAGATCTAATTCAGCCTGCTGACCGCCACAACCATTTGTATCGCTTGGGCAAATGATTGGCGTTTCTATTTTTGTGAGGGGAGTAGCACCAACATCAAAACAATTATCGCAAACTTCATTAATACCGTTAGTGCCTTGCAAATTATATTCTGCGATACGACCAGAACTTTGTGATGGATCATAAGAAGCATAATATTCTCCTCCAGTTGCTTTGTTTATTCTATATTTTTTAGGATAACTTTTATTATTATTTACTACCCTTGCCGCTTTTTGTAAAGAACAAGCATTTTGAGTATTAAATTTTACAAAACCAGATTGAGTAGCGGTAAACAAAACAAAAGGATGAACAGTGTATTTTAAGCCATTGCAGTTTACTGTTGTTTTTGTTGTTATTTTTAATGTTGTATTTGGATATATTATTAAATTGTCATTACCATCTTTTACAACAGGATAGTTTGATTTGTTAAAATCGGTAAGAGAAATATTAATCATACATGCAGCAGGAGTACCAACAGGAATAATAAGTTTTACATACAAAGGTATTAAAGTTGAATCATCTTTATATGGAGATCCAGTAACATCATAGTTTGTTATTTTTTCTCTTAGTTTATCATATGTTAATGCAACAACATAATTACCCGAATCAGAAGTAAATGAAACATCTTGTGGTTCAGATGCAGTATTATTGCTAAAAACGAGTTGTTCTGTTTTTGGTGGCGAAACAGCGGCAACAACAACTCTTCTGGTATAGTTAGCAATTTTCACTTGCTCTTTTTCAGATTCGTATTTTGTTGTTATGTCAAATCTATTATCAGATTGATTCTTATATTGACATTGAAGAGGTGCAGAGGAAGTTTCGCAAGCAAAATCTGTTTGCGATATTGTTGTTTGTGGATGTATTTTTATATAACATGAATTTTGACATTGTTCATCATCATCAGATGGAACACCGGCAATGGCAGCTTTTTCTGAATTCTTAAGTGGGCGATAGAAGTTTATTTTAGTTCTATTAGGCTCAGAAACACTTGCAATGTCTAAAGAGACATTTGGTTTATATTGAGTTTTTTGTTTTAAAGACATAGTCTTTGATGTTGCACAATCCTCGCCGAGCAATGAAAAACCATAAATATGTTTATCAGGTAAAGAAGTGTTAGAAACAAGATGACAAAGACTAGTGGTTGAGGTGCCTAAAGTAATCTCACCAGTTGCCTGAATTTCTACTTTTGAGCCAGCAGATATTTGCAAACCGCCACTTGAATTTGGAGAAAATTTTAAAGTAGTAGACTTCCAAGGTGGCATAAATTTATCTTGCCAATCTATATCTTCTACCGATGGTATCAAAAAACAATTTTCTCCTGATTGTTCGCACAAAGCTTTGATACTTAAAATTTGTGGAGGAGAATTAATATCTTCGTAAATAAAAGATTGGCTATTAGTAATTTGTTTTACTTTGATTTTATATTCATTACTCGAACTAACTATTTCTAAATTAGAATTAGTGCCAAAATGATGTTGAGTATCGGTTGTTATTGTTCTGTCGTTAGTATTAATTCCGCCCTGCTGCTTGATTTTAACATAATCAAATATCGCTATTGCCTTAGCATCATTTATTACTGTTGATGTTGAGGTTGGTGCTGTTATAAAAAAATTTTTAAATTCAGCCTTATCAATAAGATCTGATACCTTAATTTGACAAGTAAATGTATCTCTTGATAAATTACAACTATCAAAATTATCTATCAATATTTGTTTTTTTAATATTTTGCCTTCTCCTTCATCAATGGCAATGGCAATTGCCAGAGCTAATTTTTTTGTGTAAGCAGGATTTTGCAATTTACTAAATATCGTCTTTAATTCACTACCGCTATCATCCCAACTAAAAGTGTAGATAAAATCGTCTTGTACAACATCCTTTTTAGCATTAAGAGAAGAGTTGACAATAAATAAATTACCATCTAGGTCATGTTTTAAAATAGATTTGCCAGTGTAAGGGTTAAATATATCGTATTCATCAAAAGAATCACGAGCAGAAGAAATAGCGACATCTGTTGCTCCATTTTTTATTTGTAATCGGCTTGCAACATGGCTACAAGCTCTATGCTTTCTGCATCGTTGCACACAACTATCTATACATTGATTTTGAACATCAACAAGATTTAAAGGATTACTTGGTGGTGTGGGTGGTTGTTGCCAAGTAGAAGAACTAGAAAACAAATACTCATTAGTTGCTAGGATAATTGGTTGAGCTGCTTCAGATTTAGTTTTAAAGTTACAGCCTTTATTTTTATAGTTTGTATCATTAGGTTTTACACAGCTTAATTCATCTAAGGTAAGTTCATTTGCAATATCATTATTCAAAAAACGACAATTTTTATTTTGTCCTTGTATATTTATATAGCCATCGTAAGATTCTTCGCAATGTTCTACTCCTTGAGCTCCGTTTAAACAATAAAGTAAATCTTTGTTAAAACTAGAAAAACCACCTGTTTCTAATATTTTATATGAACATTCATCGGTTTGATCGTTTGCAGATCTAAACGATAATACATCAAATCTTTCGATATCTTCAAAACCAAAATCATCTGCCTCAATGCAAATACCTTTTCTATTATCGCAAGCACACAAAATAAAAAGGCAAACAAGCAAAAATATTTTTAATGAATAAATTTTAATATTATTAAACAAGATACCAAATTGATTATTGTTGCAGAAAGTGTTTTTATAATAAAATTTTATCGTAATTATAAAAAAGTAATTTAGCAAGAGAAATTTGCTAGTTTTCATGCTTATGATAATGCATATGCTGATATAAAGCTATTTCAAGATGCTGTTTTGCTAAATCTACCCCAAATAAATTAAGATATTCTGGATGCTTACTAATATCTTGCGGGCTACCATGGCAACAAATATGCTGATTAATACAAAAAACATGATCTGTTTTTTGCATTACCAAATTAAGATCGTGAGAAACTAGCAAAATAGAGCATTTCCAAATGTTTTTAATATAATTTAACAGATAGTAAAATCGGTTAATTGCTATAATATCCATAAATTGAGTTGGCTCATCTAAAACTAACAAAGTATTTTGTTTGTTAACAACCTCTACTTGGCTTGCGATTGCCCTTAATAACATAATTTTTTGCAACTGCCCACCAGAAAGTTGTGCCAGTTGCTTTGTTAGCAAATCGGAGATTTGCATTTGGTTTATGAGATCGAGAAAGAAAGTATCGTTTAAAGCTTTTTTATTAGTTAAATTTAGCAAATCAAGAGAAGTCATGGGAATATGATAGTCTAGATTTATTTTTTGAGGCATATAGCCAAAATATATGTTTTTTTGCCGAATAATATTGCCAGATGTTGGTTTAATAAGTTGCAAAATAATTTTTAGCAACGAAGTTTTGCCCCCGCCATTTGGACCAATAACAGTGGTGATTTGTTCTTGTTTGATATTTAGAGATATATTGTTTAAAATTTTTTGCTTATTTGATTTTAAACTAATATTTTCTAAAGTAATTAATGCCATAAATAAAAAAATTTTGTTTAAAAAAGATAAAACTAGATTTAGAATTATAAATGCAATTTGGTATTATACCATTTCAACTTTAAAATTAATCAATCTAACAATGTATTTTAAGTTGAAATGGTATTAATTAGTAAAAATTAGATTATCAATTAATCGAACATTTTCTAAAACAGCGGCAATAAAAATTCGAGCTTGTGTTTTGTTGTATAAAGAAATTTCATTTGGATTTATAAGAGAAAGATCTTGGCTATCACGAATCTCAAGGTATTCTACTTTGCTAAAACCTTTTGTTAAAAGATTATCAGAAATATTGTTAATGTGGGTTGGATTTTGTGCCACACACAATAAAGCTTGATGAATATTACTAGCAATAAGCAAACCATTTTCTGAAAGTAAAGCATTACGCGAAGAAAGTGCTAAACCATTGTTATTTCTTATGGTTGGGCTAGCAATAATTTGCAAATCAAAATTAAAATATTCTACTATTTTTTTGATGATGGTAAGTTGTTGAAAATCTTTTTCGCCAAAAATTGCAAAATTAGGCTTAACAATATTAAAAAGCTTAATAATAATCAAACAAACTCCGGCAAAATGTTTTGGGCGAAACTTACCGCACAAGCAATTTTCTAGGTTTTCAGCAGGCAAAATGGTAAAATAATCTTGATTTTCTGGCAATATTTCTAGATCATTGGGGGCAAAAACCACATCAACATTTTGCTCTTGTAATAATTTTAAATCGGCAGATAAATTTTTAGGATAAGATTGATAATCTTGTAAATTATTAAATTGTTTTTTATTTACAAAAATACTTACCACCGCAATTTCGGCTATTTCTTTTGCATGTTTTACTAAAGAAAGATGGCCAAAATGCAATGATCCCATTGTTGGAACCAAGGCAACAGTTTTGTTTTGTGTAGCTAAAAAAGTTTTTAATTGTTTGATAGTGGTAAAAATTAGCATAGATTTTATCTATCGATCTCTCCAAATACAATATCTTGTGTTGAAATTATGGTTACAACATCAGCTAATAAATGACCTTTTGTCATGAATTCTAAACCCTGCAAATGTGCAAAACCCGGAGCGCGTAAACGACATCGATAGGGCTTGCTAGTGCCATCTGCCACTATATAAACCCCAAATTCGCCTTTTGGAGCCTCAACTGCTGCATAAACTTCGCCAGCAGGAACTTTATAACCTTCGGTAAAAAGTTTAAAATGGGCAATTAAACTTTCCATTGATTGTTTCATGTTATCGCGACTTGGTGGAGCAATTTTAGGATCTTGACAAAACACTATTCCGTCAGGCATTTTATTTAAACATTGTGTAATTATTTTTAGAGATTCTCGCATTTCTTGCACTCTAATTAAATAACGATCGTAAGAATCGCCGTTTTTGCCAATAGGAATATCAAAATCTAGCTCGTTATAAACTTCGTAAGGTTGGTTTTTGCGCAAATCCCAAGCAACACCAGAGCCTCTTAACATTGGCCCAGAAAAGCCCCAATCAAGAGCCTGCTCTACAGAAACAACACCAATATCAACTAGGCGTTGTTTGAAAATACGGTTATCATTTAGTAAATTTTCGAGATTATCAATTTTTGCTTCGAATTGCTCAACAAAAATTTTTATTTCGTCAAGCAAACCAATAGGCAAATCAAGAGCCACACCTCCTGGCCTTATATAAGCCGAATGCATTCGAGAACCAGAAACTTTTTCGTAAAAAATCATTATTTTTTCTCTTTCTTCAAATAGCCATAAAAGAGGAGTCATGGCACCAACATCGAGAGCTTGAGTAGTGATGTTCATGATATGATTTAAAATTCTGGTAAGCTCCGAGAACAAAACTCTAATAAAACTCGCCCTTCTTGGAACTTGGCAGTTTAAAAGCTTTTCAACAGCCAAAGCAAAAGCATGCTCTTGACACATTGGCGAAACATAATCGAGCCTATCAAAATAAGGCACAGCTTGTAAATAGGTTTTGTATTCAATTAATTTTTCAGTTCCACGATGCAACAAGCCAATGTGAGGATCGGCTCTAGTTACAACTTCACCATCAAGCTCAAGTATTAGCCTTAATACACCGTGAGCGGCGGGATGTTGCGGGCCAAAATTAATAGTGATATTTTTAGAATTTGCTTGATTTTGCAACATAAATAAAGAGAAAATTTGATTTTTTATGGCACTGTTGAAAATAGTATAAATTAGCAATTCTGTTTTTGCAATGATATTATTTATTAGAAATAAGATTATTCATAAGTAATTGCTAAACTAGAAATTTGAGCAATTAGTTTTGTCACCAAATTTAAATCACTATCATTTTGTTGTAAAAAGTGTTGTTTTGGTAATTGTAAGAGCGATAAAAACTCCGATCCTACCGCATTTAAACTATTATTAGAATTACGATTTTTATTTATTCTTAAAAAACTATCAATAATTTTTCCACACATTAAATACAACACTATTTCACTAGGGGCAGAATCAACAAAATCAGCAGTTATAACTCCTTCTTGCAAGATAATAGTATGATTTTCAACCGAATTTTTTAGCATATGCATTTTATTTCGTTCTTTTTTATTAATATGCAAAATTTCTTCTGGCTCAAAAACTGACCACACCGCCATACCATAAGTGCCGTTATCGGCTTTTAAATAACAATAAGGTTGCTCATTAATATTGTATTGCTGATATTTTTGCTTAATTTTATTTAACAACACTTCGGTTTTTTTTGCTAAATCTTTCAGCCCTAATTTATGTTTAAAATCAACATTTATAGCAAAATCGTGATAAGTTGAAAACAACCAAGCGTCAATATTAAGAATTTCGGCAACTTGTTGAGCTAATAAATTATAATGATTAAAATGATTATTTTTGCTTCGCTGATACCAACCAAGATTTTGGCTAGGCACAATTGACTGTTGAATATTAGTGAGTATTTTTGGCAAACCAGCAGTAAGATCGTTGTTTAAAATTACAAGATTTGGTGTAAAATTAAGAGCTGGAATAGTTAAAAAATTATCAATAACTAGCAAAGGCCAAATGTTAAGATTTTTTTCTAATGCAAGATTTGGCAAAGTAACAGTAAAATTCTGTTCTTGTTGCAATTGCCAATTTGCCATATAAACCTGACCATAAGCAGAAAGTAAATGCTCTAAAACCGCCAGATTTTCAAAGTAATGAGTGTTTCTAGAATGGTTTTCGGTGATAATTAAAATTTTTGAATAATCCTGCTGTTGAGAAAAGAATATATCAAGCACTTTTTTAGCTTCACACAAACCCTGCTTACTTAAATTATTAAAACCAGCTGGAAAACAATTAGCATCAACAGGAGCAATTTTAAAACTCGATCGACGAACATCAAGAGAGCTGTAAAAAATTTCTGAATTATTATGAAATTTTTGAGTGAAAAAATTAAGCAAATTATCTTGATTTTTTCTAATGGCAGAGGCAATAATTTGAATAATATTTGACATTTAACAAGTTTTAAAAATTTATGTGTGTTTTTAGATGATATTTTTTTTTAGTAAAAGCCAAAATAAGCCCAAAAGCAATTCCGGTAGCAAGCATTGAAGAACCGCCATAGCTAATAAATGGTAAAGTCATGCCCTTGGTTGGAAACAATCCTAAACTTACTCCAATATTCACAATTATTTGCATAGTAAATTGCACCATTAAACCGCATAAAGAAAGATAAATAAAGTAATCTTTTTCACTCAATGCTTTATAAACTATTCTAGAAATTAAATAAATAAATAACAATATAATAAAAATGCAAAATAAGATACCAAATTCTTCGGCAATAGAAGCAAAAATAAAATCAGTATGCACATCTGGCACAAATTTTTTTACCACTCCGTTTCCCATTCCTTTACCTAAAAAAGAGCCGTTTTGAAAGGCGTCAAGCGATCTTTCTACCTGATAGTTTTTTTGACTTGCATCAAGAAAACGATTAATACGATCTTCAACATGGGGCAAGGTAAGATAAATAATTATCGAACCTAAAATAAATAAAATAAACAACGAAAAAACTAAAAATAACGGAATACCATATAAAAAAAGTTGAGTTGCCCAAATTGCTACAAAAGAAATAATCATGCCAAAATCTGGCTGCAAATATAGTAAAGACACAAAAATTGCCAACAAAAAAAACGAGCAAAAATACTGCATTTTAGCACTATATACACTTAATCTAGCAAAACAATAAGAATGAAAAATAATAAAAAAAGTTTTAGCAAATTCGGATGGTTGTAAATTAAAACCAGCAAAATTAAGCCAACGCGTTGCTCCTTTAATTTTTGAACCAACTAACAAAACTAATAACAATAAAAATACAGAGCAACCAATGCCTAAAATTGCTAAAAACCTAATTTGTTCTTTTTGCAAAAAAGAAATAACAATCACTAAACACAAAGATAGGCAGGCAAAAACCAATTGTTTTTTGATAAAAAATAATCTATCAACATCGATTTTTTTAGCAACCACAGGGCTAGAGGTGGTAGTAAAAATTAAGCCTAAAGCAATCAAAATAACCACAATAGTAAAATTAATTTTATCTATATCTAGCCACCAAGATTTAAGAAAGTTAAGGTTTCTTCGATCAAAGAAATTATATTTGCTGTTGGAGTTGTTCATAAAAAATGGTGGGTGGTAGAAGATTTGAACTTCCGACCTTTACGATGTCAACGTAACACTCTAACCAACTGAGCTAACCACCCAAAAAAGAATAACAAAAACTAAATTTTTACTCATTTTATTTAATTTTGCAAGCAAAAATTATAAAGTGTATATCCTAGCAAAATCTATTGCATAAAGTTTTTAACTTTCAAAAATTCTAGGTTATTATCTTCTATTTTTTCATCTGTATAAATAACGATATACTTAAATTTATTCTCCTGAATTCCTTCAAGATAACTTATAGCTTTTTTCTTGTTTAAAACTTGCTTATCTTTATTTTTATCTTTAGCTTTGATTTCAACAATTAAAAACTCACCATTTTGTTTAGTTATAATAAAATCTGGAAAATAATTATGATATTTGCCATCTTCGCCTTTGTATGCAAAATAAAAATCAGTTTTCTTGGTATCTTTTATTGAGCCAGTAAAATAAACATCATCTATATCTTTTTTATCAAGTTGCAGAATATTTAAAATTTTCGTAAAAAAATTCTTTTCTGGCTTTGAATCAAAATCATAAACACTTAGATGAAAGCCTAGATTTTCGTCTTTATGCTCAACTAATAATTTTTCTCGCTCACTTCCTTCTTTAAACTTTATTGTATGATAAAAAACTCCATTTTCATCTTTTTGAAAATTATAATTACCATCTTTGTCTTGAATTTTAATAATTGCCAAAACTTCTTTAATTTTTTCTTTGGTTATTTTATATTCGCTAAACTGTTTTTCTGTTTGCTCAAATAAATGTTGCAAATCAATTGCTGGTAATGTTTTATTTGGATAAATTTTTATCAATTCGTTAAATATTTCTTGATAACTAATATGATAATTTTGTGCAATTTTAACAGTAGCATTAAAAATGCCGATGTCATTTTGTATATTTTTAACTTTATTGGCAAAGCTAGATTCTTTTAATTCGCCATTTTCAAGGCGATATGAAGTTTTGTGCAATTGATTTTCAAAAGCAACTGGCTTGGTTAAAACAAGCGATTTTTTATTTTGCACCTCATTTCTGACGATTTTACTAATTTCTTTAATAATTTCTAATTTTGGCATTTGATATTTTCTAATTATCGCTTTTTTTTCGATTATTTTATTGGCATCTGGCTTGCTAAAATCATCAATAGAAATATTAAAATTTTCGCGCAGTTCTCTATCTAAAATTTCAATATTTTTGCTAGATAAATAAATTTTTGCTCTTGCTTTATTTTCTTTTACTTGTCTTAAACATCTGGTGCTGGCTTGTAAGATGAAATTATTCGAAGAAGATGCCTCTCTAATTAAGGCGGTAGCGAAAAGACTAGGGCAGTTCCAACCTTCTTTGCCTTTGTCAATCAACAAAATTATTCTTTTTTGCGAATCTGGTTTATTGAGATTATTAAAATCTTCGATTTCGTTTTTGTTAGATTCTTGAGTATTGACCAAAATCAAGGTTAAGCTCTGTGAAATATTGCCCAAAGTTTTTTCGATCAAAAATTTACAATGTTGTAAATGCTGTTCGTTTTTAAAGTAAAAAGCAATTTTTGCCATTTGTCCAGAATAGAGCCTTAATTCGCCATAATTTAGAAAAAAATCTTCAATAATATCTTTAATAATTCTTTCTTCATTTTCTTCGTTAAAATCGTAAGAAATAATATTATCTTTAACCGATTTTAAAATATTATCTCTGATTCCTTCTTCTAAAGAATACCAAAAAACCACTTCTTTTAACGGTTCTTTTTTAAAATAAGGAGTGCCAGTTGTGTTAATAACACAAACCAAATCTTTGTTTTTATGAATATGATTTATAGTTTCCCTCACTCTTTTTAAACTATCGCCAAGATTGTTACCATAAGTGTTGTGAGCTTCATCAGAGAAGATGCCAAGCCCATCAAGATTAGTTATTTTTTGTAATCTTAAATTTTCGGTTAATTTTTTTTCTTCAGTTTTTTGATTAAATAAATCATTTTTTAAAGTGGTATTTTTTAAAATAATTTTTTCAGAATTAGTAACCAAAATATTATAAATTCCTCTTTCTTCAACTCCATCAAACCTTTTATCACCGTCTTTGGTGTAATTTATTTTTAAATTAGGGGCGAGTTTTTTAAATAATCTTGCTGGCAAAATTTTATCAAAAGCAATGTCAGAAATTTCATGTAGTGATTCGATAATAGTTTTACCGGGGGCAAATATCAAGGCATTTTGCATAAATTTAAAATCAGCAGGTTTTTCTTGCTCATCAAAATCAATAGCAATAGCAAATTCAATGGCAATTATTGAGCCAATTAAAATTGTTTTGCCTGTTCCCATTGCCAAAGCTAAAATATAGCTAGCATAATCAAGGTTTAGGGCTTCGTGCAGAGTTTGATATTTATATTTTTTTACAAATTCTAAATCAGTTTTAATTTTTTCTAAAATTTTATCTAAATCAACATCGTCAATTGCATCTTTATTAACATGGGTTATGCCAAGAGTTTTAAAAAGAGCAATTTTATCATCTGCAAAAAGTGTTTTGTAAAGCTCAATTGTTTGCGGAGTTTTTAAAATAAATCGCAAATATAAATAGCTTTCAATTGCTTCAAATTGTGGTTTGCGAAGAAACTTAAAAGAGCCATCTTCTAATTTATTATAATTTAAAATTTCTTTAATTTGTGAAAATTCTGTGCTGTAATAATTTTGTTGTCTCCAAGCGGTTATTTTTTCTTGTAATTTTGTAAATAAAGTCATGTTAATTTTTTATCGTTTTTTTTAAGTTTTGTTAACCGATTTTTTAGCGATTCTTTTGGTGGTAAAAAATTTGATTCATCAACAATTTTTTTGTGAGTTTTTTCTTCAAGAGCAATTCTGGCATCAAGGGCAATTTTACCGCCTTTTTTAGCAGGAATTTTATTTTGCTCAAAACCCTTACTTTGCAAATTTTCGGCAATTTGTCTTGTTGCAAGTTCTGCTAAAGCTGTAAAAATCAACTCTGCCTCGTTCATATGATCTCTTAAATTATGTTGTTTTAAATTTTTTAATTTTTTATGTTGAGATACACTTATACCTGACCATTCTTGATGAATAATGTTAGTTAATGTTACAAATTCTTGACCCTCTTTAACATCATTATTTTTCCAATAATCGGTGAGTTTATTTCGAGTTTCTTGACCAGTCATTCTTTGAGCAATCCATTTTTCACTTCTGCCTAATTTTTGCCAATTTTGTCTTGCTCGTTGTAATGAAATTTCAGGATCGGCAATTTCATTGATTCTTTCATTGCCAATTTTGGCTAACCACATTTTTATTGGCTCGGCTTTTGGGCTTGGAATTAATTGAATAAGACGAAAAATATTTTCTAAATCAGTAACATCAGTGTTATAAAATTTACCATCTTTGGCGATCATTTTCAGTTGGTTACAATTTGTAACCAACTTACTTCCTTCTTTTGATAATCGATGTTTTAAAACTTTCCAATAATTTTTAGCTAGAGAGTAATCATTCTGATTTGTTAGCACTGCAACAATATCAATAATTGAAAAAAACCATTTTTGTTTTTCTTCGTCAAAATGTTTTCTGATTGAGAAATTTTCAAAAATTTCTAATTTATTTAGTTGATTATTTGTAGATTTTTTATTCATAGGAATTTTATTTGTGGTTAATAAATTTATTCTATAATTAAAGTTTCTTCGCCAAGCATATCAATAATTTTGACCGCAATTTTATTGCTGGTTTCAAATTCGTATTTGCCTTTAATAAAATCTTTTTTCTTGGCAGGGATATCGCTTTCGCAAATATTAAAAACTTCGCCATTGTAATTAAAATCAAATAAAATCATGTCAATTTGGCTTTTAAAATCAATAATCTGCTCTTCAAAAAGATTTTTATCAATTTCTAATCTTTTTAAAATTGTTGGCGATAAATAATTTTTGATTTCAACAATTTTTTTATTTTGCTTTTGAGCAATCAAAACATCGGCAATTGCTGGTTCAAAGGCAATTAAACCATCTTTTTGAATATCTCTTATTTTAATTTTATTGATCGGTGAAATTTTATTATGTTTGGCAATTTCGCTTTCTAAAATCACTTCTTGCCCCAAACAAATTATAATAATATTTCGCTCTTCTTCTCTTCTAATATTTTTTAATTCATCTTTAATTTCTTGAATTTCTAGGCTAGTTAAAGGTTTGTTAAATTCGGCAATTTTTACCAACTCATCACCTAAAATGCCATCAAAAAAACTATCATTAATTTTTTCAATGCCATATTTTTCAAAAATAATTTCATGCAGGGCAAAACGAGTTTGAAAATCGTAATTATTGACACGAAAATGCAAAATATCTGGGGTTTTTTGACCCTCCACCACACCATTTGCAGAGCTTTGACTTGCCTTAAAATTTGGAGTGATTAGATCGAGTTGCGCTTGGTTATTTTGTTTTATTTTTGAAAGCCTTTTGATAGTGGTTTGGATTGCTCCTTTGTTGCAATCAACTCCAATCCATCTGCGATTTAATTTTTCGGCAACCGCTAAAGTGGTGCCAGAGCCTGCAAAGCAATCAAGGATGATTGAATTTTCGTTAGATGATAATTCAATTAATAGTTCAAGCAATCCCTCGGGTTTTTGAGTTGGATAACTTTCTCGTTCTGCGGATAGATTTAATACAGCTCTTGTGTTATAAGTTTTAATTTTTTCATTTTTTTCTACAACATTTATAACATCTGAAAAAATATCTCTTAAAATAGTATCTACATAAAATCTTCCATTATCATCTTGCTTTGATTCCATAAAAGATTTTTCTAAATATTGTCTTTCTTTGAAAGTTTTTATTTTAAACAAATCTCCTTTTTTGTAATGAATGATAACATCATGTTTTCTTGCTAAGCTATTATCTTTTGAAGCTCCACCACTTCTATATGCCCACACTACTTCATTCACAAAATTATCCTCGCCAAAAACTTCATCTAATAAAAATCTTAAATGATGTGATTTGTGCCAATCGCAATGCAAATAAATTGAACCTTGTTCACTTAAAAGTTGGCGAAGCAAAATTAATCTTTCATACATAAATTGCAAATATTCGTCATTTTTCCACAAATCAGTATATTGCACTTGCTCAAAAAAACTTTGCTCTTCGCCAGTTAGCTTTTTATCAATGCCACGAAGCTCAATTTTTTTAACATAATCGGCTTTAGAATCAAAAGGCGGATCGATATAAATTAAATCAACCTTGCCTCTAAAACCAGAAGTTAAAAGGGTAGAAAGGCATTCTTTATTGTCGCCATGAAATAATAAATTATGCCAATTTTCTTGTAAAATTGCATAATTTAGTTTAGCAATTTCTGTTGTATTTGCAAAATTATTGCCAATTTTTTCAACCAATTGTGCAGGGTAATTTTTTATCACTCCAAGCGGTTTTTTGCCGGCCCAATACAGCATCGGCCTGCCCTGAATTTGTTGTTTAATATTAATTTGTTGTTGGTTTGTCATACATTTAATATCGTTTTAATTATGGAGATAGTTTTATTATGGCAATAAAAACATAGGAGTTTGTTTTTGCCGCAGCAGAAATTAACATAACGATGCATTTTTTGTGTAATGCAAGCAAAGAGGTGGGTAAATTTGAGATTATGAGAGTTGATCATGTTTTGGTGTGGTTGAGCCATAATCTAAAAGATTTTTTAGATTATGGCTTAGATTTTGGCAAGTAAACTAGCCTTTTTTTGCTTTAATTTCTTCGGCAATGTGTGCTGGCACAGGTTCGTAGCACTCAAACTCCATGCTATAACTTGCTCTGCCTTGCGATAAAGATCGTAGGTTATTAACATAACCAAACATTGATGAAAGCGGAATTTTGGCAGTAATAACATGAGCAACATCTCGAGCTTCGAGGTTTTGAATTTGCCCGCGTCGAGAATTAATATCGCCGATAACATCGCCCATATAGTCTTCGGGAGTTACAACCTCAACCTTCATTATTGGTTCAAGAATAATGGCACCAGCTCTTTCCATTGCTTCACGAAAAGCAGATCTTGCGGCAATTTCAAAGGCCAATACACTAGAATCGACATCATGATAGGCACCGTCAATTAAACGAGCTTTAAGACGCACCACAGGATAACCAGCTAAAATACCAGTTTCTTTTGCCGATGTTAAACCTTTTTCAACTCCGGGGATATATTCTTTTGGCACTCTACCGCCAACAATTTCGCTTTCAAAAATAAAGTTTTCTTTGTTATCGGCTGGAAGTGGCTCAAAAATAATTTTAACTTTGGCAAATTGACCAGCACCACCAGATTGCTTTTTATGAGTGTAATCTATTTCGGTTTGTTTAGTGATGGCTTCGCGGTAAGCAACTTTTGGCTGACCAATATTTGCATCAACTTTAAATTCGCGTTTCATACGATCTACAATAATTTCGAGATGCAACTCACCCATGCCTTTTAAAATTGTTTGACCTGATTCTTTATCAGATTCAATGCGAAGAGAAGGATCTTCGGAAGCTAATCTTGATAAGGCCATACCCATTTTTTCTTGATCTGCAGTTGATTTTGGCTCAACCGAAACTTCAATTACAGGTTCAGGAAATATCATTCTTTCTAAAATGATATTGTTATCTGGTTCAACCAAAGTATCGCCAGTAGTGGTATTTTTTAAACCCGCCAAAGCAACAATATCGCCAGCAAAAGCCTCTTTTATATCTTCACGATTATTGGCATGCATAAGCAATATACGCCCGATTCTTTCTTTGTTGTTGTTTTTGGTAGTATTGATAACACCTGTGCCACCTGTGAGTGTTCCTGCATAAATACGCACAAAAGTAAGAGAACCAACAAAAGGATCGGTCATGATTTTAAAGGCCAAACCTGCAAATTTTTGATTATCGCAATTAATAACGATTGGTTGCTCATCTTTTAAATTAATAGCAGGAATTTCTTTGATATCGCTTGGGCTTGGTAAATAATCGATTACAGCATCAAGCAGAGTTTGCACACCTTTATTTTTAAAAGCAGTGCCATTAATAACAGGCACAAAAGCACCAGAGATAGTTGCCTTTCTGATGCATTTTTTTAAATCTTCTTCGGTAATTTCTTTGCCATTAAGATAGTTGTCCATTAGAAGATCGTCTTGCTCTACCGCCGCCTCAACTAATTGTTCGCGATATTGTTTAGCTTTTTCTTGTAAATCTTGCGGAATTTCTTCATAAGTGTAATTGGCACCCATAGTTTCGTCTTTCCAAACTACGGCTTTCATTTTAATAAGATCGATTAAACCACCATAATTTTCGGCTTCATTTATTGGCAATTGAATAGGTATTGGCCTAGCTCCAAGCCTAGTTTTCATCATGTCGACACAACGATAAAAATTAGCACCGACTCTATCCATTTTGTTGACAAAACAAATTCTTGGCACCTTATATTTATTGGCTTGTCTCCATACAGTTTCAGATTGTGGCTCAACACCAGCAACCGAATCAAACACTGCAACGGCACCATCAAGAACTCTTAATGATCTTTCAACTTCAATAGTAAAATCAACGTGACCGGGAGTATCGATGATGTTAATACGATGATCTTTCCAAAAACAAGTGGTAGCAGCAGAAGTGATTGTTATGCCTCTTTCTTGCTCTTGCTCCATCCAATCCATAGTGGCGGCGCCATCGTGCACTTCGCCAATTTTGTGAGATTTTCCTGTGTAAAATAAGATTCTTTCAGTAGTAGTGGTTTTGCCAGCATCGATATGAGCCATAATGCCAATATTACGATATTTTTCGATTTCAATTTGACGAGCCATAGTTGTTTGTTTATAATGATTTATAATTAAAAAATTTTCGCCCCCTAAATTAACTTAACATTAATTTTGCAAAAACAAGTTGGCAATATTTTAATTAAAATAATCTTAGTTAGCAAGATTTTTTTATAAAATTATTTGCATTATAAAAATTATTGCTTTATAATTATTTTCAAAAAAATTTATGGTTAGAATTTTTTGTGTTTTTCAATACAAAAAATCTTTGTAAATTTTTATTGATTTATAGGTTAAAAAATATTTAGCTGTTTCGTTAAATTACCTATTTTTCTGCAATTAAAATAACATAAAAATATGCCAAAAGTTAAAACAAACAGTGGTGCCAAAAAGCGATTTCGCATTACAGCTACTGGTAAAATATCTCATAAACAAGCAGGTAAAAGGCACAATCTTAATAAAAAAAGCCAAAGCCAAATTCGCAAACTACGAAAGTCTGCTATTTTATCAGAAGGTCATTCTGCTAGCATTTTAAAATTTAAAATGCCTTACAATCGTTAATTTCAATTTATTATTTTTTAGTTTATGAGTAGAGTAAAAAGAGGTGTTGCCAAAAAAGCCAGACACAAAAAAATCTTAAAAATGGCAAAAGGTTATCGCGGAAGAGCAAAAAATTGTTTTCGTGTAGCCATTGAAAAAGTCGAAAAAGCATTGCAATATGCCTATCGCGATCGTAAAGTTAGAAAAAGAGATATGCGAGGCTTATGGATTCAACGTATCAATGCTGCGGTGCGTCAACAAGATTTAATTTATTCGCAATTTATTAATGGCTTAAAACTTGCTAAAATCGATCTCGATCGCAAAGTATTGGCCGATCTAGCTGTGCATCAACCAGAAACTTTTACAAATATTATAGAAAAAGTTAAAAAGGCTTTAGCCACATCTTAATTTAAAATGATAGCTTATAATGCTTTATTAAAACAAAATAACTACGGTAAAGTAGAAGAATTTTTACTTATCAAAGAAAGCTCTTTTTCTTGGTCAGCTTTCTTTTTTGGTTTTTTTTGGTTTTTATATCAAAAAATGTGGCAAGAAAGCTTACTTTACCTTGTTAATATTTGCATTATATTGCTATTGTGTCAGGTTTTAAAAATCAATCATTTCTGCTTGTTAATGCTTTTTCAGATAATGGCAAGTTTAAATGCCAATAACTGGAAATGTAATTATTTGCAAAATAAATTACACTACCATTATGCTGGTTTATTTTTTGCAAACAATGATTTTGAAGCATTGCAAATGGCTATAAATAGCAAAACAACAACTAAACAATTTGATTTTTCTTTTAACAAATCTCAAAACTTTCAAAAAATTAAATTCTTCCACAAGAAATGAAATTAACCATCCTAGATTACGGTGCTGGCAATGTTGAATCGGTATTTAATGCCTTAACAACTGTTTCATCTAACAATAGCATCGAAATTGTTGTTTCTAATAAAATTTCCGATTTGAAATCGTCTAGTTATTTTTTATTGCCTGGTGTTGGTGCATTTGGTGATTGTATGCAGGGTTTACGCAATATCGAAGGATTTGTTTTAGAATTGCGAAATCAAGTTTTGAATTTTAAAAAACCTTTCTTGGCAATTTGTGTTGGTATGCAAGTTTTAGCTTCGGTTGGCTTTGAAAACGGCGAACATCAAGGTTTAAATTTTATCAATGGGCGAGTTGAAAAAATCATCGAACCTAACCTAAAAGTTCCGCATATGGGCTGGAACAACCTAATTATCAAAAACAATAAACATCCTATTTTAAAAAATATTAATAATGGTAGTGATTTTTATTTTGCAAATTCTTTTCATTTTACTTGCCAAAACGAAAATAATTTACTGGCTTATGTTGAGTATGGCAACACTAAAATTACCGCAGTTGTTGCCAAAGATAACATCATTGGTGCTCAATTTCATCCAGAAAAAAGTGGTGAAATTGGTTTGCAATTTTTAAATAATTTTTTGAATTGGCGACCATAATTTTTATGATAACCTTTCCTTACAATCTAAAACAAGCTATACTAGATTTAAAAAAACAAAACAACAGCATAATTCTTGCGCATTTTTATCAAAATAGCGAAATACAAGATATTGCCGATTTTGTTGGCGATTCTCTTGATTTATCAAGAAAAGCTCTCAATAATAATGCTAATCAAATTGTTTTTTGTGGAGTAAAATTTATGGCAGAAGTGGCAAAAATTCTTTCTCCTCATAAACAAGTTTTAATTCCAGACATTAAAGCAGGTTGCAGTCTTGAAGACTCTTGCAAACCAGTTGATTTTGCTTATTTTCGCTCTCTGCATCCTAAAGCAATTGCTCTTACCTACATTAACTGCTCTGCCGAAATCAAGGCACTTTCTGATATTATTGTTACTTCTACTAATGCAAAAAAAATTATCGAGCAGATTCCTCTCGATCAAGAAATTATCTTTGCTCCCGACCAACATTTAGGCAGGTTTATTGCCAAACAAACCAAGCGAAACTTAATTTTATGGCAAGGTAGTTGTTTGGTGCATGAAAGATTTAGCGAAAAAGAGCTTGTTAAACTTGCCACAAAACATCCTCTTGCCAAAATTATTGCCCACCCCGAATGCCCTGAAAGCTTATTAAATTATGCCCATCATATTGGCTCTACCTCTTCATTGCTTAATTATGTTTGCCAAAATAAAGGGGCAGAATTTATTGTTTTAACCGAGCCAAATATTATTCATCAAATGAAAATAGCCAACCCTTCTGCTACTTTTTATGATTGTCCTTTTGTTAATAATACTGGTTGCTCTGCTTGTAATACCTGCCCTTATATGCAACTAAACAGCCTAGAAAAAATTTATTTGGCAATGAAAGATATCAAGCAATCAACTTTTGGAGCCGAAATAAATTTATCACCACAATTAATTGCTTCTGCAAAAAAACCTTTAGAAAAAATGCTAGAAATGTCGTAAAAAATGCAAATAATTTTAAACGGTGAAAAAACAATCATCCACAACAACATCAGCATTGGCAATTTGTTGCAACAATTTGGGCTAGATCGCACTAAAGTTGCGGTAGAACTCAATCAAAATTTAGTTTTACATCATAATTTTGATAACACTATCATTTCTCAAAACGATATTATTGAAATAGTTCATTTTATTGGCGGAGGTTAAAAATATTGACTATTCTTACAAAAAAATATTTTGATAATAAAATTGCCGAAACATTTAAAAACTATCGTTTACCAAATAGGCAAATCAAAATAGTTGCAGTAAGCAAAACTGTTTCAAAAGAGCAGATTTTGCAAGCAATAAATGAAGGTTATAATTGTTTTGGTGAAAATTATTGTCAAGAAGCCAAGCAAAAATGGCCCTCAATTTTAGCTCAATTTCCCCATCTTGAATTACAATTTATTGGCAATTTACAAAGCAATAAAATTAAAGAAATTGTTAGTTTATTTAGCACTATTGCCACTTTGCACAGCCAAAAAAATGCCTTGTTATTAAAACAAGAAATTGAAAAACAACAAAAAAAACTGGCTATTTTTATTCAGGTAAATATTGGTTCTGAACCACAAAAAGGCGGTATTTTACCAACCGAAGTTGCTGATTTTTATAACTTTTGCCAAGAAATATCGTTGCCAATTAATGGCCTTATGTGCATTCCCCCGCACAACACTCAACAGCCAGGCCCTTATTTTGCCTTGATGCAAAAAATAGCCAACCAACTTAATTTATTAGAGCTTTCTATGGGTATGTCTGCCGATTTTTGCCATGCTTTGCCACTTGGTGCAACTCAAATTAGGCTTGGTTCGGCTATTTTTGGTGAACGAAAATAATTTTATTTTTTTTGCACAACAACATAACCACGATATTTTTTGCCATCCAAGGTGTTCATGGCAGAAACAATATCGGCAACCGCAACCCATTGCCACTGATTTTTATGCAAAGCAACATCTAAAACCAAAACTTCATCGGTATCTTGCTGATAGGCAGCTATCAAAGACATATGACCTCTGGTTTTATTTTTTAAAACTAAACCATCAAAATTGATGACTAAAAAAGAGTTGCTATCGGTTGTTACTGTTTTTACAATTTCAAGAAATTTATTAGCATCAGAATTATTTTGATAATAAATTTTAGTTTTTAACGAATAAGCTTGTTCTAAAATTTTAGCAAAATCGCCCAAGCTCATACCGGAATCGTATTCATTGTTTTTATTAGGTTTTTTAAATTCAATGATATCTTGATGTTTGATTTGATTGGTTTTATCATTAAAAAAATTATCTTGACTAAACAAAGGAAAAGCAACAACTTCGCCATTAGGTTTGGTTATTTGATGATTAATATTACTAGGAATATCGGGGTAATTAAAAACATTTAACAATGTGGCAGCAACCGCAACGGCACAATAAATAGGGTTATTTTGTGACTGATAAAAATTTACTAGTTGGTAAAAATCATTTTTATATTGACTAGTTTCAAATTTTTTAATACCATTAGCAGAATTCCAAACTTCGGAAGCGAAAGAATTTTTAAAACTAAATAAAACCACAAAAAACAAAATTTTTATAGCATGTTTCATAAATTAAAAGATAATATTTGCGATTTAGATGTAATAAAACTACTAAACTCTTTTGTTAATTTTTTAGAGAAAGAAAAAAAATTTAGCCAAAATACTATTGAAGCATATCAAAATGATTTATATAATTTTATTGAATATATTTTTATAAGTAAAGATAAAATTATTACCTATAAAAATATTAACAATTTAAATATTTATGATTATCGAAACTGGTTTGGCAACAGAATAAACAATGGCTACAGCAATACTTCTAATGCTAGAGCTGTTGCGGTATTAAGGTGTTTTTTTAATTTTTTGCAACAACACAAAATAATGGTGAACCAAGAGATTTTTAAATTAAAAATCCCTAAAATTGCCAAAACTATTCCAAAACCACTAGAACATTGTCAAATAGAAAATATTTTAAATAATGTAGATGATTTATTTAAACAAGAATGGCAAAGAAATCGAGAAAAATTAATTATTTTACTGGCTTACGGTTGCGGGCTACGAATTTCAGAAATATTATCGCTTACTAAAACTGATTTTGAAAATCAAGAACATTTAATTATTTGCGGCAAAGGCTCTAAACAGCGGTTAGTGCCAATACTGCCAATCATTAATATTTATGCTCAAAAATATTTTGCATCTTGCCCATTTTTATTAAAGCAAGATTCTAAAATATTTATGAATTTACAAGGAAAAATTTATAACAGAAGATCGTTTGCCAATACAATGATAAAACTCAAGATAAAACTGAATTTACCTGCAAAATCTTCGGCTCATAGCCTCCGCCACTCTTTTGCTACTGTGCTACTTGAAAATAATGCCGATTTACGAGCTATACAGCAACTTCTTGGCCATAGTAATTTATCAACCACCGAGAGATATACCAAGGTTAACAAGCAAAAACTACTTGCCGATTTTCATAAATTTAGTGAAAGGTAAAAATTTATACCATTTCAACTTAAAATACATTGCTAGATTAATTAATTTTAAAGTTGAAATGGTATTATACAACTTAAAAACTACCTAACCAACTTAATTTTATAGCCAGTGGTGAGCCGGGTTGTAAATTGTTATTATTGTGAGCGGTAATTGTGTAATGCTTATTTAAGGCATTTTCAATATTTAATTGCAATTGATGATTTTCGTTAAGTTGATAATAAGTTGCTAAATCAAGCCTAGTAAAACCTTTTAATTTTACAGTGTTGTCGGCTCCTGCAAATTGCGAACCTTGTTTTATCACTCCAGCTGCTGCACTAAATTTTTTGGTTAATTGATATTTGTTCCATACAGCAAGTATTTGCGAAGGAAACAAGGCAACCAAAGCTCCTTTATGAGCAGAAGAAGTGCTTGAAACCACTCTTGCTTGTTGCCAACTTTGCGAAACAATGGTTTGCCAGTTTTTGTTAATATTGCCATTTAGCGAAAGTTCTAATCCTTTGGTGGTGGTTTGCCCTGTGGCAATCATCATGCCAGCATTGTTAGGATCATTTGCCCTAGTATTTTTACGATCTAACTGATAAATTGCCGAAGTAAAATTTAGATTTTTATTGAGATCGAATTTTGCTCCAAGTTCGTAGTTGTGTAGTTTTTCTGGTTTGAGCATTTTTGCCACAGAATCTAGGCTAGAAAATTGATCGCCAGCACTTGGTAAATAACTAGTTGAATAGCTAGTATAAATAGAAAGTTCTTCTTGTGGCTTAAAAACTATTCCAAATCTGGGTGAAATTAAGTTATCAGCCCTGCTAAATTGCTGATTGTTGACTTGGTTATTAGTTTTGGCTAAAAATCGATCAAAACGAATACCTGCCAATATTTGCCAATATTGATTGAGATCGATTTTATTTTGAGCATAAATTCCTAAAATTTGGTTGTTTGATTGACTATTAATATCGGAGTTGGCAAATTTATAGGTAATGGCGGTATTACTGAGGGGATTATTAATATTTAAGCTAGAAATAGTATTTGTGTTATTAAAAAAGCCAGTTTTTCTTATGTTTTCGGTTTGCTGTTTTGTAATTTCAAAACCTAATAAAGCGGTGTTTAAAACATTAAAAGCTTTAAATTTATAAATTGCATCGGTTTGATTAGTTATGGTGTTGCGATTTTGCTTGATGTTATAGGCAGAAATATTAAAATTACCAAAATTATTTATAGAGCTAGAAGCATAAACATTTTGATAAAATTTATTGCCATGGCTAAATCTGGTGTGGTTTTTGATTTGCAAATTTTGATTAGCATCATATAAAACCAAGGCAGAAATACTGTTAATTTCGGCATCGGAGGTGTTTTCATTAAAGTTGCCAACAAATAATTTTGGGTTAACTTTTAAAGCCAAATTATTTTGCGAGGGCAAGCCTCTGTCGTTAAAGCGATTATCATAAAAATATTCGTAGCCAAGCCTAATTTCGGTTTTTTGATTAGGATTAAAAGTAAAAGTAGGATTAATACCATGGCGATTTAAATAGCCATAATTACGAAAAGTATTAGATTTTTCATAGATCGAGTTAACACGAAAAGCAGATGTTTTGCTGATTTTATCGGCTAAATCTAGGCTTATTCTTTGCTGATTAAACGAACCAACAGTAGTGGTAAAATTTCGTTTTTGCTTACCATCGGCATATTTACTCACTCGGTTCACTACTCCGCCACTACCACCTCTGCCAAAAGCCAAAGCATTAGGGCCTTTTAAAAATTCAATATTTTCGATATTATAAAAATCGCGAAAATATTGCAGATCGTCTCTGGCTTGATCAACAAAAAAATCGGCCGTGGTGTTATTGCCCCTGATGTTTATTTGATCTCTATTGCTTTCGCCTTGTAAAACCGATATCCCTGGCACATATTGTGAAGCAGAAGCTAAATTGGTAATTTGCTGATCGGCAATTTGTGTGGCAGAAACCACCGAAATGGCTTGCGGAGTATCAAGCAACGGCATATTAATTTTAGTTGCCGAATTGCTTTTGGAAATAAAATAGCCAGAATCTGCTTTTTCACTTTCGCCAATTACATTAACAGTGGGGAGTTTTTTGAGATTTTTTGTAGATTGAGCAAAAGTTTGGCAAGAAACAAAAAACAACAAAAATAATAAGAAAGGAATTTGTTTGATATTAAGCATTTTTGTTTAGTAAAAATTAAAATGAAAATGATTATCAATTTTAATTATCAAAAATATTTTTGTCAATAACTTTATGTAAAACAAATTTGCGATGCAACAGTGCCATTAATGAGATCGTATAGATGATATTAATAAATTTGCTCCTAGAGGTGTAATTTTACTTGATGACTCTGATTGTTCTGTTGCAACCGCATTTTTACTTGATTCCGATTCTGTTAGAGGTGGTATTGAAGAAGGTTTATTTTTTTTCTCTATATCTTGCAGCTCGCGAACTAATGGCATGCTATCAACCACACAGTCTTTTTCACCAAATGTAACTCTAATAAAAAATTTTTCACCCCATGGCAGTCCTGAACTTTTTATTTCATTTAATAATAACCAATCTGACAATCCTATAAGACCATGATTGGTTTCATTTAATATTTCTTTTAACTCAACTTTTATGTTGTTTTTCTTAATATATTCACACTGCTTTTTATAATTAAATTTCAAAAGAAACTTGGCAATACCAAAACTTTTACCATTTTTTTGAGTGCAAGGAGGTGCATTACATGAAGATATTAATTTAATTTCTTGTAAATTGTTCGCAGATAATTTGTCTTTTACTTCTGGTGATAAGAAATATTTCGATACCAATTCTATTGTTTTTTTATTTTTGATATTATTTTTTTCTAAGAATGCTTCAATAGTCTCTTTTAATTTTGCTTCTGTAATAAGTGCTGATTGCGAGTCTTTCGTTGCTTCTATAAGATCTGCTCTTAATTCATGAAAGGCGATAGCTACTTTAAATGCAATTGCCCCACCAAAACTAAAACCTGATATAAGTGATTTTTGTTCTTCACCCTCTTTTTTATCTAATAAAAATACTTTTAATAATCGACAAGCTTCTATGGTTGCTATTTTATCAAGACTTTCTTCTCTTATAAAAAAATTTAAAAGATTAAATGTAGCTTTTTTACTAAGTTGTTTTATTATCTTTTTATAATTTTTTTCTTCTTGTACTTCTTTTCCTTGTAAAAGTTTTTTTACCTCTTTCAAATCATTAAAAGAATGAGGTAAGCCATTATAAGTAAAGCCTGTTCCAAGTTCACATAAAAGATTGAATTTTTCAATATTTTCAATAATATCAAGTACATATTCATCATGTTGTTTTTCATCATACTTTACTTCCGATATAAAATTAGCAATATCATATGCTTTTTTAAAATTATTAATATCTTTAGGAAGATCCAATTTTTTTAATGATGTTTTAAATTTGCCATATAATTCTTGAAGAGGTGTTTTAATTTCTAAATCATTAATGCCTTCTAATAATTTATCTAATGAAGAAAAATCTTGTTTTTCTACAATTTTCATTAGATCAGGGGTTGGACCTTCTATTTTTGTTAATTGATTATAAAAATTTTTGTATGCAAGTATAAATTCTTTGTGCTGTGGTTCTTGAAGATTCGCAACGGCTTCATTATATTGCTGTTTTAATACTTGGAATTGTGCTGGATGAAAAGAGCATTGATATTTTTTGACCATAATAGTATAAATTAGAAAATAAAAAAATTTATAAAAAGCATATAAGATAATTATATAAATTGCAATACTTTAATTTATATTAAAAAAATATATATTGTTTTTTATTCCTAAAACAAATTTGCGATGTAACAGTGGCAATATTGTTTTAAGCAACAACAAGTGTTCCCTAAATGATACATGTGTATTATTTTGAAAATAGGCTATTGTAATTTAAAAAAAATCAATAATAATAAGTTTTTTCAAGAGACTTATTGTAATTAAAGGCACTTTTGAATTTCAAATTTATTTTAATTTTTTGCCATTTTTGGTATAAATTTTACCTATTTTTAGCCTCATATTAAACATAGTGTGTTGCTTACGTTAGCACAACTGTAATTTATACCAAAAATGGCTACTAAAATATAATTTGGGATGCAACAGTGCCTTACAGTGCTATAATATAATTTCTGTTAATTAAAACTACATGCTAACTAACTATAATGTGGTTTTAATTAATAAAAATTAGATTGCTGTATATCAAATTTGTTTTAATCTTTTAAATTGGGGCATGACTAAAAAAAATATTTTAATTGTTGATGATGAGCTTACACAGTGTAAAATTATCAGTCGATTTATTGAAAATTTAGGACATAATTATCTAGTAATAAATAGCGGTTTGCAGGTTGTTGATTTTTTTATGAACAAAAAATTAATTAACGATATTTCCTATAAAGATATTGATATTATGTTGCTTGATCTTTCTATGGCAGATCTCGATGGCTTAACTATTTTAAAACAAATTAATTCTATTCGAGGTGAGTTGCAAGTGATTGTGCTTACCGCCAATCAAGATATTAATTCTGCAATTGCAGCTATAAATTGCGGAGCGATTGATTATATTGTTAAAGGTGAATCTGATATTTTTGCTAGAATTACTGCTTCTATTAATAATGCTATTGATAAACGTAATTTAAAATATCAAATTTCATATCTTACTAGAAAAATTAAAGATCAAGTTTCGTTCTCCGATGTTTTGGGTCAGAGTGAAATTATTAATCAGGCCGTAAAAATGGCAAAAAAAGTGGCGAACTCTAATATTTCGGTGTTGTTAGAGGGGGCGAAAGGCTCTGGTAAAGAGTTGTTTGCTTCGGCAATTCATGGCTCTAGCCAGAGATCGGGCAAGCCTTTTGTGATTGTTGATTGTGAAATGTTAAAATATGGCAATGGTGAAGAAGAATTATTTGGTTCAGAAAAAATTTTGTTAGATAATAGTTTCAAAAAAATCAGTAAACTGCAAGAAGCTAATAACGGCACTATTTATTTAAATAAAATTGATGCATTAAGGCCAGAGTTGCAAGTAAGATTGCTGCGTTTTATGCAACAAGGAGGGCTTACTTTTAATAATAATAAACCACCTTCTCGTTATAATGTGCGCATCATAGCTTCAACCACCAAAGATTTGCTAGAGTTAATTAAGCAAAAAAAATTTCGCGAAGATTTATATTATCGTATTAATACTTTTTCTATTAAAATACCTAGTTTAAAAGAGATGGGCGAAAAAGATATTGGCTTGTTAATTGAAAATTTTTATCGTAATTTTGCTGTGCACGAAAATAAAAAAATTAAAAATATTTCAACAGAGGCAATTTATTTATTGCAAAATTATGAATGGGAAGATAATATTCGTCAATTAAAAAACAGTATTTTTCGTGCAGTGGTATTGTGCGATGGCGAAATTATTAAGCCAGAGCATTTTCCTAATTTGGTCTACAAAGAAAATAATAATATCATCAAGGCAAAAGCTAATATCAAAAAAAGCTCCGACATGAGTAGTGAGCTTGTTGATATTTTCGATGATGATGGCGGTTGTAAATCTCTTGATTTTTTAGAAGAAGAAATTATTAAAAGATTAGTAAATATTTATAACGGTAATTTATCAGAAGTGGCAAAGCAGTTAAATATTGGCAGATCAACCATTTATCGTAAATTAAAAATATCAGAAAATGCCTAAAATTACTACAGCAGTTTTTCCAGTTGGTGGGCTAGGAACCAGATTTTTACCCGCCACAAAGGCAATGCCTAAAGAAATGCTTCCTATTGCAAACAAGCCAATTATTCAATATGCTTATGAAGAGGCAAAACAAGCTGGTATCGAAAAATTTATTTTTATTACAGGGCGTAATAAAAATACTATTAATAATCATTTTGACCATGCTTATGAACTTGAAAATACTTTACACGATTTTGGCAAAGAGCAAGAGCTAGCTAATGTGATGGGCTGGATGCCTCAAGCAGGGCAAATTTGTTTTGTTAGACAACAAAAACCTTTAGGTTTAGGCCATGCAGTGAGTTGTGCCAAAGGATTTTTGCCAAAAGACGAGCCTTTTGTAGTAATTTTAGCCGATGAATTATTGATGCCAAGCCAAGATAGATCTGAAAATTTTTTAGCGAAAATGCTTGATTTTTATTATCAGCAAAACAATAATTGTAGTGTTGTGGGGGTTGATGTGGTTGAAAAATCACAAACTAATAAATATGGCATTATTGCTACTGGCAATGATAATTTAATTGTTAATATGGTTGAAAAACCAAATCCCGATCTTGCCCCTTCATGCTTGGCAATTATTGGTCGATACATTTTACAGCCTCAAATTTTTGAGTATTTAGCAAAAGTAAAGCAGGGTAAAGGCAACGAAATTCAGCTTACCGATGCTATGCAACAAATGTGTCAAGATTATCCTTTTTATTATCAGCAAATAATAAACTCTCGTTTTGATTGCGGTAGTGTTTTGGGCTATATTGAGGCAAATATTGCTTTTGCTGTTCATGATAAATCTATTTGCCATGAAGTAAAAAAAATTATTACTAAATATTTATAAAATTATGTTAAAGAAAACTGCTATTGTTTTTCCAGGTCAAGGCTCGCAAATTGTTGGTATGGGCTTTGATTTGGCTCAAAATTTTTCGGTGGCAAAACATTTATTCAATGAAATTGATGAGCAGTTAAAATTTAAACTTAGCACTTTAATGCATGAAGGCCCTGCTGATGAACTCACTAAAACTCAATATGCTCAGCCTGCTTTAATGGCGGTTTCAATGGCAATTGTGCAAATTTTACTGCACGAAACTAAATTACCGTTTAGCTCTTTTGCTTGCCTTACCGCCGGGCATTCATTGGGCGAATATTCTGCATTATGTGCTAGTGGAGTTTTTGATGTTAAAACTACCTCTTTTTTATTGCAAACAAGAGGCTTGGCTATGGCAAAATGTGGTGAAAAAACTCAAGGTGCAATGGCGGCACTTTTAGGGGGCGAGCAAAAACAAATACAAGATCTTGTCAAAAAAGCTAGTAGTTTTGGGGTGTGTCAAATTGCCAACGATAATGCGGTGGGGCAGGTGGTGATTTCTGGTGAAAAAAAAGCCATCGATTATGCTATTTTAATTGCTAAAGAATTTGGCATTAAAAGAGCTATTTTATTGCCAGTGAGTGGTGCTTTTCATAGCGAACTTATGCTTGATGCTAAACAAAAAATGAGTGAAGCCTTGCAAAATGTGGTTTATCATCGGTATCAAGTGCCAGTTGTTGCTAATGTTACTGCCTTGCCAATTGATGATGTTTCGCAGGTTTCGCAATTGCTTACTAGCCAAATTACTGGCTCGGTTTTATGGCGACAAACTAATCTTTATTTTGCTAATCAACAAATTGAAAGAATAATCGAAATTGGTTCAGGCAAAGTTTTGTGTGGTTTAATTAGTAAAACATGCCCACAAATAGAAGCTTTATCTTTACAAAACAGCCAAGATGTTGCCAACTTTTTAACAACATTATAAAAATACTTGACAATAAAAAAATTAATAATATAATTTATCAAATATATTATTAATTGTAATATATTTGATAAATTATATTATTATTCTTTTATGCCATTTTTAAATCAACAAGAAAGAATAACAATTATTGAAGTTGCTGGTGTTTGTGCACTATCTGCTCTTCC
>JAUMFK010000006.1:0-3387 GCA_032119875.1 Rickettsiales bacterium
TGGCTGTTCTTTTATCTATTTTTTGATTTATTAAATCCCATGCGATATTAACATAAAATTCATAATTTAAACCTTCTTTAGATAACTGTGTAATTGAGATAGACATATTGTTTAGTGTTTAAAATTTAATTAAAAATAATTTTCCGATTATCTTATGCTAAAATGTTTTTTTCAATAAAGCAACAATTAATTTTATATTTTTGTCATTAAGGCAATGTTATCAAAAAAATCATTTCTCATTTTTAAAGACAAGAAATAATTGAAGAAGTAGCTTTTTCAAAGGCTAAACTGGCAATTGTTTGTGGAAATTTTATCACCACTGGAATTTGCAAGTCGCAAGCTAGGTTAATATTGACATCAAGAGGTATTTCGGCTAAAATGTTGAGCTGTTGCTGTTTTGCTAACTGTTGTAAGGTATTTTTGCCAAAAAGAAACTGTTTTTGTTGTTTATCATCAAGTAAATAAGACATATTTTCAATTAAACCTAAAATGTTAATTTTAAGCTTTTTAAAACAATCAAGAGATCTTATCAAGTCAATCACTGCCAACTGTTGCGGTGTTGAAACCCCCACAACCCCAAAAATTGGAAACTTTTCTGCCATACTCAAATAAACATCACCTGTGCCAGGAGGCATATCAACTATCATCACATCAACTTTTTGATTGTCAAATTGCCAGTTTACACTTCTAATTAATTGATATAAAATTTTAGTTATCATCGGACCTCGCCAAACACCAGCTGAATTTGCATCAATAAGAGAGCCAATTGAAATACATTTTACTTGATGAGCCATCAATGGCAACAACAAATTATTTTGCATTTCTGGTTTAGTGTTTAAATTGAGTAAATGTGGCACAGAAGGGCCATAAATATCGGCATCAACCAAGGCAACATTGAGATATTTTGCCAAACTCACCGCCAAATTTACCGCCACAGTAGATTTACCAACTCCGCCTTTTGCCGAGGCTACTAAAATAATTTTTTTAACCCCTGAAACACTAGCTGGCTGTTGTATAAAATCTTTTAGAGATGGTTCTTGTTGCATATATTTTAAAATAAGTTGATTTTGTTTGAATTTTAAATTTGTTTCAAGGCACTGTTATATTGCAAATCATATTTTACTTTTTTGCCATTTTTAGTATAAATTTTAGCTATTTTTAGCCTAATACCATTTCAACTTAACATACATTGTTAGATTTATTAATTTTAAAGTTGAAATGGTATAATATGTTTAATATGAGGCTAAAAATAGCTAAAATTTCTTTTCAAAACTAAAATTAAAACAAATTTGGAATTTAACAGTGCCATTAACAATATTATTGCCTTCAGTTGTTGTAGTTTTTTCAATTTTAGGTTTAGTAGTTTTAGGCATATTTGTATTTTAATAAAGGTTTATGTTATTTTAATTATAGATAGTTTAATACCATTTCAACTTTAAAATTAATCAATCTAACAATATATTTTAATTTTAATTAGTTGCAAAGATTTGTTATTGACTTTTTTGTGCTTGCAGATGGTTAAATATATTGATTTTCTAGCAATCTTGCCTGTTGCATTTTTAAAAAATCATCTCCTGCATGGTAAGATGAGCGGGTGAGGGGGCTAGAAGCAACCATGAGAAAACCTTTGCTATAAGCCATTTTTTTGTAAAAATCAAATTCTTCTGGAAAAACATATCGATCAACGGGAGCATGCCTTAATGTTGGCCTTAAATACTGCCCGATAGTGATAAAATCAATATTAGCCGATCGCATATCATCCATCACTTGTAAAACTTGCTCTTTGCTTTCGCCAAGACCTACCATAAGGCCAGATTTAGTAAAAATTGTAGGATCTAGCTCTTTTACTTTTTGCAGTAGTCTTAACGAATGAAAATATCTAGCTCCCGGTCTGATAGTTTGATAAAGAGCAGGAACGGTTTCGATGTTGTGGTTAAAAACATCTGGTTTGGCTTTTACCACTAACTCTAAAGCACCATCTTTGCGTAAAAAATCTGGGGTTAAAATTTCGATGGTAGTTTGTGGGGCTTTTTTTCGCACATTTTTAATGCATTCAACAAATTGATTAGCTCCGCCATCTGGTAAATCATCGCGATCAACCGAAGTAATAACGATGTGTTTTAGACCAGAAAATTTTGCTACATCACCAACATTTTCAGGCTCATGAGGGTTGACTGCTTGAGGTTTGCCAGTTTCTATGTTGCAAAAAGAACAAGCTCTAGTGCAGATAGAACCTAAAATCATTACGGTAGCATGTTTTTGCTCCCAGCATTCCCCAATATTAGGGCAGGCAGCTTCTTCACAAACGGTATGTAGTTTTTTAGATTGTAGCATATGTTTAGTTTCGTGGTAACCTTTAGACATAGGGGCTTTAACACGAATCCAGTTGGGTTTTTTTAATGAAGTTTCTTTTGGGAAATTAGTTGCAAAACCTAGATTATCTTTGTTGTCTTTTTTAGCAACTTGACCATTTAAATTAGAGTTTTCGTTCATTTTATTTCTCCTGTAATAACAAAACCAGTAATTTCGGCAATATTAGTAGAATGATCGGCTAATCGTTCAAAACTTTTAGCAATAAATAAAGTATTGACAATTTGATTTACCTCATTTCTATTGAAGTTTTCTTTATTTATAAGGCTAAAAAAATTACTGTAAGTTTGATCGATGATATCGTCTTGGGTTAGCACTTGTTGTGCTAATTCAAGATTGTGAGAGTTAAAAGATAAAACTGCATTTTGCACCATATTTTTTGAAATACTAATCATTTGAGTGAGCCATTCTTTGACTTTTACATCAAAATTATAACCCTCGAGTAAAGAGATTTTTTTGATGATATTTTTTGCTTGATCGCCAATTCTTTCGAGGTTAGCAGAGACTTTTAAAGAAGAAATAATATATCGCAAATCAACAGCCATAGGTTGGCGAAGAGCTAAAATGCTGGTTACTTTTTTTTCAATTAAGTGATCAAGAGTGTTTATTTTATAATCGTGATCGATGATATTTTGTGTTAATTTTTGATCATGATTGTTAATAGCAGAAGAAATCATGTCGAGCGATTGAAAAATCAGAGAAACTGTTAAATCGAGAGTTTTAGATATTGATTGCAGTTCGTTATCATAAGATTTAACGGTATGATCTTTAAGGCTCATAATATTTAAAAAAAATGTTGTTAAATTAGTCTTTTTTATTATAAAATAATGATTTGAAAATTAAAAGTGTTTTTTTAATATTTTTTAAACAAAACAATTCTATGAAAATAATCTCCGGAATTTATGCAAGAAAACGACTTGCCAATTGTGATAATTTAAATTTTCGCCCTACCACTAATAAAAATAGACAAGCTTTATTTAATATTTTAAAACACAATAAATTTAATTTTTCTTTGCA
>JAUMFK010000007.1:0-7663 GCA_032119875.1 Rickettsiales bacterium
CAACAGCTTTACAGATGGGAATAGAACCAATAAAAGTTTGGTATATAGATTTAACAAAGTAATGAACCTACAAGAACAAATAAAGATATGAAGATAGTCATCACAGAAAACCAAAAAGAATCTTTAATCATAAAACTACAAAAAATGATTGATAAATTCCGTAAAGCGAATTGACCAAGCAATCGCCAAAAGCGTAGGAATAAACATAAAAGGGTGAATGAATAAAATGCGGAATGTAGCACCAAAAATATTGATAATCTGCACTAAAATTAAAAGCATTGCCTAAACTTTCTTGTTGAATTTCTAGCCAAAAATCACAAATTTGTTGAGATGAAAGTTCGCCATTTATTCTGCCATAATGCACTTTTTTTTCAAAATCAAAAAAGGCAATTTGCCGAATGGCAGTGTTAATAATATCTTCTATTTTATTGGCAATAAGGGCAATTCTTTCATTTTTAGCAGTAGTTTTTTGTAAAATATTTTGAAAAACTAATTCTTCGGCAAAAATAGAAGCAGTTTCTGCCAAGGTGAGAGGGGTTTGTGATAGAAAATAACCTTGTTTTCCAGCTAAAATCTGATGGACTCCATGCCCTAATTCGTGAGCTAATGTGGCAACATCTCTAGCATTTTGTTGATAGTTCATCAAAATATAAGGGTGCGAACTTGGTATGCACGGATGCGAAAATGCTCCAGATTCTTTGCCTTCGTAAATATCGGCATCTATCCAATTATTAGTAAAAAATCTGTTTGCTAACTCTTGAAGTTGTGTAGAAAAACCGCCAAAAGCATCTAGCACAATTTGTTTTGCTTCTTGCCAACTTATTTTTTGTTGTGTTTGATAAGGCAATGGAGCATTTCGATCATAAAATTCAAGATTAGGTAAGTTTAAAATTTTTGCTTTTAATTTATAATAACGATGTGAGGTTTTAGCTAAATTCTTTTTTATGGTTGCAACCATTAAATCAACCACTTCATCTGGCAAAAATTCGTCGATATTACGCTGTGCCACTGGGTTTTTATAGCCTCGCCAAGAATCTTGCACTTGTTTATCTTTTGCTAAAATATTAGTAATAAAAGTAAAGATTTTATGATTTTCATCAAAAACTTTTGTAATGCTTTGAGAAGCTTCTTTTCTAGTTTGGCGACACGAATTTTGCAATAAATTAAAAATTTGGCTAGAATTTAATTTTTGCCCTTGATAATCAAATTTTAAATTATTAACAGTTTCATCAAATAACCTAATGAAAGCATTTTTACCTGTAATATTTTTATCAATGTTAAATTTTTCGAGCTGTTCGTTTAAATAATATGGTTTATTAAAAATAATATCGTTTAGCAGAACTTTAAAATTATTAAGTTGCGGTTGTTGAGCTAGATTTTGCAAAATCTCAAGGTTAAGTTGTGAAATTTCGTTAATAACAAAAACTAAATCTCTTGAAAAATTTGCCACTTTTTCTTGGGTATTTTGATAAAAACTTAATACTTGCTCATTTTTTAAATTACAACTGTATTGCAAATAGGCAAAACAGTTGATTTTACTTATTTTTTCAGAAATATTTTGATAATTTTCTAAAAGTGCATTTAATTTTTCTAGGCTTAATTGGGCTATTTTTTGATAACCTTCGTTGCGTAAATTTTTGACTTGTAAAGAGATTTCTAAAAAATCTAGCTCAATTTGTTTGTCTGAAATAGATAAATAAAGATCGGATAAATTCCATCTTGGTAAAGTGTTGTTCATAGATTATTATTTTCATTTAATTGTAAAACAATCTCTTGCCATACAGAATATTTTTCTTTAGCAAGATTAACGATAGGATTGCAAAATTCAATCATTTTTTTTATACTATCAATGCTGTTTTTATAATTTTCATTTTGATGATATTGTGTTTTATCAATAACATTATCAAGATTGGTAATGATATAACCTTCGGAATTAAGATTTATCTTGATAATAATTGGAGTAATTGGTTTTTTACCGTTATCCACCATCACTGCCAAGGCTCTTTTGTAGCAAGCCCTAAATTGCGCCTGAATATTAAAGGTTTCGCGTTTTGATAAAGTTGAATTTAATTGTTTATCAATATCTTGTTGTGTTACTTGCAAATTTACTACCCCAACATTTTCTGGTGGTATTATAACATCTTGCGAGGTATTTTCTAGTTTTTTAACTGGCATTGCAGGTGGCGGAGTTATTTCTTTTGATGGTTTTACCACTTCTTGTTTTTGGATTTTCACTAATTCTTTCTCTGGTTTTTTTTCTGGTTTTTTCTCTATTTTTTTCTCTGGCGGTTGTTTAGCTTCTGATTTAGGTAGATTTTTATTTAATTTTACCTCTGGCTTTGGTGCAATTTGTGGTGCGGTTTGTGGTTGTGGCGATTGCTCTTTAATAAATGTTTTGATTTGATTATTTTTTGTTTGCATAAAAACAACACCAGTGATAAGTTCTGGTTTTTTATTCTGCTCTTTTTTTTGTTGCCAAAAAAAACATAAAGCAATAAAAAATATTATTAGATGTAAAAAAAATGAGTAAAAATAGTTTCTAATCATAAATAACTTTCTGGATTTACTGCGGTTTTATTTTTTCGCAAACCAAAATAAATTTGTGTTTTATTGCTTTTTTTATCTTCCCCAACTTTACCAATTTGTTGACTTTGAACAACTTTCTGCCCTCTTTTTACACTAAAATTTTTAAGATGAGCATAGGCACTAATCCAGTTATCTTGATGTTTAATAATAACCAAATTACCATAACCTTTTAGTTCGTTGCCAACATAAGCCACAATTCCATCAGCTACCGCCATAACCGACGAATCAATTGCGGTTTCAATGTTAACACCATCGTTGTAAAGACCTGAATTTTTAGGGCCAAATCTCGAGATTATTATACCTTTTTCTACCGGCCAAATAAAACCATAATTTTTATTTAAAGTTAATCTAGGAAATTTACCATCGGTAATTTTTTTATTAGTTGCTGAAATGTTTAACTTTTCTTGTTGATTATTATTAACGATAACATCTGTTGATGTTTTTTGAATTTCAAGATTATTTTGTGGGGTTGTTTTTGTTGATTCATCAAGCAATTTAACCGCAGCTTTTTCATTAATTTCTTTATGAATATTTTCGTTTTCGTTAAGATGATAAGGAATAATAAGTTTATCACCTTCATTTAATTGATAAGGAGGTTTTAAATTATTAGCTTTTACTATTGTTTCAAATGGCAATTTATGTTGTTTAGCAATAGATTGGATAGAATCTTTATGTTGAATTTGATACTGCATTATTGGTATTTTTATAGTGTCGCCAGCTTTTAATTTATAGGGTTCGTGCAGTTTATTATGCTGAATTAATTCTTTGAGAGAGAAATTATATTTTTTAGCAATACTGTATAGGGTTTCTTTTGGCAATATCTTAACTTCTTGGCTTGCGAAAGAGATATTTTTGAGATCTTTATATTTATTTTGGTTTAAAATATTATATTTAGTGTATTTTATTTTGCTCCGATCAACTATTGGAGCAACTTTTTGAGTGCAAGAAAATAGAAAAAACAATAAAATAAAATAATATTTTGCCTGATAAATTATTATTTGAAGCATTTTTATTTGATAAAATTAAATTTATCAAAATATTAAACTTATAATAAATAATTTTCAATATTTAATTATGGCACTGTTGAATTCCAAATTTGTTTTAATTTTAGTTTTGAATTTATATTTTACTTTGCAAAAATAATATTTCATGTTTGGTTTTCTGACAAGAAACTTGTAAAAGCTCAATAGTTTTAACTGCATGCAAAACTGTTGCATGATTTTTTTTAGCAAAATCATGGCTGATTTTTTGTAGACTTAAACTAGTATATTGTTTGCAAAGATACATGGCGATTTGTCTGGGTTTAACAAAGTGCTTTAATTTACTGGTTGAAACTAAATCTTGTTGTTTTACTTGATAATAATCAGCAACCAATTGTTGTATTTTTTGGCAAGAAATTTCAGTGGTATTAGATTGTGTAATGTAGCTAGCAAGTAAATTTTGTATGTGAAGCATTGATAGATCGTTGTTGCCAAATAATTTTTCGCTAACAATTTTCTTTAATGCTCCCTCTAAATCTCGCACTGATTGTTTAACATTATGAGCAATAAAATTAAGCACCTCAACATTAAGTTGTAAATCAAATTTTTGTATTTTATGCTGAATAATGGCAAGACGATCAGAAAAATCTGGCTGTTGTAGCTGAACAATCATACCGCCAGAAATACGTGATTTTAATTTTTCATCGATATTATCAAGGCTAGAGGGGCAACGATCGCAGATTAAGACTACTTGTTTATTTTCAGAAACTAAAGCATTAAAACAATTCATGAATTCTTGTTGAGTGCCATCTTTGCCAGAAATAAACTGCACATCATCAACTATTAAAACATCAATAGATCGCATTTTCTCTTTAAAAGCCATGGCATCATTGTTGCGTACCGATTGCACAAAATGAAACATGAATTTTTCTGCCGAAAGGTAGACAACTTTTTGTTGAGTGTTGTGATTTTTTAATTGCCAAGCAATGGCCTGCGCTAGGTGTGTTTTGCCTAAACCAACTCCGCCATGAATAAAAAGTGGTATTTTATCGTTGAGAAAATCTGGGGCATCTTGTATTTTAGCCACAATTTTTGCCATAGAAAGTGCTATTTTATTGTATTTTGTGGCAATAAAATTATCAAAAGTAAATTTGTTATTTAAATCGGTTCCATAGGCAAAAACATTATTATGAAGTGATAGATTAATAACTTTATTATTAGTGATAATTTCGTTGGTGTTATTTTCTGTTTTTGCCAAATAAACAGCGGTGATTTTTTTAAGTTGTAAATAAGATTGTTGCAAAGATTTTAGAAAACTATTTTTACTAAAATATTCACGATTTAACCAATCTCGAACAAACTTTGAATTAGCTTCAAGAGTAATTTGGTGTTGATCTATTGAAATCAAATGAAGATTGCTAAACCATTTTTCAAAATCTTCGTTAGAAACAAGATTTTGGCAATGTTGCAAAAAACAATTTAAATGATCTTGATTATTAGAATGTTTTGTAAGTTGAACTTCTAACATTATTAAGATTGCCTCCATGGCAAATTATTAAATTTCCAGCCGTTTAATGTTGCTCTGTGATATTGATGATTTAAATCACCTTCAAAGCCATTTAAAATATTAAAGCATTGTTGCCATCCTAAATTTGCCAGATGAGTTGCAGATAAGCCAGATCGACCTCCAGAACGGCAAATAAAATAAAGTTGCAAATTTTGCATAGCCTGTTTTTTATCGCTAAACAATAAACTAGACTTATTAAAAATTATTTCGCTTAACACATTGCTAAATTGTGAAGAATCGGCAAGATTAGCAACATTTTTCCAGGTAAGCAAGATTTGTTTATTACAAAAAGAGTTATCGCAAATATTGCCAACCCAATCAAACTCTTCTTGAGTTCGAACATCTATTAAAAAGCTATTTTTATTAGTGGTAAGAGTGGTAAAAGCTAATTTAGGCTCGATATTAGTAATCATTAGTTTGTTAATTTTGTTATTGAAGATATAAATTTTCGTCAATTTATCTTTGCTAGTAAAGAAAAAAATTTTCTATCTTGTTAAATATTTATCTTGACAGTTTTTATCATCTTAAAATCAATTGCTTTTATCATAAAAAATCATATTCGATATAGCATTATCAAGAACTAATCTTTTTTCTTGGTGTTTTTGATAAGTAAAATAGGCATCAACAATAAAGCAAGCTTTTTTTTTAAAAATATTTTTTGAAAAAAAACTTGACTATTAAAAAAAAATTCCATAAATTTACTAAAAAATTCCATTTTTTTCCAAAATATTTCTTAATTATTTTTTGTGGCTTTATTCATTTCTAACTTTACCAATAAAATAGATAGCAAAGGCAGAATATCTCTACCTGCTTATTTTCGCTCTGCATTAAGTGAAAATTCTTCGGTAATAGTGGTTTATGAATCTTTTGTTAATGATTGCATCGAGGGTTGTGATTTATCTAGAATTCAGCAAATTTCTACCGCTATCGATAAACTTGATCCATTTTGCGAAGAGCGAGATGTTTTTGCAACCTCTATTTTAGGGGGTTTGATACAGCTTTCTATCGATGGTGATGGGCGTATAATTTTGCCAGAGCAATTGTTAAATAAGGCCGAAATTAATTTGGGCAATTCGGCGGTTTTTGTTGGTAAAGGTGCTACTTTTGAAATTTGGCAACCAGAAAAATTTGCCGTCCATATGGAAAAAGCCAAAAATGAAGCCAAAATTAAAAGAAATTTATTAAAATTAGCCTAAATTATGCTTGATAACACTAAATTTCATCAACCAGTTTTACTAAATGAAGTGCTAGATGTTTTGCAACCTCAAGATCATAAAACTTATCTTGATTGCACTTTTGGTGCAGGAGGTTATTCTTTGGCAATTTTAAAATCTGCAAAATGTAAGGTGGTGGCTTGCGATCGTGATGCTTCTGTAAGTGTTTTTGCCGATAATGTAAAACAACATTTTGGTGATAATTTTTGTTTTATCAATATTGCTTTTTCACAAATAAAGCAAGCTTTGGCAGAGTTAAATATTGCCAAAGTTGATGGCATGGTTTTAGATATTGGTGTTTCTTCAATGCAACTTAACTACCACACAAGAGGTTTTTCGTTTGATTCGCAAGCAAAACTCGATATGAGAATGAATCAAAATCAGGCTCTTTGTGCTTATGATGTGGTTAATAATTATACTCAAAAACAACTGGCAGAAATTATTGCTAATTTTGGTGACGAACCTAAAGCCTATGCTATTGCTAAAAAAATCGCCTTTTCACGAATGCAAAAACCAATTGAAAGTTGCATAGATTTGGCAAATTTAGTTCGATCTTTTTATGCTAAACATTACAAAACCGATCCTGCTACCAAAACTTTTCAAGCCATAAGAATTGAAGTAAATAAAGAGTTAGAAGAGTTAACTATCGTTTTGAATTCTGCCTTACAAATTTTGCAACCAAAAGCCAAGCTAGTTGTTGTTTCTTTTCATTCGCTTGAAGATAAAATTATTAAAGATTTTTTTAATCAACATAGTGGCAAAAAAACCACAATTTCTCGCTATCAACCGCAAAAAAATTTTTCCGAAGTTCATGAATTTATAGTGCCAAAAAAATTACCTATAGTGCCTACAGAAATAGAGCTTTCTGCCAATCACAGATCGAGATCAGCAAAACTGCGTTGGGGGGAAAAAATATGAATAATTTACAACCTATACATCGCTTGCATTTGTTTCATGGTTGCTTATTTTTTACTGTTGTATTTAGTGTTTGTTTAGCATTTTATATGCAATTTAAATACGATAATTTGCAAGAACAAATTGCATTTGGCAAAAATGAAATAGCCGAATACCAAGACCAAATTCGTTTGCTTGAAATTGAATGGGTATATTTAACTAGGCCAGAAAGATTACGCCAACTTACCGAAAAATTCTTACAAGATAATCAATATATGCTAGCAAGCCAAGTGCAAGAAGATATTACACAGCCAACTAGCACCGAGCTTATGGTGGAAGAGCCAAAAAGTGTTTTACAAAGTTTATAGCTATGCAAAAAAAAGCAGTTGTTTTATTAAGTGGAGGTTTAGATTCGGCAACGG
>JAUMFK010000007.1:7673-9031 GCA_032119875.1 Rickettsiales bacterium
GTTTTTCTTATCAACAAAAACACATTTATGAGCTAGAATCGGCAAATAAAATCGCCCAAAAATATCGGCTCACCGAGCATAAAATTGCCAAAACAGATTTAAGTATTTTCGCCGGATCTGCTCTTACCAGCAATATTGCTGTTCCTAAAAATAGCCATAACCCACAGCAAGTGCCAATTACTTATGTGCCAGCACGTAATACTATTTTTTTATCTTATGCTCTTGCTTATGCCGAAAGCATAGGTTGTGAAGATATTTTTTTTGGAGCCAATGCCCTTGATTATAGCGGTTATCCTGATTGTCGTTTAGAATTTATCGAAGCATTTAGCAATATGGCAAATTTGGCAACGGTAAATAGTGTGGTTTATGATAAAAAAATAAAAATTCATGCCCCTTTGTTAAACTTAAACAAGGCAGAAATTGTGTTGCTTGCCAATAAACTAGGGCTAGATTTTAGCCTTACCCATTCGTGTTACGACCCAATTATGATTGAAAATAAAGTTTATGCTTGTGGCACTTGCGACTCTTGTTTTTTGAGGCAAAAAGGCTTTGCCGAAGCCAAAATAAAAGATGGTATACTTTATCAAAATTACTGCCATCAATAAAAATATGAAACAACAAATCATAGATTTATCTCACGAAGATGCTAAAAAATTTTTATTAAATGACAAAAGCTATTCAAATTTAGAATTACCAGAGTATTTTACCTATTCTTCTTTATTAAATGAGTTAGAAAAAAAGATAAATAATTTTCAAGGTTTTGAAAAAAGAATCAAAATAAAAGGCGAGAATCGTTTTTGTATTAAAATTCATAAAGGCAACGATCCCCATGCTTATCGAACAATATCATTTATTCATCCTGTAATATATATTCTTTTAGTAAAAACAATTACAGAAGAAACAAATTGGTCTTTTATTTGTAAAAGATTAAAAAAACTCATAAAAGATGTTGAAAATAATATTACTTGTTGCAGTTTGATTAGTATTCCTGAAAAAAACCAAGAAATAGTTGGTGCTCAAATTACACAATATACAAAATTTAAAAAAAAGTGTTTAGAAAACTCTTTAAGGTATAATTATTCATTCAGTTGCGATATTGCTAATTGTTATGACTCTATTTATACTCATAGCATTACTTGGAGTTTATGTGGAAAGGAAGAAGCCAAAGAATGGCTTGAAAATCGATCCAAACCGCAACCGAAAGGTTATGCTCTTGGCGATACAATTGATAGTTTTATAAGATATATATCAAGCAATGAAAGTATTGGCATACCGCAAGGATCGGTTTTGATGGATTTTATTGCCGAAATAATTTTGCACTATTTAGATTACTTAATTTTTCAAGCAATAAAAGAATA
>JAUMFK010000008.1:0-3926 GCA_032119875.1 Rickettsiales bacterium
AATATTTAAGGCAAAACAAAAATGCAGTTTGCCCAACTCTTACTGCTAACATGGGAATGGGCGGGCATAATGTGCCAATAATTGCCGATGATTATGGCATAAGAAAACTCACCCCAAGAGAATGTGCCAATTTTCAGGGCTTTCCTTTTGATTACAAACTACCAGAAAATCTGCCAGACTCGGCACTTTATAAACAATTTGGCAATTCTGTTGCTGTGCCACTAATCAAGAGAATTGCAAAACAAATCAAACTAGCGATGTTGCCAAAAAATTATGACTAAAATTATTTTTAAAAAAAGAAAAGAAAAGATTATTGAATATTTAGCGGAGCAAGTGGTAAATAAAACAACATGGTCTACTATTTCAGATTTCTTAAACATTTCCAAAGACAATGAATCTAAATATAGTGAATTGGCGGAAGAAAAATATTGGCCAGTGGCTAGCAAACAGCAATTTGCAACTATAGTATTAACAGATATTAATGAAAAAGGACAAATTGACAACATAATTAAAAAACTTTTCGATCCTTTTGATTACATAAATAATGACGAAACTTTATACGACAAAATTGAATATTTTAATAAACTTTTGTTATTCGAAAATCTTGAAATAACAAGAACAGAAACCGAAATTTTTATTAAACATTTACACCAAATCAATACAAAAATATTAAATTTAACATCTTATAACAATGAGGCAATTCAGCAAGTTTTAACAAGTTGCGAAGAGAACATAGATAATCAACTAGATAAACCAGATGATAAACAAAATTTTGAGCCTGCGATATTAGGAGCAAAAAGTTTAATCGAAGCTTTGCTTAACCATATTAAAGACGAACAAAAGTTACAAATTAAAGAAACAAAAAATTTGCCTGAACTTTATAAAGCGGTTGCCAAAGAATTACAGCTAAATATAGATCCAGAAAACAACAAGGAATGTCCTTTACACAAAATAAGACAAAATTTAATTAATTTAATTGAGGCAATAGCAGAATTGAGAAATAAACAACAATTAGCACACGGAACTGGCAAACCAAAAAAATACAAGGCAAAATATCATCATGCAATGTTGGTGGTAAATGCAACAAGAACAGTTGCTGAATTTTTTATTTCTGTATATCAAAACAAATTTAAAAACAATTAATTAAATGTGGTTTTAATTAGCGGAAATAACATTAAAAACACTTAACAAAAACAAAATATTATGAAAAAAATTGCTTTGATTGACGGTTATTCGTTTGTGTTTCGAGCTTATCACTCGTTGCCGGGTTTACTGAATTTGCAAAATGTGCCAGTTGGTGCCGTTTATGGTTTTATTAATATGCTAATAAAATTGCTTTCCGCCCTTGAAGTGAGCCATGTTGCAGTGGTTTTTGATGCCGGGGGCAAAAACTTTCGTCATCAATTGTTTGAGCAATACAAGGCTAATCGCCCGCCTTGCCCTGCCGATTTAATTTTGCAGTTCCCGTTAATTCGCCAAGCAGTTGATGCTTTAAACTTGGTAAGTATTGAAAAAAAGGGCTACGAAGCCGACGATATCATTGCCACTTTATGCAAAAAAGCCTGTCAAGAAGATTGTGAAGTGTTGATTGTTTCTTCCGATAAAGATTTAATGCAGTTGGTGAACGAAAAAGTGCAGATGTATGATGCTATGAAAAACAAGCTAATTGGCATTGCCGAAGTTGAAGAAAAATTTGGGCTAAAACCAAATATGGTGCTTGATATTTTAGCTATAATGGGCGATTCTGCCGATAATATTCCGGGTATCAAGGGCATTGGCCCCAAAACCGCTGTAGAATTGTTAAATCAATTTGGTAGCCTTGAAAATATGCTAAACAACACAGCAGAAATTTCTTCTGCTAGAAAAAAAGAACTAGTGCTGGCGGGTGCAGAAAAAGCCTTGCTTTCAAAAAAACTTGCAAGTTTAAATAACCAAGTAGAGCTTGATTATTGCCTCAATGATTTTGCTTTGCAAAAAATAGATGCTAGCAAATTAATAGATTTTCTTACTCAACATAACTTTCGCTCTTTAATTAAGCAGGTGCAGCAACATTTTGCTTATACTCAAAAAAATAGCCAAGATATTGTGATAAACTTTGCCAATACAAGTCAAGATTATCAACATTTGCTTGATATTGCAAACAAAAATAGTTTTCTTGCCGTTTTTCATCAAGAAGAACAAGTTTTTTTCTTGCCTTTTAATGCTTGCAATTTTAATCATCCTAATATTTTAACCATTTTTAGCTATACTTTTAATGAAATATTAACAATAAAACCATTGCAAGATTTACTAAATAACAATAGTATTCGCAAAGTTTTTTTAATCAGTAAAGATTTTTTGCATTTTTATCACAAAAATTTTACTCAATATCTTGTTTTTGATGATATTTCGCTTATTTATCATTTGCTAAATCCTGCATTACACAAAATTAACCCCAATAACCAAGAAAAACTCTTGCCAATTTTGGTAGAAAAATATCTTACTAATAACATTAACGGCATAGATTTTAATATTTTATCTACTCAAAGCAATAGTCAAGAATTTGCCATTGCAACAATAGTTGCTATTTGCCAACTCTACAACATATTGCAACCGCAAATTATGGCAAATCAACTTAACAACACTTATTTTAACTACGAACTACCTTTGTTACCAGTGCTTGCCATCATTGAAAACAACGGCATCAAAATTGATCACCTTGCCCTAAACAAGCTTTCGGCAGAGTTTAAAAAACAAATTGCCGATCTATCTCTTGCTATTTACGATCTTGCTCAAACCGAGTTTAATATTGCTTCTCCGCAACAATTAGCAGAAGTTTTATATAACAAAATGCAACTCAACACCAATTTAATAAAAAATAAATCTACTTCTGCCGAAGTGCTTGCAGAAATCGATCATCCTATCGCACAATATGTGCTAGAATTTCGCAAAATCAGCAAACTAAACAACACCTATGCTGATGCATTGCCAACTCTGGTAAACCCGCAAACCAACAGAGTTCATACCACTTTTTGTAGCACCAACACTCTTACAGGCAGGCTAGCTTCTAGCAATCCTAATTTGCAAAACATCCCCAATAAAACCGCAGAAGGCAAAAAAATATATCAATGTTTTGTTGCTAAAAAAGATTGCATTTTACTTACCGCCGACTATTCGCAAATTGAGTTGCGAGTGTTAGCGCACCTTGCTAACATTGAAAGCTTAATTGATTCTTTCAAGAAAAATCTCGATATTCATTGCATAACTGCTAGTCAAATTTTTAATATCTCGCCGCAACAAGTAAGCGAAGAGCAACGAAATAAGGCAAAAGCAATTAACTTTGGCATTATTTATGGCATTAGTTCTTTTGGGTTGGCAAAACAGCTAAACATTAGCAAGCACGAAGCGAGCCAATATATTACTAGCTATTTTCAAGCTTATCAAGGCATTGAACAATACATTGCCAGCACCGTTGCTGATGCTAGTAAAAACGGCTTTGTTAAAACAATTTCGGGCAGAAAATGCTTTATTTCCGACATTAACAGCTCCGACAAAATTAAGCAAAATCAAGCAAAACGGCAAGCAATAAATGCTCCAATTCAGGGCAGTGCGGCCGATATTATTAAAAAATCAACAATTCTGATGCAAGAAAAAATTAATCAGCATAATATGGCAAGTAAAATTGTATTGCAAATACACGATGAGCTAGTGCTTGAAGTTGCCTTGCCAGAACTAGAGCAGATTAAATTATTTTTACTTGATACAATGCAAAAAACTTTTAATCTAAAAGTGCCTTTGGTTGTTAATATTGATTTAAGATAAAAATTAGATAATTTTAAAGTTGAAATGATATAAGATAAAAATTATATTATTTTGTTATAAATTTAAAGATCAGAAATGGCATTATAAACGATAGGATAAAAAATAATTCCAAGAACCAAGAAAAT
>JAUMFK010000008.1:3936-40067 GCA_032119875.1 Rickettsiales bacterium
GTTCATGATGGAAATAATCAAGACCTGCAAAGTATTATCCAATTTCAAATTATCAGCCCAATCCTGTCCTGCGATTCTGATTCTCTGGCTGGTACCTAAAGAACCAAGAAAATTGCAATCATTAGCGGAATTAATACTAAATATAAATCAAAATCTAGAGTTTTTTTGTGGCTTGTAAAGTTTTTTAATTCTTGCAAATTGATAAAAAATATTTTACTAAATTTAACAACACAATAACCAAGGCTCACAGCATTAATTATTATAATTATCAGGGCAGAAAATAATTTTTGATTTATCAAGGTTTTGATTAGAAATATTTTATCAATCATGATAATACTTGGAGCAATGCCAGTTGCGATAAGTATGCCAAATAAAAATAATGAAGAGGTGATGGGCATTTTGTAAAAAAGCCCTTGATAATTATTTAAATTATGGTATTGATGATATATTTTAATATTGTTTATGCTAAAAAATAAGAGTAGAAATAATAAAATAAAACCAGCAATGCTTAAATAAATATAATTTAGATTAGCTAAATTATGTAGTAAAATGCTAAAAATTAACAAATTTAATTGTTGCCAAAAGAATAATAAAAACCAACTTTGTAAGTTTTTTACGGTATTTAAAACTACATTAAGAGCTAAAAAATATAAGCTAAACATTGCAATAAACCAATTTAGCGGTAAATTGTTTAGCAAAAATAACAAACCTTGCCAGCCGAAAAAATAATTTAAAATCTTGCTAAATATAAACAAACTAGGCAAACTATAGCCAAAAAATAACCATAGAAACAGCCAAAAAACATCAAGATTTAATTTTTGCAACAATAAAAAAGAAGGTAAAATAACTATTAAAAATAATCCTAATAGCAATAAGAGTAAAATTATTAAATAATTTTCGTTTAAATTACTGGCTACCGCTTCGTTATCTAAAAATAATAAATTTTGATTGTATTGATATAAAAAAACTATTGCTAAAAATAATAAAAAAACCTGAAAATACATTAATAAATCAAAAGAACCAATATTTTTTTCTTGATAAGAAGGGCAGTGTTTTTTTAGCATGTAATGGCTTAAAAGCAATAACAGTTGATAAAACAATAAAGATGTAATTAAACTTTGGCTACAAAATAAAAAACACAATAAACTTATCAAAAATAAAAAAAATTTTTGCCAAGTATAGCTTAAATACTGCGGATGCAATTTAAAAAGTTGGGAGGAGTAGAAAGCAAAAAGTAGCCAAATGAAGTTTATTGCTATTAAAAATCCGATAGCAATTTTATCGATGCCAAAAACCAAGCCTAGACCAATATTTAGATGAATAAAAATAGGGCTAAATTTTGGATAAATATTAATAAGTAGATTGATAAAAATAACTAAATATAGCCAAGGAGATAGTTTATAGCAAAAACCACTTAACCAACTGGCAAAACTGCTTGCATTACCAACTAAACTAAATAAAGTTAGAGATAATATAGGCAAAAATAATAAAATCGCCAATAAAAATTGTTCGGTATTAGGCCAGCTAAACATCATTGTGAAAAAATATTTTGGAAAGCCAAATCAAGATTATAATAACTAAAATTAAAACCGCACTCGTTAAGTTTAAAAGGGCAAACTCTCTGGCCAGATAATATTAGTTCTGCACCCATTTGCCCGAAGAGAAGTTTTGCCACCGCAGCAGGAGTTTTAAAAAAACATGGTTGATGTAAAGATTTTGCCAAAGAATTAGCAAATTCACTAAATGTATTGTGCATGGCAACAGCATTGATAGGGCCAGATAGATAATAATTGTTGATAATAAAATTAATTACCGAGATTAGATCTTGCCAGTGAATCCAGCTAATGGGCTGTTGCCCGTTGCCAATTATACTGCCTAATTTTAGTTTAAAGCTTGGTAAAAGTTTTTTTAGCATTCCGGCATTTTTGGCTAAAACCACTCCAGTGCGTAGCAAAGCAACTCTAGTATAAGGCTTGGCAAGTTGTGCTTCTTGCTCCCAAGTGGCACAAAGTTGTTGTGAAAATAAATTTTGTGGGGTTGCTTGTGAGTTTTCGCTAAAAATTGTTTGATGATTAGTGCCGTAATAACCAATTGCCGAACCAGAAATAAACAGTTTAGGCGGTATTTTTTGCTGAGCAATAAACTGCACAAGTTGTTTGGTGGTGTTGATGCGACTTTCCCAGATTTTTTGTTTATTAGAGGTGGTCCAGTAGGTGGCAATAGGGCTGCCAGCTAAATTAATAATTACCTCGATTTGCTTGGTTAATTGAGAAAGATTGTTAATAAATTGCAGGTTAGAATTTATAGAGCCAAAGGAGGAGATGTTTTGCCTAGTTAACACTACTACTTGTTTATTTTGATTAAGTAGATTTTCGGTAAGTAAAGAGCCAATAAAGCCTGTGCCACCAGTAATTAAAAAAGTCATGGGTTAATAGTGGTTTTTTGATAGGTTTCTTTAGACATTTCAACTAAATCAACTGAAAAATCAACTCTGTTTTTATGGCATTGTATTAAATAAATTTCTTGCAACGATTGCATGCAAAGTGCAGTGAGTTTTTTCTGCACTTCGATTGTTCGTCCTGCTAAAATTTTAATGGTAAGATGCACAAAACTAGACTTGTTGTGGTTATTTAGGCCTACATAATAATCGGCAAAACTTAAAAAACGAAACTTACATTGATGAACATCAAAATTGCCTTCTGCAGAAAGGATAAGAAAATTTTGTTGCACTTTTTTAGCTAAATTTTGAGCTAACTCTACTGTAAAATCAGCAGAAAATTCGGTAATAATATGAGGCATAATTATAATATCTTTCGTAAATGATTAGCATAAATAGTGGCACCAACCGCCATTTCTAGAGAGTTTTGCACTTGATAGCATCCGCCTTTAGCGATGGCATAATTAAAATTAGGGCAGAAAATATCAAAAGCAATATTTTTGTGATAATTAAAATGATTATCGCCAAAAATATCGTAGGTTAAAACAAGAGAATTAAAATTTTGTTGTAAAAATAAATTTATTTCCTGCAATAAATGTAGTTGCTGATTGATTTTTGAGCAGTTAAAACTAGCAAGTGTTGTAGTGAGTTTGATAAAATTTTGATGCTCTAAAATTAACACGATCAGCGAATTTAAGAGTTGATTATCTAAATTATTTTGCTTAAAAATTTGTGTGATGCTAGAAATATTTTTTTGATAAATTGCTTTTTTTAAAGCATCTTGTTGTTGATTATCTAGGTTTAGTTGATGAATTATTTCTGTAAAAAACACTGATATAAAATCTGGTAAAGTGATGCTGATAAGTAGATTGTTTAGTTTTAAACTATACAAAGCGGTAAGCAAAGCATTTAGCACATCAAGTTGTGTTGAGGTGTGGTTTTCTCCAATAATTTCGATGCCGAGTTGAGTTTGCTGACGATCTGGGTAAAGTTCGTTATTTTTAGCATAAAATACATCGCCAACATAACAGATTTTTAAAGGCAAACTAGCATTTTGTAGCCTACCACTAAATAATCGAGAAATTTGCAAAGTTATGTCGTTGCGAATGACCAAGTTTTTGCCAGAAATGCTATCGGCGGTATAAAAACTATTTGATAAATTTTCGTCAGAAAAATTTTCGGCAAATTCAAGTAAGGGGGTTTTGATTAATTGGTAGCCAGCACTAAAAAATACTTCTAATATTTGATTTATATTGCGGTGATTAATGATTGCTTGCTCTCCTAGTAAATCATAAAAACCGATAGGTAATAATGGTTTAGTCATTGTTTTGTAAATGTTGCTTGATGTTAAGTAGATCTTGCCAAACTAACTTTTTTTTACTAGGCTGTCTCATTAAAAAAGCTGGATGAAATAAGCTTACTACTTTAGTTTTAAAAGTTAAATAATTTGGCTGAAAATCATTAATTTTGCCATGAATTTTGCCAATTGGCAAGTGAGAATTAAGTAAATTAGTGGTTGCGGTAGCTCCGATTAAAATAATAATTTTTGGCTCAATGAGTTGAATTATTTTTTGTAAAAAAGGTTTGCAAATGGCAATTTCTTCTGGGGTTGGTTGCCTGTTGCCAGGGGGGCGCCAAAAGACAGTGTTGGTAATATAAAAATCTTTCTCGCGTTGCAAGTCAATTGCCCAAAACATATCTTTTAACATTAGCCCAGAATCGCCACAAAATGGTATGCCTGTTAAATCTTCTTCGTTACCTGGTGCTTCGCCAATCACTAAAATTTTGCTACTAGCATTGCCATCGCCAAAAACAGTATTTGTTGCCATTTTTTTTAGATTGCAGCCATCAAACTTTACAAGAGCTTGTTGTAATTGCAGTAAATTATGACAAGAATCAGCTAAATTTTTAGCGGATTGCACAATATTTTCAAGATAAATTGAGTGAGTGGTAAATAAATTTTTTTTAGCTAAATTAGCCAAAGCAACATCAATATTAGCTGGAGGGGTATCGATAATTTTGGTTGGAATGTTGATTTGATTATTAGCTAGATGATTTTGCGGTTCTTCTAAAAAAACCTCATCTAGATCGTTGTCGCAATAAAAGGCAAGGGTATCAAATATTTGCTTGGTTTTCATACAATTTTTTTGATAAATTGTTGAAAATCTTGCGGTGTTTCAAAATTTTTATAAACCGAAGCAAATCGAACAAAAGCAACTTGATCGAGTTTTTCAAGGGCTTCTAAAACCATTTCGCCAATTTTTGCCGAAGTAATTTCAAGCTCATTGTTGATGGCAATTTGATGAGCAATTTGATAAACAATTTGTTCGACTTGTGAATTTTCGACTGGTCTTTTTCGAACTGCCATATTGATAGATTTTTTTAGTTTTTGAGCATCAAAAGATTTTTTTTCACTATTTTTTTTAATAACAATAATTTCTGGTAAATGCACTTTTTCGTAGGTGGTAAATCGAAGCCCGCAAGCTATGCAAGATCTTCTGCGTTTAATGTTTTCGCCATCGTCAGAAGTGCGGCTATCTTTAACTTGAGTTTCGCTGTGTCGACAAAATGGGCAATGCATAATTTATGAAAAATGAGAATCGATAAAAATATTGTATTGTTGTGTTAATAATTTAGCAACATTAAAATTTTTATCTTGATTAAATATTATGTGGTCAATCTGATAAACTGGGCGAATCAATAAGCTAGAACTAGTTAAAAACACTTCTTTTGCCGATATTAATTCTTGATAATCAAAATTTCTTTCTATTACTTCAAAATTTTGTTCTTTGGCTATTTTGATGATGCGGTTTCTAGTGATACCGCATAAAATATGATTGTTGGCGGGGTGAGTGATAAGCTGATTTTGCCGATTTAACAAAAAAACATTAGCAAAAGTTGCCTCGGTGATAATATTTTCTCTAACAAAAATTGCATCATCAAAGCCTAAATCTTTAGCTTTTTGGTTAATAAGGGTTGAGGCAAGTAAATTTACGGTTTTTATATCGCAACGAAGCCAGCGTATATCTGGGCTTGTTATTACTTTAAAGCCTTCGTTAAAACGGCTTTCTGGCATGGTTTTTATTTCAGTTACCGTGGCAACAATTGTGGGAGTTAAATTTTTAGGGCAAGAGGCAATGCGAGAAGAGGCAGATCCTCTGGTGATTTGTAAATAGCAAATGCCTTGTGTTAAATTGTTTTTGATAAATAGTTGTTGCTGTATTAAGAATAATTCTTCGATAGTAAAATTGTGCTGAATATTTAGTTCTTGTAAATTTCTCATTAAACGTAATAAATGGTTTTTACCATCAATGAGTTGTTTGTTTTGATATAAACTTACTTCATAGGCACCATCGGCAAATTGAAAACCCCTATCTTCGATATGCACCAAGCAATTTTGATGTTCTAAAAACTGCCTATTAAGATAACTAATTTTGGTCATGATTTATGAAAATGAGATTTGGAATTCAACAGTGCCATAATATAACAAGAATATTGCAAATAAAAATTTAGTAATTTAAGAATTTTTTGCTGGCTGGCTCAATTATTTCAAAATTGTTGACACCAACTTTTAAAATAGCCAAGTTTCGTTGCACTGCTCCATTTGGCAAAAAGCGAAATAAACCATCAATGCCTTCAAAACCTTTTGTTTTTGCTATTAAAGTGTGCGAAGTGATGATATTATTGTTTTGAGCAAGATCGCTGATTGCTAAAATGCTATCATAAGCTATGGTAGAAATGCGGTTTGGAAAATTTTTAAAAGTTTGTTGATATTCTTTTTCGAAGGATTGAAATTTTTTTGGTTCGGGAGCAACAAACCAACTACCAAATAAATTGCTATCATGTAAAGTGCTTGGATCATCCCATTGACTACTGCCGACTATTTTTAAATCGAGTTCTTTAATATTTTTGCTGTTAATTGTGGCAATTGCTTTTGATAAAATTTTACCAGATTCTGGAATGAAAATTGTTTGTGGATAGTTTTTATCTTCTTCGTTGATGATTTGATCTTTTTTAGGAATGATAGAGAGTGAAAAACTATTAATTAAGCGATCTACTGATTTTTCGAGATCTTTTTCGTTATTATAAAACTCGGCGGTAATAAAATTGGCACTTCTTGCTTTGGTAAATTTTTTGAGATAATCGGTAATTAATTTGCCGTATTGATTATTTGGAGCTAAAATAGCAAAGTTTGATTTATTTTGGTTAATAGCAAAATTAACTATTTGTTCTGTTTGAGTTTCTGGCAAGATTCCTGCAATAAAAATGCCTCCGCCATTGTTAAAAACTTTACCTAACATTGCTATATTATTTGAGAGAGAAATAACGGTAATGGCATGCTCTTGTGCCATATTTTCAATATTGATAAGGTTATTGCTGTAAATTGGGCCTATTACTATTTTGATATTGCGATTAATAATTTCTTGAAAAGCTTGCTGTTGTTCGAATGCGGTTTCTTTGCTGTCGATGAAAACTAGTTCGAGCTTGTGAAAGCGATCGTTTGCAAATAAAGATAGCACCGCAGCATTAGCAATATTTTGTGCCAAATCTTTGTTTTGACTAGAAAATGGCAGAAAAATAGCAATTTTTATTTTTTCTGGCAAATTATTGCCAATGTTGTTAAGGTTATAGGTTTCGAGATGTTTTGCGGTTTGTTTGGGAGTATCTTTTTTTTTTGATGGAGAATTATTTTGTAAAATTTTTTTTTGAGTATTTTTTTGCGGTTTATTGAGTAGTAAATTGTTTAAATAATTAAATTGACCGCAAGAGCATACAACGGTTAATAACAAAAATAATAATAATTTTTTGAAGTCACAAAAGTGCAGGCGATAATTTTTGCTGACAAAAAACATTGTTAAGTATTATTATTTTTTTTAAAAATAGCATCTATGCAGGCACCGTCTTGCACCGACATAGTTTGGTAAGAGATTTCACCATTAATATTGGCGGTTTGAGAAATGCTAATTTTGCCAACAGTAATATTGCCTTCAAATTTACCTTGAATATAAACATCTTCGGCGATAATTTTGCCTTGAAAAAAACCAGATTGTCTGATGATAAGAGTTTTAGTGTTTATATCGCCATAAACAGAGCCTTCGATTTCTATGGTTCCAGAGCTGTGCAGAGTGCCATTTATTTTAGAGTTTTTGGCAATAATGCTAGGAGATGAATTGTAGATAGAGCTAATTAATTCAAATTTTTTATTATTTTGAATTTTTGGAGTTTCTTTTTTCAGATTAACTATTGACATAATTATTATTAGAAGAATTAATTATATTACCTGCATCCAAAAATTTTTTTGGATTAAGTGGAGTATTTTTATAACGAACTTCATAATGCAGATGGCTACCTGTGCTTCTGCCTGTGCTACCTTGCAAAGCTATTACCTGACCTCTTTTAACAGTATCGCCTTCTTTTACTTTTATTTTTGATAAATGACCATAACGAGTAGTTATGCCATAACCATGATCGATAACAACTGCATTGCCATAGTCGCTAAACCATTTTGCCAAAATAACTTTGCCAGCAGAGGGGCTGATGATTTGAGCATTGTGAATGCCAACAAAATCTAGACCTTCATGAGCATGATGTTTGCCTGTGAATGGATCGGTTCTAACGCCAAATCCGCTAGATATATAAAAATGATTCATTGGTTTATGAAAAGGTAATTTTTGACTGATTTTTTCGAGAAATTGTAGCTTTTCTATTTGGTTGTTAAATTGATTTTTTTCTAGATGTAGTTCTAGGTAATCGGTAGAAAGGTTTTTTGCTAATAGCTCTTTTTCAAGTTCGACATCGAATTGTTCAGGGCCTCCGATAGCCATATTAGAATGATGTGTAGAGTGTTTTTTAACTTTTTGATTTGCATTAATTTGGGCTTTAAAGTTTAGTCCAGTTACAGCAATTGCCTGCTCTATTTTTTTGATTCGGAGTTTATTAAAATGATTAACATAAGCAAAATTTTGATGAAGTTGTTTAATGGTTTGAATAGTTTGATGATTGTTGCTATTTAAATTTTTTGTATCTATTTCTTTAGGAATTTCAATTGTGTTTAACTGTTCATTTACTGGTATGATAGGCGAATTTATGGTGTGTAAATATTGATTGATTTTTTCAAGCTTTTTATTGCTTATATCGAGTTCGTTAGCAAAGTAGTTATTGAGTTTTTTTAGTTTTTCAATTTCACTTAATTTATCATCTTTTGCATTGTTGTATTGCATTTTATATTGCCAAGAATTATAAAATGAGAAGCTAAAAAATAATATAAGGCATATTAACAAGGCTTGTAAAAAGGGATGAAAATTAATGCTTGTGATTTTTTTATTAGAAATGAATAAGATGGTTTTTTTTGTAAGAAGAAACTTAAAAATTGGCTCAAAAAAACTATTTAAAACAAGTAATATTGATAATAAGAAATTACATAATTTTGCTAATAAATTATGTTTTCTAAAAAACGGATGTTGATTGATTTTTTCTAGCAAAAAAGATTTTTGCATACTGCTTAAAATTTGATTAACAACAAAATAATTACTAAACAAACACAAAATATTTTATAAATAATTGTGATGCAATATTTATTTATAAAATTTTCGATGTTTAAATGCACAAAGAACAAAATGATTTTTAATTTTAAATTTGGGATGCAACAGTGCCTTTATGTATTTAAAAATGAGAAATCGAATTTTATATTAGTAATTTACACTATCTTTATAAAGATTAAGATTACACTATTTTACTATATAATACCATTTCAACTTAAAATACATTTGTTATATATTTAATAAATCTAACTTCATCTTTTTGACTAAAAAGCTTCAAAAAGCCTCAAGCTGTATGGATATACAGCTTTCGTTTTTTAAAGTTTTTATCTCAAAAATATTTTGTTAGATTTATTAATTTTAAAGTTGAAATGGTATAATATTTTTCTTGATTGTCAAGTTTTTTTTAAATATTTTATTTTAAAGTTTTGGCAACTTCGGGCGGCATATATTTTTCGTCATGCTTGACTAACAATTCGGAAGCAACAAAAATATTTTTGCTAACAATACCTTTGGCAATTACTCCTTGTTTTTCTTTAAATAAATCGGGGAGAATGCCGTTATAAAAAATTGTAAGTTCTTCTAGGTTATCGGTAATAATAAATTTAGTATTTAAGCTATCAAGTTTTACTATCGAATTTACTTTAACCAATCCGCCAACTCGAATAATTTTTTGCGGTTTTAATTGTTGAGAATTATATGCTTGCCAAAATTCGGTTGGAGCATAAAAAAATAACAGATTTTGTCGAAAATTATTGATAATAAACCATAAAGAAAATAAAGAAACAAAAAAAACCCCTGTAACAAAAATTAGCCTTTGTTGTTTATGGTTTATCTTGTTTTTTTTCTGGTGTTTTACCATAAAGCTTTTGATAATATTTTTTTTCCAAGGCAAAATAGGTAATTACTGATTTTATTAAAGCAACCAAGAGAATAAAAGTAGTAATTAAATAAGAGCTAAAAACAAACAAAGAATAATCTTTCATAGTTTATACATCAAGATTAACAACTTTTAAGGCATTTTCTTGAATAAATTCTCGTCTAGGCTCAACAACATTGCCCATCAGGATAGAAAATGTTTCATCGGCCTCATCGAACTGATCTATTTTAACTTGTAATAAAGTGCGATTTGCAGGATCGAGAGTTGTTTCCCATAGTTGTTCGGCATTCATTTCGCCTAAACCCTTAAATCTTTGAATTACCACCCCCTTTTTGCCAATTTCTTCAATTATTTGCCACATGTGTAGTGGGCTTGTAATAAGAAACTCTTCATCGTTTCTCACAAATTTATTATTGTTGTTTAAAAAAGATGGGCAAATATATTGAGAAAGTTGTGCTAAACCAATTATTTCTGGCATTTCAAAATGATAATCTTTTAATAAAAATTCGGTAATCACACCTCTTTCTTGTTTGCTTATAACAAGATGTTGTTCGCCATTAAATGAAATTTGATAATTCTCGCCACCAATATTTTGGAAAAGTTGTTTAATATGGTTTAAATCATCAATATTTGTAGCAAGATGGTTTAAATTTTGTTTAAAAACTCCTGCTAAAGCGAGTTTTTCTGATATTGACAAAGGAATAATCCGAGCAGTATCGTGAAGTAGTTTGCAAAATTTAGAAAGTTTGATAATAAAATCTTGTAAATCAAGACCAGCTCTATCGCCAATACTTGATTTAAATATTGCATTATTACAAGCATTTTGTATGATGTGTTGTTGTAAAGCTGATTCGTTTTTTAAGTAAACTTCACTATTGCCTTTTTTTAGTTTATATAAAGGTGGCTGAGCAATGTATAAATAGCCTAACTCAATAAGTTTTGGCATATGACGAAAGAAAAAAGTAAGTAAAAGTGTGCGAATATGCGAGCCGTCAACATCGGCATCGGCCATAATGATGATTTTATGGTAACGAATTTTGCTAGCATCAAAATCGTCGTTACCAATTCCGCCACCTAAAGCGGTGATGATAGTGCCAACTTCGGCAGAAGAGAGCATTTTATCAAAACGCGCTCTTTCAACATTTAAGATTTTTCCTCTAATTGGCAAGATTGCTTGAAATCTACGGTTTCGCCCAGATTTTGCCGAGCCACCTGCAGAATTGCCTTCGACAATAAATATTTCACTGAGAGCAGGATCTTTTTCTTGGCAATCGGCTAATTTGCCAGGTAGACTAGAAATTTCGAGTGCTGATTTGCGGCGAGTGAGTTCTCGAGCTTTTCTGGCAGCTTCTCGAGCTTGAGCGGCTTCTATGGCTTTGCTTACAATTGTTTTGGCTTCATTAGGTTTTTCTTCAAAAATTTGAGCAAGTTTATCGTTGATGCAAGATTCTACAAAGGCTCTTACTTCGGAAGATACAAGTTTATCTTTAGTTTGAGAAGAAAATTTAGGATCTGGCACTTTTACCGAAAGCACAGCAGTTAAGCCTTCACGAATATCTTCGCCAGATAAAATGATTTTGTCTTTTTTAAACAACTTACTGTTGGCTGCATAATTATTGATGGTGCGTGTGAGTGCTGCTTTCATGCCGGCGAGGTGGGTTCCGCCATCTCTTTGCCTGATATTATTGGTAAAGCACAAAACATTTTCGTGGTAGCTATCGTTCCATTGCATGGAAAGTTCAAGGCTAATACCTGTGGTTTTATCGGCAGAGTTAATGGTTATGGTTGGATGTAAAGCATTTTTACTTTTATCAAGAAAATGCACATAAGCCTCAACTCCGCCCTGATAAAATAGTAAAATTTCTTTGTTTTCAGAAGTGCGTAAATCTTGTAAAATAATTTTTACTCCTGAATTCAGAAAAGATAATTCACGAAGTCTTTGTTCTAGGGTGGCATAGTTGAATTCTACAACATTGCTAAAAATTTGGTGCGATGGAAAAAAGGTTATTTGAGTGCCTTTTTTATTAACATTTTCGGCAATAATTTTTAGCGGAGAAACCGCTTCGCCATTATGAAACCTCATAAAATATTCTTTACCTTCTCGCCAAATAGAAAGCTCAAGCCAATCAGATAAGGCATTAACAACCGAAACCCCAACCCCATGCAAACCGCCAGAAACCTTATAGGAGTTTTGATCAAACTTACCGCCAGCATGGAGTTGAGTCATGATTACCTCGGCAGCTGAAACCCCTTCTTCTTTGTGAATATCAACAGGAATGCCTCTGCCGTTGTCAAAAACCGTAACCGAACCATTAGCATTTAAGGTTACTAAAACTTCGTTGCAATGCCCAGCCAAAGCCTCATCGATAGCATTATCTACAACTTCGTAGACCATATGATGTAAGCCACTGCCATCATCGGTATCGCCAATATACATTCCTGGTCTTTTTTTGACAGCCTCAAGACCTTTTAAAACCTTAATAGAATCGGCACTGTATTGATTTAAAGAAGAGGTTTCATTAGACATAATTTATTAATAATATGGTGTTGTGTAGTTAAATTTACTAAAATAATTTTAACTAAATCAAAACTAAAAAGCAAATTGTTTTTTTGGTATAAATTTCTCCTCAAAACTAGCAAAATTTTTAATAAAATCTATTGCAATTTTATTTTAATAGCATAATATTTTTGATAAAATTTTACTAATTTTTATTTATTTGGTTATGAAAAAATACTTTTTTATCGCTATTTCTCTAATGTTTCTATGCTCTTGTGCTAATAGAGTTATTGATGTGAAAAGCCCTTGTGTTTCTTCTAAACATGGTCCTTGTGGCCCTAAAAAACCAATAAATGATTGGTGGCTTAATAATAATTCTCAACAGCAAATTTCTTGATATTTATGGTAACAGACAACAACAACAACAATAGTAAAAATAATTCTTTTTTAGATAGAATTAAAAAAAAGAATCCCGATTCCGATTCTGATTCCGATGGCGATTCTAATTTTGCAAAAAAACATGATAAAGGAGATTCCAATTTTGCCAGTCGTTATCAAAAAAAACCTGCCATGACTTCTACTAAACTAGATGATACTCAAGCAGAAGATGAAGGTTCTAAATCTGAAAAAAAACCTATCGATCCTAAAAAAAGAGCCTTGGCAAAATATATTTATCTAGTAAAAGGTATTGATGCCAATAGAAAAGCTTGGTATTATGTTTTGGTTGAGGCTTTAAAAGTGCAGTTATTTTTAAAGGCTTTAAATGACGATATTATTCATTTAGAGCATTACGGTAAAATACTTTATTCTGCCTACGGTGAAGAACCTCCCGCTCATATTACTAAAGCTTTAAAAGATGAATATGATATTGATTAATTAAATCTTTTTTTATGAAAAATCTTAAAATATTTGCTATTATAACTCTATCTGTTTTTGTTGGTTTTTTTTCGGCAATTTCTATTGCTGAAAACTCTTTATTAAAAACAAATCCCAAGAAAGTTGTTAGTAAAAAATATTCCACAGATTTTCTTAACGAGGTTGTAAACAAGGTAAAAACCGAATATGTTGAAGAAAAAACCGATAATCAGCTTATTGAGGCTGCTGCTTCTGGTATTTTATCTTCTCTCGATCCGCATTCTTCATTTTTAAACGAAGAAGATCTCAAAGAAATGAATGTTCATACCAAAGGCGAGTTTGGTGGTATAGGCATTGAAATTTCTAGCGAAATGTCGGTAACCAAAGTGGTTTCTGCCATCGATGATACTCCAGCTTTTAAAGCAGGTATCAATTCTGGTGATTACATTATTAGAATTGACGATATTTCTACTCAAGGTTTACGTATTGATGAAGTGGTTAAAAAAATTAGAGGCAAACCTAATACCAGTGTTAAATTAACAATTTATCGCAAAGGCGAAGCGGTTCCGCTCGAAAAAATCATTGTGAGAAAAATTATTAAAATCAATCCTGTAAAAAGCAATTTATTTAAAGATGTTGCTTATATTAAAATTAATTCTTTTTCCGAAAAAACTACAGAAGGAGTTATAAGAGAATTTGCCAATATTCAAAAAAAGCTCGATAAAAATATTTCTTTAAAAGGTTTAGTTTTAGATCTCAGAAATAATCCTGGGGGCTTGCTCGATCAATCTGCTGAAGTTGCTGATTTATTTTTACCAAAGAATGCTAAAATAGTTTCTATTAAGGGTAGAGATCAATCTAAAATAATCGAATTCATCGATGATAAACCAGAAACCTTATTTCCAAACTTGCCAATTGCAGTTTTAATTAACGAAGGCTCTGCCTCTGCCTCCGAAATTGTGGCGGGTGCCTTACAAGATAACAAACGTGCAGTAATTATGGGCAGTAAATCTTTTGGCAAAGGTTCTGTGCAAAGCCTTATTGCTTTATCCGATAAGTCTTCTGCTATTAAGCTCACTACCGCTTTATATTATACTCCTTCTGGCAGATCAATTCAGGCTTCTGGTATTGAGCCAGATATTGAGCTTGAAAGTGCTACCATTGAAAAATCAAAGCAGATTCTACCAAAAGATTCCGAAGCCGATTTAAAAGGTCATTTAGAGGTTGAGATTAATCAAAATCTTAACAAAACCGCTAAACAGCAAGATAAAAAAATAACAGATAACAATCTCGAAATTTATCAAAAAGATTACCAATTAGGTAGGGCTATTGATTTAATCAGGGGAGTGAGTTTAAGTAAGGCTATTTTTAATGGTTCTTAACAAAGTGATAATATTGTCTAGAATTTTATTGTTTTTTATAATTTTAAATCTCAATATTGCTTATGCGAAATTTAACTTGCCAAATATTATAATTATTAATCAAAATCATATTATACAGCCAGAAATAAATCAAAGATGGCAATTTTTTCTTAAAAATAGTAAAATTTCTAATCAAAAAAATACACAAAATATTAGTATTTGGCAAGAAAAATTATTAGAAAAACTCATAGAAGAATCGTTGATTTTACAAAATGCTCAAAAATTAAAACTCGAAGTATCTCCTGATGAACTTAATAATTATTTAGTTCAGATTGCTGGTAAGCAACAAAAAACATTGATACAATGGCAAGATTTTTTGCAAAAAAATAATCTAAATTTTTCTTATTATGTTAAGCAAGTGAAGGCCGAAATATTATGGTTTAAAATTATTGAGCAAAAAATTAAACCTAAAATCCAAATTAGCAACCTAGAAATTAATGAAATAGCCGAACAAAATAATTCTAATATTTTAGAACCGCAATTTTTATTAGCAGAAATTGTTATTAACAATAACAATAAAAATATTGAAAAATTTATTTATAATATGCATCAACAATTATTGATGGGTGCAGATTTTAATATTTTAGTAAATCAGTTTTCGATATCGGAATCTGCAAAAAATAATGGTGAAATTGGTTGGTTTGCCAAGCAAGATTTGAATAAAAAAGTTTATCAGGCTATTGCAAATTTATCTATTAATGGTTATTCTTTACCAGTGCAAATAGAGAATAATTGGTATATTTTTAAAGTTATTAATAAAAAATATCAAAATAATATCGATGAAAATACTAAACATAAACTCGAAAATCTGATTTTTCAGCAAAAATTAAATAATTTTTCTAAATCATATTTGCAAGATTTGAAAAATCATTCTGTGATAGAAATGGTATTATAATTTAAACATCTTTTAAAATGATTAACGATATTTCCCAAGGTTTTGTTTTAGACTTCTATAAAAATAACGAAAAACCTTATACATATGCCGATGATCATGCCGAAATAAATGTGTGGCCAGAGTTTTTAGATATTAAAAATAATGATCTAGATTTTATTTATATTTGGGCTTATCATGTTAGTATAAAAAATTTATCACAAAATAGTTTGCGGTTAATTAGTAGGCATTTTCGCATCATCGATGAAAAAGGTCGAGAAATGGAGATTGATGGCGATGGAGTGGTAGGTGAGCAACCAATTATTAAGGCTCAACAAGTTTTTCAATATAGTAGCGGGGTTCATTTAAAAACTGCTAGTGGCATTATTTCTGGCCATTATAAAATGTATAATTTACAAACTAATGAGTTTGTGCGGTTTATTTTACCGAGCTTTTCGTTGCATTTACCAAGTGATAAACCTTTACAAAACTAAATGTTTTTTGATAATTACTACACTTCTACCGATACCAATAAAATTGAATTAGGTTTAGAGAGAATTTTAACCTTACTTGCTAGGCTTAATAATCCTCATCTTAATTTGCCTCCCGTTATTCATATTGCTGGCACTAATGGCAAAGGCTCGGTTTTAGCATTTTTAAAAGCAATTTTTAATCAAGCAAATTACAAAGTGCATCGTTATACTTCACCACATTTGGTAAAGTTTAACGAAAGAATCGAAATTGCTAATCAGATGATTTCTGATATAGAGCTTAATGAACTTTCTAATCAATGCCATTTGGCTTGCCAAATTTTACCAAAAATAACTCCTACTTTTTTTGAATTTACTACTGCTATGGCTTTTTTAGCATTTAGTAAGCACAAAGCTGATGTTGTTTTGCTTGAAACTGGCTTGGGAGGAGAGTTTGATGCTACTAATGTTTTGCCACAGGTTTTAGTGGCAATCATTACTACCATTTCTTTTGATCATCAAGAATTTTTAGGAAATTCTCTAGCAGAAATAGCTAAAGCTAAAGCAGGAATTATTAAAAATAACTGCCCAGTAATAATTGCCAATCAACAACAACAAGCAAAAGAAGTTTTATGGCAAGTTGGCACTGCAAAACAAGCAAAAATTATTGATGCTTCATCTTATAATTTACCAAATAATTTATGCAAGAAAAATCTTAACTTAATTGGTGTGCATCAGCTAGATAATTTAAAGTTAGCATACCTTGCTATTCTAAATCAAGATAAATTTTTTATCGATTTTTCAGAAATCTCTTTAGGAGCAGAAAATGCAAAATGGCCAGCAAGATTACAAAAGATTACTTTTGGCAATATTAAAAATCAGTTAAAAAATTGTCAAATTTATCTAGATGGAGCTCATAATCTAGATGGAGCAAAAATAGTTGCCGATTTTTTATCTATGCAAGATGGCAAAAAAATTGTCGTTTTTAATATGTTAAAAAATAAAGATTTATTGGGTTTTTTAAAACAAATTCAAAACAATTTAGATATATTATTAATTATCGATGTTGCTTTTCATCAAAATCAATGTTTAGCAATAGAAATTTTTATGCAAGCTAAAGAGCTAAATATACCAGTAGAAATTATTGATAATTTTAGCAAAATTAGTAATTTTTTAGTAGATACTGATAACACTATATTAATTTGTGGATCGTTATACTTGGCAGGCTATTTTTTATCTTTAAACAGCCATTTCAGGTAATCGCCCTTGATTTTCTTCACCATTAGGGTTAGACACTACTCTACCTGGTTGGCTTTGTGAATACATCATACTAGGAATAATAATAATAGGATTCATATCATCACTACACAAACTTAAAGGTCTTAGGGAAGTGTCGCCAGATGTTGTTGATGCTATTTCTGGTAATTCTGCTGCTGTTGGTTGTGGTCTAGGATTTTGTTGATTAGTAGCACCAATTATTGTTCCTTCGAGTCCATTTCTATCTTCTTCTTCTTGTCGTTGTTGCATATCTTGAAGCCACCGTGCTCTTGCTTCTTGTCCTTCTCTAATCATATGCTTTATGGATAAAACACCCGAAAAAAATGTAGTTGAAATAAAAAAACCGAAAAAGCCATCAGCCGTAGGCCCTTCGGAAGGTAAAGATTTTGATCCTATAGCGCCGACAAAAGAAGATGCAGAAACAATTCCATATAATATTGCTTTGCCAGAATTGTCGCATTTAGGGAGATAGTTAGGCAGAGGCATAGTGTTTTATGTATTTAAAGGCACTGTGTTGCATAGCAAATAAAGTAAAATATAATTTGGAATTCAACAGTGCCAAAATTTAACAATTTTGTTATATATTGCAATAATTATTTTTTGTTGTCAATAGATTATACCATTTCAACTTTAAAATTAATCAATCTAACAATGTATTTTAAGTTGAAATGGTATTATACCATATTTTTTAGATAAAATGGGTATTGATTTTACCAATCGCAGCTAGCTATTATTAATTGTTTTTGTGTAGTTTGTAGCACAATGTTGCCTTGTTGGTTAATATCAATAAAAATTCCACTATGTTTTTTTCCTTCAAAATCAAGATCTATTTCTTGGTTTATTTTATAAGCCAGTTTAAGCCATAATTTTTTGATACCAAGAAAGCCGTAATCTTGCCAATTATGTAGTAAAAAATTAAAATTCGGTAAAAAATATTGTAAAAATTGCAAGCAGCAAAGATTGATATTATAATTTGTTAAGTTGGTTGCTTTTAAATTTTCTATGTTTGGATGATTTTTTAAATTAACTCCAATACCAATGATAAAATCTTGGTAGCCTTGCCTAGTTTGAGTGCTATCAATTAAAATACCTGCTACTTTTTGATAGTCAAGCAAAATATCGTTTGGCCATTTATAATTTATAGGTAAGTCTGGCTTTATTTGTTGTAAAGTTTTGCCAAAAGCAACACCTGTAAGCAATGAAAGTTGAGTATAATTCTGACAAAAATCTGTGGCAATTTGTATTATTATAGAACAACACAAATTGCCAGCCATAGATTGCCATGTTTTGCCGTTTTTTCCAACTCCTTTAGTTTGTGAAAGTGCTAAAATAATTTGTTTAGAATGTATTTGTTGATTAAAAAGTAGGTTTTTAGCGGTTTGGTTAGTGCTTTCTAATTCGCAATATTCGTAAATAGTAAAATCGGCAATACTGTAAGTTTTTTGAGGTTTCATCGAATAAAGATTAATTTTTTATGATCAGAATGTTCTAAACTAAATTGATAATTAAGTGGTTTTATGGTTTTTAAATCGTCAAGATTAATAATGTTATTTTTAATCATTAAATCGACAGTTTTGCCCCGAGCTTTTTTAGCATTAATGCCGATATTTTTGAGTTTATTTTGTTGATAATCTAAAAACATTACATCAATAATATTAAGGGCTTGTTTATGTAATACTTTTGCATATTCTTGTGATGCTAAATTAATAATTAGCTCATAATTTTGGCAATATTTGGTGAGATCGTTATGCCAAAAATTATATAAGTTATCGATAAAAAAATTATGTTTTGCAAAATTGCTCGACATTTCAAGTCGATAAGGCAAAATAACATCAAAAGGTTTTAAAATGCCATAAAGACCTGATAAAATCAGCACATTTTTTTGCAAATAATTGAGTTCTGGCTCTGTATAATTTGCTAAATTTAGTTGTTTATAAACATCGCCACGAAATGTTAAAATAGCTTGTTTGGCTTGTTGATAATTTTTTTCTGTAAAATTTTGCCATCTTTGCTGGTTTAGTTCGGCAAGTTTTGGGCTGATATGGCAAATTTCTGCTATTTCTTGGCAAGTGAATTTTTTTAATTCATTTGCTAGCATTTGGGCTTTTTGTAAAAAAGCAGGAGCATTAGTTGAGATATGTTTAGCAAGTTTGCTAGAATCAGAAAAATCTAAAGTTTTTGCTGGTGATAAAATGATAATCATTATGTGTTGCTTTTATTTTTTTAATTTGTAGAATTTTAAATTATCTATTTGTTTTTTTAAAGCTTTAATTTTATATCATATGAATAAGTTAAATTCAATCAATGAAGTGCCATTAATGCGAAAAGCAACTGCTGTTTGGTTAATTGATAACACTTCTCTTACCTTTTTACAAATTGCCAGATTTTGTCATTTACATGAGCTAGAAGTGCAAGGTATTGCCGATGGCGATATTGCTAGCGGTATTTTAGGGCAAAGTCCGATTATGTCGGGGCAACTCACCTTAAACGAAATACATCGTTGCGAAAATAATCCTACAGCAATCCTTACTTTAAATCAAAATGCAGCTAGTAAAATTCAGGATAGCAAACAAGCTAAATATACACCTATTGCCAGAAGGCAAGATAAACCAGATGGTATTTCTTTTTTATTAAAATATTATCCAGAAATTAGCAATAATCAAATTAAAAAATTAGTAGGCACCACCGATAAAATGATTGATTCTATTCGCTTAAAAAATCATTGGAATATGAAAAACATTAAACCTCGAGATATTGTTTTATTAGGTTTGTGCAGTCAGGCAATGTTTAATGAGGTTATTTCGCAAGTTAAACTTTCTGAAAATCTAACTAAAAAAACTTCTGACAATGCTTAATATATCCGATCCCGCACCACAATTTTCGTTATTAAGTAGCGAAGGTAGTTCTATAAATTTGGTTAATCTAAAAGGTAAAAATGTGGTTTTATATTTTTATCCCAAAGATGATACCCCCGGTTGCACTATACAAGCTCAAGATTTCAACAACCAATTAAATAAATTTAGCAATCTCGATTGCATTATTTTAGGAATTTCTAAAGATAATTTTAATAGTCATTGTAAATTTGTTAATAAATATTCACTTAAATTTTTGTTACTTTCCGATGAAACTGGTGAAGTTTGCAAGAAATATCAAGTTTTAGCTGAAAAATCAATGTTTGGTAAAAAATATACAGGCATTGATCGATCAACTTTTTTAATTGATAAAATGGGCAAAATAGCAAAAATTTGGCGGTCAGTTAAAGTGAGTGGGCATGTTGATGAGGTTTTGTCAGAACTAACAAAACTTTCTTAACAATCAAGTTTTTTCTATTTTTTTATGCAAGTAATTTCGTTACAAAAAACTGGTAATCCAGAGGTTTTTAAAATAGAAAAACATGATGAGATAAGGCCTAAACAAAACGAAGTAATAGTTCGAAACATGGCTATCGGAGTTAATCATATCGATGTTGCCATACGTAAAGGTCAGTATCAAATGCCCACTTTACCCTTAATTTTAGGAAACGAAGCTTGTGGCATAATCTCGGCTGTAGGTAGCGAAGTATCTAATTTTAAAGTAGGTGATAGAGTTGCTTATGCTACTTCTGGCATTGGAGCTTATTCCGAAAAAACCGCTGTAGTTGCTGATTGTTTAGTTTTGCCTCCAAAAGAGCTTACCGATTCTCAAGTAGTGGCGGTGTTGCTAAAAGGCTTGATGGCACACACTTTGCTGTTTAGAGTTTATCATGCCACTTTGGTAAAACGAATTCTAATTCATGCGGTAGCAGGTGGAGTTGGTTATATTTTATGTCAGTGGGCAAGGCATTTAGGCATTGAAGTGGTTGGCACAGTTGGTTCTGATCAAAAAATAGATTTCGCTAACTTGATTGGTTGCAACCATGTTATTAACTATACAACTAACAATTTTGTTGAAGAGTTAGCTAAAATCACTAACTATAACGGTGTAGGTATTGTTTATGATTCGGTAGGCAAAGATACTATCTTAAAATCGCTCGAATGTTTGTGGCCCATGGGTATTTGTATTAGTTATGGCGAGTCTTCTGGAGTTGTTGAGCCAATAAATTTAAATTCTTTAATTGATAATTCTTTGTATTTGTGTCGGCCAAGTTTGCCAATTTTTAAAAATAACCGAGCCGAGCTTGCCATTACCGCAGAGCAAATTTTTTCTATGGTAAAAAAAGGCATCATTAAACCAAGAATCACCGAGTTTAATTTTAAAGATGTGGTAAAAGCTCATAAATTGTTTGAAAATCGCACTAATACTGGCTCTATTGTGCTTACTTTTTAAATTATGAATTTTTTATATCAGCGATTTGTTGCTAATAAAAAAAGCTGGGTTTTATCAAATAAACTGGGCATGGCGGTTGATGATGATAATCAAAATATTCCTTGGTTTAACTATTTAGCAGTTGATTTTTTACAAAAATATTGTCAAAAAAACTCAAATTTAACAGTTTTTGAATTTGGTTGCGGTTCTTCTACTTTGTTTTTTCAAAAATATTCTTACCGCACATTTAGTCTTGAAACCAATAAAAATTGGTTTAAAATTATCACTCAAAAGTTATCTAATATTGCTGTGGGGCAGTGGAATGAAAATTATTTTTCAAATCAAAATTCTCTTTGTGGAGCAGAGGTTTTTTTGTTAGAAAATGCTTATCAAAATCCAAATTATTATCATTTTTTAGCAAATAATTTTCAACATCGGCAATTTGATATTATTTTGATTGATTCTTTACATCGCAAGCAGTGTGTTTTGAATAGTATAGAGTTTTTAAAACCTAATGGCTTGCTTATTGTTGATGATTTTGAAAGAAAAAATTATCACAAAATTGCTCAATATTTAGAAAAACAAGGTTTTTATTGCCAAAATTTTATTGATTTGGCGATGGGGCAGTTAAAAATCAAGCAAACAGCAATATTTAGCATAAATAAAACACTATGAATACTAATTTTATTATCATTAACACTACTTTTGATAGCTTAAAAAAGGCACAAGAAATTTCGTTTGCTTTGCTTACCCAAAAACTAGCAGGTTGCACTCAAATACAAGAAATCAGCAGTAGCTATGTTTATAACCAGCAAATTTGCACTCAAACAGAGTTTTTATTAACCATTAAAACCAAGCAAAGCCTTTTTGCTAGTATTGAAAGTTATTTAACAAAACATCATTCTTATCAAACACCGCAAATTATTGCTACCTCAATTAGCCACATTTCGCCCAAATATCGACAATGGCTAGAAAGTTGTTTGCTTGATGATTAATCCTAGCTCACAAAACTCAATTAAATACTGCAATCATTGCCAGCAAGAAGTGTTAAATGATGGCTACCAAGAGCAAGATTTGGCTTTTTGTTGCCATGGTTGTTTGTTGGCTTTTAAGTTAATAAAAAACAGTAATCTTGCCGATTATTATCAAATACGTAATCAGCAAAGTGCCGATAATTTTAATAACCTTAAACCAGAAAGTGACGATTTTTGCGATTTTTCTGATTTTTTTTCACAAAATTCGGTTGATAATTATCAAACAACCTTGTTAATTAGCAATTTAAAATGCCTTGCTTGTGTGTGGTTGATTGAAAGTATTTTGGCTAAACAAAAAAATATTTTGCTTGCTAAAATAAATACCACCGCCAAATCTCTTACCATTAATTGGCAAGGCAATATTGAAGATGGTAAAAAACTAGTGTTGCTAGTGCAGAATTTAGGCTATAACTTGGCTCCTTTTAATGTAGCAAGCATTAATTTGCAACAAAAACTAGAGCAAGAAAAACTGCTAAAAGCCCTAGCGGTTGCTGGCTTTGGGGCGGGCAACCTAATGTTATTTTCTGTTGGTTTATGGCTTACCGATGCTAGTCAGATGGGTTTTTACACTCGTTTTTTATTTCATCTTTTTTCTGCCCTGATAGCTATTCCTGTGGCAATTTATTCGGCAAGAATTTTTGTTTTTTCGGCTTTAAATGCTATCAAAAAAGGGCAAGCAAATATGGATTTGCCAATTAGTTTAGCTATTATTTTGGCCTGCATTGTTAGTTATTTAAACACTTGGCAGGGCTTATCTTATGTGTATTTTGATTCGGCGGTGATGCTGATTTTCTTTTTGCTAATTGGCAGATACCTCGATTTTTTAGCTAAAAAAAAGGCTCAAAATATTGCTTCTGATTTTGCCCATCTTACCGCTAGTTTTGGCAGAGTTTTGTTATCAAATGGTGAGATTAAAATTTTTCCTAGTCATAAATTAATGCCAAATGATATTTTATTGATTGCTTGTGGTGAAAAAATTTCTGCTGATGGAGTGGTAATTGATGGCAATTCTAGTGTCAATAATTTTTTGTTAAGTGGCGAAACTGTTAATGTTGCAGTTGCTGTTCATTCACTTGTTTATGCTGGTGCGGTTAATTTAGAGGCACCGTTGCAGGTAAAAGTTTTAAAAACCGCTCAAGATAGTGTTTTGGGCAAGATTATGAATTTTGTGGCTAATTTACAATGTAGTAAAAATTATTTTGTGAGTATTGCCGATAAATTATCAAAACTCTACACTCCGATAGTTCATTTGCTTGCCTTGCTTACCTTTTTATACTGGAAGTTTTTTTTAGAGCAAACTTGGCAACAAGCTTTAATGAATGCCACTGCGGTTTTAATTATTACTTGTCCTTGTGCTTTGGCTTTGGCGGTGCCAGTTGCTCAAACTATTGGTATTGCTAATTTGCTAAAAAAATCTATTCTCATTAAAAATGCCGAAGTTTTTGAAAAATTAAGCAAAATTACCACTATTGTGCTTGATAAAACAGGCACTCTTACCACTGGCAACCCAACTTTGCAAAATATTTTTGCTATTCAAAACCAACAGTTAGTAGAAATTTCTGATAATCATTTTGTTTCACAACTTGCTGTAAGTTTAGCAAAGCACAGCAAACATATTATTGCCAAGGCAATTGTTAAAGATATTTTTTCAACGATCAATAATCTTGTAATAAATAATATTGCCGAAGAAAAAGGTTTAGGAGTTAGTGGTTTTTATAATGGTTCGCCCATAAAACTAGGCAGTGCTAAATTTTGCCAAATAAATTTTGAAAATCTTATTTGTCAATTGCCAAATTTAGCAAATCAGTTATGTTGTTTTTTTACTTATCGGCAAGAGCAGTTATTATTTGTATTGCAAGATAGCTTAAAAACTGATGCCGTTGAGGTTTTAAAAAATCTTACCAATAAAAATATTATATTACTTTCTGGCGATAGAAAAGAAAATGTAGAAAATATGGCAAAAACTCTCGGTATTAAAAACTATTATTTTGCTTGCGATCCCCTACAAAAAACTCAAATTTTGCAAGATTTACAAAAAAAAAATGAGCAAATAATGATGGTAGGTGACGGTTTAAACGATTTGCCATCGCTTGCTTTGGCTGATGTTTCGGTTTCTTTTTCTGCAGCAATTGATGCTTCACAAAAAACTGCCGATGTTATTATTGAAGGTTATAAATTACAACCGTTGCTTGATTTATTTAGCTTGGTTGCCAAAACTAAAAAAACTATGCTACAAAATTTAGCAATCTCGCTGTGCTATAATTTAATTGCCTTGCCTTTTGCTATTTTAGGCTATGTTTCGCCACTTTTGGCGGCCTTGGCGATGTCTAGCTCTTCTATTTTAGTAGTTTTAAATTCTTTTTTATGGAAATAACGATAAAAAATAAACAACAAATGCAAAAATTTGCCTACGATATGGCAAAAAATGCTAAACATAACCAAATTTTTGCTTTATTTGGCAATTTAGGAGTTGGAAAAAGTTTTTTTGCCAAGCATTTTATTAATTGCTTACAAATTAATAAAACCGAAGTATTAAGCCCAACTTTTGCTTTATTAAATACTTATTTAACAAGCAAAGGTGAGGTTTTTCATTTTGATTTATATCGTTTAAAAAGCCACCTAGAGCTCGAAAATATTGGCTTTTTTTTGCCTATAACTCATAACATTATGCTAATTGAGTGGCCAGAAATCGCCATGCCTTTTTTACCTGTTGATATTATCAAAATTTCTTTTACTAAATTAAACAATAGCAACATTCGCAATATTACCATTTTATGATTAAACACATTTTTATAAGCAACGAAAACCACTATGGTTTAAGGTTAGATAAGTTTTTAACTATGCAGTTTTTAAGCCTAGATTCTAGCATTACTCGCAGTAAAATTCAGCAATTTTTAAAAGATGGTTTAGTTTTGATAGATGATGTGCTGGTTGTTAATGCTTCTTATGTGCTAAAAAATAAAGTGCAAAATATTACCATCACCTTCCCTCAAAAAAAACCAAGCCATCTACTTGCCACCAATATTGCTTTTGAAATTGTTTATCAAGATGAGCATTTGTTGGTTATTAATAAACCCGCTAATCTAACAGTTCATCCAGGTAGCGGCAATCAACAAAACACTTTGGTTAACGGCTTGTTGTTTTTAGATCAGAAATTATCAACGAATTGCGATATCACAAGGCCTGGAATTGTGCATCGGCTCGATAAAGATACCAGTGGTTTAATGCTAGTGGCAAAAAACGATCTTACTCATTTAAGATTAAGCAAAATGTTGCAAGAAAGGCAAATCAATCGCACTTATTTAGCATTTATTTATGGAAGCATCACTCCGCAACAAGGAATTATTAACAAAAATATTTGCCGCAATGCCAACAACAGGCTAAAAATGATTACTTGCAAGCAAACAGGAAAAACAGCGATTAGTCATTATCAAACTTTACAAGTTTTTGGCAATAATTTTGCCAGCCTAGTGCAATGCAGGCTTGAAACAGGCAGAACCCATCAAATTAGAGTGCATTTTGAATCTGAAAAACATTCGTTAATTGGCGATCAGCTTTATAATTCTTGTCAAAAAATGTTGCCCAGTAACTGCACAATAGAATTTAAAAATTATCTCAAAAATCTTAAAAGACAAGCCTTGCATTCAAATATTATAGAATTTATTCACCCCATTTCTGAAATAAAAATGCATTTTATTTGCCCATTGCCACCAGATTTAATTAAGTTGCAACGGTTGTTAGAAGAAATTTAATATTATTTATTAAAAAACATTTGACATTTAAGAAATAAATATTATAATTAATTTAAGTTAAGTTATTTAACTAAATTTTTTATTAATTATAGCACTTTTAAATTCTAAATTTTGTTTTAATTTTAGTTTTAAAAAGAAATTTTAGTTATGTTTAGCCTCAAATTAAACATAATTAGGCTAAAAGCGCTGTTATATTATATTTATATCTTATGGAAAATGCAAATCAGACAACAGATACATTAGTGCCGCGAGTGCCGCCGATAAACATTCCTAAGCAAGAAATAAAAAAAGAAGAAGCGGAATATGTCAAAAGATTAAACGAACTAGATAATCAGCAAACAGAAGAGGGTGAGTATTTCCCTGGTGATGAAGGTTTTTTACCAAATGCTGCTATAGATGTTTCAGAACCTTGTAAAAAATTGCCTTCGTTAAGACCATTTTCAGAGCTTCCTAATAGAAGAAAAAAATCGCCAGAAAAATCGCCAGTAATAATTGAAGAAGACTCTGCTCCTTCCGAAACATGTTGCCCAGCATTTTTTGCGAATTTTCGTGATATGTTTACATCATTGGGTTTCTGTGGTAATAAGCCTCTTTAAAAAAATAATTCTAGGGCAAAATGTAAAGATCCGCAAATCACCACTAGGCAGGGTTGCTTTTGCTGGCCAATTATGTTTAGGGCATCAAATAAGTTTTGGGCATCTGTGATAGCAAGATTATGGCTTTTGCCAATACTTGTTATCACTTGGCTTGATTCTGGATATGGCTCTTTGCCAACGGTTACGGCAAGTAAGTTAAATTGCAAAAAAGCTAATAAAAAATTAGGTTGACATTTATTTTTGCTAAAACCACAAATCACAAATTTTTGACTGTCATTAAAAGTGTTCTGACAAGCAAGCCACTCGGCAAGTGCCAAAGCCCCGCCAATATTATGAGCTCCATCAAACCATAATTCACTATGTTGCGGCAATAATTTTAGCCAATGATTGTTTATTTTGTGTAGTCGAGCAGGCCAAAAAACTGTAGCAATTGCCTTGGCTAAATGCTGATAAGTAAAGTGAAAATCGTGGCTAATTGCCATAATGCAGGCCAAGGCGGTCGAAAAATTAAAATATTGATGTTTGCCAAGTAAATTTGGTTGCGGTAAATTTGGTAATAAATTTTCATTTTGCCAGTAAAAATCAAAACTCCCTGTATTGTTGATTTCTATAAAAAAATCTTGCTCATAAAAATAAGTGATGCTTTGTAATTGTGTAGCAATTTCGTTTATCGCCAAGTTTATTGTAAAATCATCTTGCTTGGCAACAATGAGAGGGGTTTGATTTCTGGCAATGCAAGCTTTGTGCAGAGCTATTTCTAACACAGTGTTGCCTAAATATTCTTGATGATCAAGAGAAATTGACGAAATAACGGTAGCAAGTTTTTTTTCAATAATATTGGTGGCATCAATTCGCCCGCCCATTCCGCACTCAATAATTAAAATATCAGAATTACTTTGCGAAAAAGCTAAAAAACTAGCTATGGTAAAGCTTTCCATAAAGGTAAATTGATGTTCTTGACTAGCTAATCTGGTTTCTTCTAAAATTTCATATAAGTTGCCGTCGCTAATTATTTGACCATTTAACACAATGCGTTCATTGCAGTGAAGTAGGTGCGGAGATGTATAAACACTAGCTTTATAGCCAGCTACTTGAAATATTTTAGCTAATAATGCCGCAATTGAGCCTTTGCCGTTGGTGCCTGCAATATGAATAACGGGAGGTAGTTTTTGGTGAGGGTTGCCTAGCTTGTGTAAAACAGGGAGCATTCGAGCAAAAACTGTTTCATAGTTAATTTTTTTGTTGCCCAAGGTAGAAGGTATGGGCCAATGCGGTAGATAAACCATTAAGATGTATAGTTAAAACAAAGTGGCGCACCCGAGAGGATTTGAACCCCTAACCTTCTGATCCGTAGTCAGATACTCTATCCAGTTGAGCTACGGGTGCAGTTTTAAGAACTTTATAAATTATAAAACAATAAAAACAAAATACAAGCAGCTTTTTTAAAAAGTTTCTTGCAATAACAATTATTTATCTTTAAAATTTATGTAAAATTTTTTAATTATCGTTTTATTAAAATGAAAAAAATTCGTCAAATAGCTTCTGGAGTGGCTTTAAAATTAGTGGTTGGGCTTGTTATTTTAAGCTTTGTAGTTTTTGGTGTGGCTAGTTTTTTGTCTCAATCTGGTGATGTTTGGGCAATTAAAATTGGCAATAAAAAAATTTCTTATCAAAAAGTGCAACAAGAAATTAACAATTATCGCAATAATTTATTAGCTTTGCTAAAAGAAAATCCGCAACAACAAGCCCAAATAGAGCAAATGTTAGAGCCTAGCTATTTGCAACAGCAAGTAGTTAATTCAATTATTACTAGTGGTGTTGTTGAGCAGTTTGCCAAAGATTTAAAAATTACCGCCGATGAAAATCTGATTTATCAAGAAATTGTAAAGCAAAAAATTTTTCATAATAAAGATGGTAAATTTGATAAACAATTATTTCAAAATTTCTTGAAAAATCAACAATTAAGTGAGCAAAGTTATATAAAAAATATTGCTAGTCAAGTTGGCGGGCAAATGATTCAAAATAGCATTATTATGGCAAACCCCATAAACCAAAGCTTGGCTCTCGATTTATATTCATTTAATCAAAATATGGTATTTTATGATTTGCTTGAGGTAAAAAGCGAAAATGTGCCAGTCAACACTAATATTTCCGATGCCGAAATTAATGAATTATATCAAAAAAATCCACAATCTTATCAAACTCCCGAATTACGCAAAGTGCAATATGCTGTTCTCGATAAAAAATCAGTAGTAAATGGTGTTGAAATTTCAGAACAAGAGGCTCTTGATTATTATCAGCAAAATCAAGAAAATTATCAAATTCCAGAAAATCGCGATGTTTATCATTTAATGTTTGATACTCAAGAAAAGGCAAATAATTTTATTGCCGAATTAAATAAAAAAGCTTCACAAAATATTGCACAAAACTTTTTAGATTTAGCTAAAACTGTTTCTAATAAAAAACTAGAAGAAGTATCAATTATTGGTGTTGTCAAGGGGCAAATTTTGCCAGAGTTAGAAAAAACAATTTTTGCCTTACAAGTAAATCAGTTAAGCCCTGTGATTGAAAGCAAAGCAGGTTTTCATATTGTGTTGCTAAATAAAATAAATTTGCCAAAAACTCTTGAATTTGTCGATATTTCTAAACAAGTAAAAGAAAAATTGCTTCTTGAAAAACAAAATAAATTGTTTAATAAATTATTAAAAGAAATTAACGATTTTACTTTGGTAAGCAAATCTTTTAGCGATTTTGCCAAAAATTTTGCATTAAAAGTTGTTGATGTCGAGCAGAAAATTGCTAAAAATCAACCAACTCAAAAAGAAACCGAATTTTTGCCAGATTTTACTAATCAAGTATTTGCTACTAATCATAAGCAAATTAGCAAGCCTATTCCTTTTGGCGAAAAATTTTATTTTGTTTTTGTAACCGAAGTGGTTCAGCCCCAGCAATTATCTTTATCTGATGCTAAACATTTAGTTAAGCAAGATTTAATTTTAGCAAAACAAACTAAAGAACTACCTAATTTTGCTGATAATTTAGCCAAGCAAATTGCTGAAAATCCTAGTTTACTTGCTAATTTAGTTGCAAAATATAAAATGAAAATACAAAAAAATAATAGCATCACCAGATCTGATCTTAATAATTTATCACAAAATGAGCAACCAGAAGCTGTGCCAGTTATTAAAATTCTTACACAATTGTTCACCCTTCCTTTAAATAGCATAAGCAAACCAGTAATGTTTAGTAATGATATTTATTTTTTAGCAATGGCAAAAGAAAAAAAGCAAAATACCGCCAACCTCGATATTGCTATCGAATCTAAAAAAGATACATTTAATTTGTTGAGATACGATTTATTCTCTGCTTATCAAAATTATTTGCTAAAAAATAAATATCCAATTACAACTAACAAAAATATTTTAGCAATAGAATAAAACTATTATTTCGTCTTAATTTTTTATGTTTTTAAATATAGCCACCAATTCTCAAGATGTTAATCACTCAGATTTTAATATCGACGAAGATCAATTTAATTTACAAATAGAAACAAAAAAAGCAACTGTTTTATATCGTTCTTTAGTTAATCCTCTTGCTCCTTTGATGGTTTATCAAAAAATTTTACAAATTAGTGATGGCTATGATTTTTTACTTGAATCAAACGATACCACCACCGAAAAAGGTAGATTTTCAGTAATTGGTTTAATGCCCGATCAAATCTGGAAAGTGCAAGATAATCAATCTTTTTTAAGCACCGATCTTAAAACTTTCTTGCCAGAGAAAAATCAAAATATCATTGAAAATTTTCGTAATTTTGTGGAAAAGGCAAAAATAAATTGGTCTTCTGTTTCTGTTAAATACGACAAACAAAGCCTACCTTCTGTTTCGGCTGGAGTTTATGGTTATTTTAGCTATGATTTTGCTAATACTATTCATGATATTAAATTTTTTCATCAGCAACACGATCTAACTAATATCCCAGATGGAATTTTTATCCGACCGCAAATACTTATTGTTTTTGATAATCAGCTGAAAAAAACCATAATTTGCGCACCAAGATACCAAGATAGCAATCAATCATATCAAGATTTGGTAGAAAAAATTAAATCAATTGAAAATACCATACTTGATACTTTATTTTTGCAACAAGTTGCTCTTGATTACCACAAAAAACCAGAATTTGAATATCATCTTACTAGGCAAAAATATTGTAAATTAGTTGAAATTGTTAAGCAATATATTGTGGCAGGTGATGCTTTTCAGATTTTACCATCGCAGCGTATTACTACCGATTTTCCTAGGCATCTCAAAGAAATTGAATTTTATCAATCTTTAAAAGAAACTAATCCTTCTCCTTTTTTATTTTATTTGCATTTTCCAGATTTTGTACTTACTGGTTCTAGCCCAGAAATTATGGTTGCGGTAACCGATGGCAAAATTACTATCAGGCCACTTGCTGGCACTAGAAAAAGAGGTGCAAACGAAGAAGAAGATTTAAAAATTAGTCAAGAATTACTTGCCGATACCAAAGAGGTGGCAGAGCATTTGATGCTTATTGATTTAGGCAGAAATGATGTTGGTTGTGTTGCCGAAAATGGCTCGGTAGAAGTGGTTAAAAAAATGCAAATCGAATACTATTCTCATGTAATGCATATTTCTTCAACCGTAGAAGGCAATTTAAAACAGGGTTATGATGCTATCGATGCTTTAATAGCTGGCTTTCCTGCTGGCACAGTGAGTGGAGCTCCTAAAATTCGAGCTATGGAAATTATTCAAGAGCTCGAAGAAATCAAGCGATCTTTTTATGCAGGTTGTGTGGGTTTTTTTGCAAGCAATGGCAATATGGAAACCTGCATTACTTTACGCTCGGCTCTTATTAAAGATGGCAAAATTCATCTACAGGCAGGTGCAGGTGTGGTTTTTGATTCGGTGCCAAAACTCGAATATCAAGAGTGTTTAAACAAAATGCAAGCCCTTATTAAGGCTTATGAAAATATTATCTAAATATGCAATTTATTGATGAAGTCAAAATAAATGTGAAAGCTGGCAACGGTGGCAACGGAGCCTCTAGTTTTCGTCGAGAAAAATTTATTCCAAGAGGCGGGCCAGATGGTGGCGATGGCGGTAGAGGTGGTAGTGTAATTTTTAATTGTGTTGATAGCCTAAATACCTTGATAGATTTTCGTTTTAAACAGCATTTTTCTGCTAAAAATGGTCAATCAGGCAGGGGAGCAAATCAAAACGGATCTTCTGGTGATGATTTAAATTTATTGGTGCCAATTGGCACTCAAGTTTTTTGCGAAGAAAGTGGCAACTTGCTTTACGATTTTACTGCCTGCAATCAGCAATATGTAGTGGTTAAGGGGGGCAGAGGTGGCTTGGGAAATGTTAATTTTAAAAGCTCTACTAATCGAGCTCCAACTTTTGCTCAAAAAGGTGAGGTTGGTCAAGAAATATGGGTGCGATTACAGCTAAAATTACTTTCTGATGTAGGTTTGGTGGGCTTGCCAAATGCAGGTAAATCTACTTTTTTATCAATTACCACTAGAGCAAAGCCAAAAATAGCCGATTATCCATTCACTACTTTACAACCGCAACTAGGGGTGGCTTATATTGATGATTACGAATTTGTCATTGCCGATATTCCCGGGTTAATTGCCGATGCTAGTTTAGGCAAAGGTTTGGGCGATAGGTTTTTAAAGCACATTGAAAGATGTGCTACTTTATTACACTTAATTGCTTGCGATAATGAATCAGTTATTGAAAGTTATCAAATTATTCGGCAAGAAATGCGAAACTACAATCTGCAATTAACTAATAAGCCAGAAATTGTTGTGCTTACCAAGGCCGATTTACTTGGCAAATCAGAATTAAAAAAACAAGCTCAAAAGCTACAAAAATTTTTCGATAAACAAAAAATTAATAGCAAAATTTTTATTATTTCTGCGGTAAGCAACGATAATCTTGTCGAATTATTAAGAGAAACCTATCAACAAATTGTCAATTTTAAAAAATGCCCAACAGCACCGCTTTAATTACTGGAGCAAGCAAAAGAATTGGCAGAGAAATGGCAATTTTTTTAGCAAAACAACAATATAATTTAGTTTTGCATTATAATAATTCTAGGCAAGAAGTTCTTGATTTGCAGTTTGAAATAATCAATAAATATGCAGTAAAATGCAATTTGGTGCAGTTTGATCTGCTTGATTTGCAACAAGTTGAAGAGGCAAAACACATTTTTGCCGATTTTTCAATAAATTTGCTTATTAACAATGCTTCAATTTTTTTTAAATCGCAATTTTTAAATATTCAGCAGTGGCATCAATTTGCCGATAACTTAAATATTCATCTTGCTTCGCCACTCATTTTAGCAAAACATTTTTCTCATCATTGTTTGCAAAAAAACTTGCCGCAAGCTCAAATAATCAACATGCTCGACAAAAACATTGCACGTTTTGACACTTCTCACTTTTTTTATTTGTTAAGTAAAAAATTTTTAGCAGAAGCCACTAAAATGCTTGCTTTAGAGCTTGCTCCGCATATTCGAGTAAATGCTATAGCTCCTGGTTTTATATTAAGTTCGGTAAACGAAAATAATCCGCAAGCCGAACAGGAGAAAATTTCTAAAATTATTCCGTTAAAACACATTGGCAACCCAACTCACATAACTTCTGCTCTTGGTTTTTTACTAGATAATAAATTTATTACAGGTCAAATTATTTTTGTTGATGGAGGGGCTTCGCTAAATCATGCTGGATAATCAAAAAACTTTAGCAATTATTGCAGGAAGGGGCAACTTGCCTCTTTTAATCATAAAAACATGCCAAGAGAAACAGCAAAAATTTGTTTTGTTGTTGCTAGAAAGCGAAAAATATGAAGTCGATTATAGTCAATATCATCCAATCTACATAACTTATGGTGAAGTTGAAAAATTATTAGCAATTTTTGCTTTACATAAAGTAAATCAACTAATAATGGCAGGGGCGGTTAACAAGCCAAGTTTTTCGCAACTGAAAGTTGATAAAACAGGCGGTTTTTTGTTAGCAAAAATTGTGGCAAATAAAATTTTAGGTGATGATGCAGTGCTTAAAACAGTAATTAACTTTTTTTTACAACATAAAATTGAGGTGCTAAAAATTAGCCAAGTGCTTGATTGCTTGGCAAATAACCCAGGAGTTTTAACTATCGCCCAACCTAATTCTGCACATTTACTTGATATTAAATTAGGCAAAACTGCGATTAAGCATTTTTCTGCTTTTGATGTGGGGCAGGGGGTGGTTGTGGCACAAAAACAAATTATTGCTATTGAGGCAGTTGAAGGCACTGATGCAATGATTGCTAGATGTCAAAATTTAAGCATTAGTTATAATAAGCAGGCAATTTTGGTGAAAATGTCAAAACAAAAACAAAGTCAAAAAGCCGATTTACCTACAATAGGCCCTCACACTATAATTAATTTATCTAATGCCGGTTTTTCTGGCTTGGCTATTGAATTAAACAAAACTATTATTTTACAAAAAAATGAAACCATAAATTTAGCCAATCAATTTGGTTTGTTTATTGTGGTAATTTGTTAATGCCATGAGCGGTTTATTAGCAAAACTGCCTTGCGAAGTGCAGAAAATACTCAAAATTTTTGGAGCAGATATTTGTTTGGTTGGCGGTGCGGTGCGAGATTTATTACTAAACAAAACTACTTCCGATTACGATTTCTGCTCGTTGCTTGCCCCAAAACAAGTGCAAGAAAAATTATTGCAACATCACATTAAAAGCCTCGATATTAATGCAAAATATGGCACCATCATTGCCTTGGTTGGCAATTTTCAATTACAAATAACCACTGCACGCACCGAAAAAAATTTTACTGGCAGGGCTTGCGAGGTTGAGTTTGGCAAAAGCAACTATCAGCAAGATGCAGGCAGGCGAGATTTTACTATTAATGCCTTATATCTTAATTTTTGCGGTGAAGTGCTCGATTTTTATAACGGCAAGCAACATTTGGCAGAGCGAAAAATTGAGTTTATTGGCGATGCCAAGGCAAGAATTTATGAAGATCACTTACGAATTTTACGTTTTTTTCGTTTTAACATTTATTATAGCAATCATTATCAACCCAAGCAATTAGCGGTTTGTTTGCAATATTCTTTATTGCTTGGCAAAATTTCTAAACCCAGAATACGTGAAGAAATGCTAAAAATTTTGTTATCTTTTAATTATCATCAGCCGATTTTTGCTTATTTAAACGATTTGGCAGATTTTACAGGTTGGCGATTGCAAATTGCTGTTTTGCAAAAAGTGGTTGCTAAAACCAAGCCCAAAGAAACCGATATTTTGCTTGCCTTGGCGGTGTTAGATGCGAATTTTGATCTCAACAAAATGGCAAATATTTTATGTTTAACAAGAGCGGAAAAAAAATTATTTTACCATCTGCAAAATCATAGAAAGATCTTGCAAAATCTCGATCAGAGCAATATTGTTTGTCAATTAATTTTGGTGGCACTGAATATTAAGGGCGATTATTTGCAAAAATTGTTATTATTTTTGTGGGCAGAAAATATTTTATCCGATGCAGATTATGAAAATTTTTTAGCTAAAAGCAAGGTTTGGCAACAAAAAACTTTGCCAATAAGTGTTGAAGATTTAATAAATATCGGAGTTTCAAAGCAACATTTAAGCCAATCTTTACAACAGCTTAAAAAAATTTGGGCAGAGCAAAATTTGTTGTTAAACAAAGAGCAATTGCTAGATTTATTTATGTTGGGCAGAAATATTAATTTGTAATTTATACCATTTCAACTTTAAAATTAATCAATCTAACAAAATATTTTTGAGATAAAAACTTTAAAAAACGAAAGCTGTATATCTATACAGCTTGAGGCTTTTTGAAGCTTTTTAGCCAAAAAGATGAAGTTAGATTTATTAAATATCTAACAATGTATTTTAAGTTGAAATGGTATAAGATTTGGTGTTAAACTGCAATGTTATTTTAGATTTTTTGCTAGTAAAGTCTAAAATAACATTGTGTTCTTTTAATGGCATTATTGAGCTATTTTACTTATTATCGGCTTTAAATCACTATCTAGTAGTAGTATTAGCACACAAAAATCTAGCAGTAGCAGCAACAAGATTATTAAAAGAAGAAGCGCCTCTTCTTAGTAATGTTGTTTTGCTAGGAGGTTCTTCAATAGTTGTTGTTTCTTTTTGTAATGAATCACCA
>JAUMFK010000009.1:0-1579 GCA_032119875.1 Rickettsiales bacterium
AAAATCATTTAATAATAATGTAATAAAAATTTATATTAAAATAATATTATAATAAATTTTTTATATTTCAATATATTTTTTAGAAATAGGGAGCATTATTTAGATAAGTATATTTTTTAAATATATTATACTTAGAAGTGCTAATTTGGAATTAAACAATGCCATAAATTTATCTTGTATTTAAAAGAAAATGAGTTTAGATTTAAAAAAACAAAATTTGATACTGCAATACCATTTCAGCTTTAAAATTAATTAATCTAACAATGTATGTTAAGTTGAAATGTTACTAGAATGCAACAGTGCCAATTTATATAAAGTTTTGTTAAAAATAAGAAAATATTCTCTAAAATTGTCTAGACCTATTATTTTATGAATCTCGATGAGCAACAATTATTATTATGGCAAAAATTAATCGAATTAGCACAGCAAATTAATAAAAATAAGCAATTATCTTTTTTAGATAAAATAATGTTTTGGCAAAACAAAAAAACACAAAACAATAAGAGTTTTTATATTTACGGCGGCCCTGGATGTGGCAAAACTACGGTTATGAAAAAATTTTATCAACAACTCTCTTTGCCAAAACAATATCATCATTTTCATGCTTTTATGCAAAAATTACATAGCAATTTGCATCAAATCAGAGCTAAACAACATCACCAAAAACAAGAAATTTCATTAGCTTTAAAAAACATTGTTGGCGATAGTAAAATCATTTGCTTTGACGAATTTCAAGTGGTCGATATTGCCGATGCCATGTTATTAAGAAAAATATTTAGTTATTTTTTTCAAAATAACATTATAGCTGTGATTACTTCAAATTTTCACCCACAAGATTTATATCAAAATGGCTTACAACGACAATTATATCTTGATTTTATCAAAGAAATTTTTTTACCAAATTGTATATGCTATCAATTAAATTCAAGCACTGATTACAGAAAATTAAAATTAGGTTTAAAAAAATATTATTTCATTGCCAACCTTAACAACCGAGCCAAATTTCAACAAATATTTTTAGAAACCACACATAACAAAATTTTGGAAATAAAAAATATTAATATTTGGCAACGAAATATTTTAATTAAACAGGCTTATGAAAATATCGCTTGTTTTAATTTTAAACAATTATGCTGTAAGCAATTTTCTGCCGATGATTATCGGGCAATTTGCCAGAATTTTGATTTAATTTTTCTAAAAAAAGTGCCTTATTTTTATGCAGAAGATATCAATGCATTAAGAAGATTTTCGCTGTTTATTGATGAGGCATATGAACATAAAATTGCCCTGATTATTCTTGCCCAAACCAAACCCGATAAATTATGTAAAATACCTAATTCGCCACAATATTTTGCCAGAACAATTTCAAGACTGCAAGAAATATCAAGCCATCAATACTGGCAAGAAAGCAAATGGAATAAAAATCATCTTTAAATACATAAAAAAACACTGTTTAGGCACTGTTGAATTCCACTAAAATCAAATTCATTAGCTTGTAGTTTGTGAGATTTTGGTTAAATTATGAAAAAGTATGATGATTTTTTGAGTATTTTTTTGGTTTTTAGCTAATTTATAGCTG
>JAUMFK010000010.1:0-5726 GCA_032119875.1 Rickettsiales bacterium
GCAATTTTCATGAGTGCAAAAGATCGGTTCCTGATAAAAATTTGGGTCATCTTATCAAAACTCAAATGACTCGCTGTATTCACTGCACTAGATGTGTACGTTTTTTTGAAGAAATTGCAGGTTCTGCCGAAATGGGCAGTGTTAATCGTGGCGAGGGCACAGAAATAACCACTTACCTGCAGCAAAACATTACTTCCGAGCTTTCTGGCAATGTTATCGATCTCTGCCCAGTTGGTGCCCTCACTTCTAAACCTTATGCTTTTAAAGCACGTAGCTGGGAGCTTAAAAAAACTGAAACTATCGATGTAATGGATGCTTTTGGTAGTAATATTAGGGTTGATTCTCGAGGTTTAGAAATTATGAGAATACTTCCTTCTCATAACGAAGAAATTAACCAAGAATGGATATCTGATAAAACTCGTTTTTCTTATGATGGTTTAAAGCATCAAAGATTAAATCAATGTTATATACGTATTAATTCAAACAAACTAATACCTATCAGCTACCAAGAAGCTTGTTATGAATTTGCTAAAAAAATTACCGAAACTAATTCTTCTCAAGTTGGAGCTTTAGTTGGCAACACTTTGTCATTAAACGAAATATTTGCTTTTAAACATTTTCTTACAAAAAATTTAGTGCGAAATTTTGATTGTCGATTAGAGGGCGAAAATATTCAGCCAAGCATTCTTAACAATATAAGTGCTGATTACTTTTTAAACACTCAAATTGCTAATATCGAAAATGCAGATGCTTGTTTATTGGTAGGTGTTAATATTCGTCAAGATGCTCCGTTGTTAAATGTTCGATTACGATCGGCATTTGCTAAAAAACCTAAAAACATTGCTAATATTGGTTTTTCCTATAATCTAAATTATCAAGTTCAAGAGTTGGGTAATCATTTTTCTGTGCTAATGTCTATTTTTGATGGCTCGCATCAGTTTGCTAATGTATTACAACAAGCAAAAAAACCAATCATTATTTTTGGCACCGATCTAGTTAAAAACTGTCATGCTTTAACTTTAATTAAAATTTTAAAATATATTGCTAAAAAATATCAAGTGATTACTGCCGAGCATAATGGCTTTAATTTTGTTGCTCATTCTACTGGTTTTATTAACGGATTAGAGCTTGGTTTTGCTACCGAAACAACTAAACATATTTTGCAAAATAGTTCGTTAATTTTATTAAATAATGTTGATAATCAAAATTTATCAAAATTAGTTAATACCACTAATTTTAAAAATCCTTATAAAATTTATCTTGGTTCAAATGGCAGTTATTCTGCAGAAATTGCCGATTTAATTATTCCAACTTCTGCTTATAGCGAAAAATCAGCTTTATATACCAATATTGAGGGCAGGGTGCAGTCTTCTAAACCAGTAGTTGAGCCTTTGGCAAATGTGTATGATGATATTAAAATTTTCAATGATGTTGCTAAAATATCGGGCACCACTCTTGATTTTACTAATCAGCAAGAGGCTGTGCAGTTAATGTATGAACAGCATCCTTATCTTGCCAAACCTCATGAAATATCTTGTCGATCTAATATTTTACTGCATGAACTTGAAAAATTAAACGAAATTGAAGTGTTATCTGAAATTCGAAATATTCAGATTTCTACAGATTTTGAGAAAAAAATTAACGATATTTTGGTTGATGTATCTAGATTAAATCATAATTCTCATAATCTTGCTTTAAATAATGCTATTTTGCAATCATCAATTGTTTTAAATAAACTTATCCAATAATGTATGTCTAGTCAAATCTTAACAATTTTGCAAAATCTCTTACAAGTTCCAGATCTAGCAAGTAAAACTTGGGTTTCTAGCCAATACGATTCACAAGTTCAAAACAATACTATAGCTACTGGTGGCGATGCTTCTATCATAAGAATTCCAAATAATAAAAAGGCTATCGCCATTACTACCGATTGCACACCTAGATATGTTGAAGCAAATCCATATCTTGGGGCAATGCAGGCGGTTGCCGAAACTTATCGCAATATTTCGGCAACTGGGGCCAAACCTTTGGCTATCACCAATTGTTTAAATTTTGGCAATCCGCAAAAACCAGAAATTATGGGTCAAATAGTTAAAGCTATACAAGGCATTAATAATGCTTGTAAAGAGCTAGATTATCCTGTGGTATCTGGTAATGTTTCGCTTTATAACGAAACTAACGGCAAAGCAATTCAGCCTACTCCAGCAATTGGCGGGGTAGGTTTGCTTACCGATTATACTTTAAGTTGTTATGCCAAATTTTCGCAAAAAAATCATCTTATATATGTTTTAGGTAATAATAATGGTTATATAGATTGTTCTTTATATCAACGCGAAATATTAAAACAAAAAGGAGAAAATCCTCCAGTAGTTGATTTGTTACTTGAAAAACAACATAGTTTATTTATTCGCAATCTTATTGAAGAAGGTTTGTTAAGTTCTTGTCACGATATTTCTTGCGGTGGTTTGTTGGTGGCTTTATTTGAAATGTGTTCGCCACAATTGGGCTGTAATTTAAATTTTAAAAATGTTTTTTATCAAGATAATCTAGAAAATATTTTGTTTGGCGAAGATCAGTCTCGATATATTTTTACTTGCCAAAATGAATTTGCCGAAATAATTTTACAACAAGCAAAAAAACAAAATCTTAATTTAACTTTACTTGGCAATGTGATTGCCGATAATTTTATTTGTGATAATCAATTTATATCTGTCAAAGATTTACAATATTTAAATCAACAAGTTTTTCCTTCTTATTTCGTTTAGTATAAACATTATGAAACATAAATCTTTTGGTTATACAGCTCTAGCTTTAGGTTTTTTAGAAAAACTATTAGGCACTAGGTTTAATTTGTATAACCTAAATAAAGTTCCAAAAGATCAGCCTGTTATGTTTGTGGCTAATCACTTTACTAGAAGTGAAACTTTTTTTTTGCCATATTTGCTTTATAAATATGCTAATCGTAAAGTGAAATGTTTAGCTGATGATAAAATATTTATCGGTAATTTTGGTAGATTTTTAAACTCTATCGGGGCTATTTCAATAAAAGATCCAAGTCGCGATACTATTATTGTTAATGATTTAATAAATAATTATTCTGATTGGATGATTTATCCAGAAGGCAGTATGATTAAAAGCAAAGAAATCAGAAACGATGGTGCTTTTATTAATTATACCCCTTATCGTATTGGCCCTGTACGCACTGGCTCGGCAGTTTTAGCTTTAAAATCGCAGTTAATTCGCTCCGACATTATTGAAAGCCATCACAAACAAATTACCAACATTAATTTGCACTCTTCTTATAAAGATCGCTATAATCCTTATCTAGAAAGATACAATACTTATGTGGTTCCTGTAAATATCACTTATTACCCAATACGTCCGGGAGTTAATAAAATACAAAAATTAGCAACTAGATTGTTAAAAGATCTTCCTAATCAAATATTAGAAGAGCTAGAAATAGAAGGTAATATTTTATTAAATTCCGAAATCAATATTAGCTTTGGTGATGCAATTGATGTAGGAAATTATATCAAAAATACTCGAGATTTAGTTCAGCAAATACCAATTATTAAAGGTGAAACTAAAAATAATTTTGTGATTCGTTATTTGCGAAATAAACTCACTTATGATTTTATGCAAAAAATTTATTTTGATATTCAAATTAATTTTGATCATATTTTTATTAGCGTTCTTCATTATTTTCCGCAAGAAAAACTCGATAAACAACATTTTAAAAGAATTATTTATTATATTTCTCATTTGTTGCGAAAAACTCATAAATATAATTTGCATAGCAGTTTATTTGAAGAAAACTTAATGCAAATGTTTTTAGATGAGCCAAATCTAGCTTTTGATGGTGTTTTTGATTTAGCGATTAAGCAAAATGTTTTAATTTGCGAAGGCGAAATTTTAACAATTAATAAAGATTATTTTAATAAAACAACCGATTTTCACCAAATTAGGCTTGAAAACACTCTGCAAGTAATTGCTAATGAATTTGCTTTAGTTGATAATGTTAATAATGTTGTTAAAAAAGTAGTAAAAATTCCTCATGAAGAATTAGTTTATTTGGTTTATCAGCAATTATATTTGCAAGATAAAGAAATTTTTTTACATCAGCACCAAACTTTTTTTGATAAAGATTTTACCAAACCACAAAATATTGGCACTCCATATTTACTAGAAGATAACATTCAAAATAATTGTGTTTTTGCCGATATTGGCATTATTTTAGTGCATGGTTATAAATCTTCCCCTGCCCAAACTTTAGAAATGGCAAATTTTTTCAATAACAAAAATATCCCAGTTTATGGAGTAAGATTAAGCGGCCATGGCACTTCTCCTCTTGATCTAAAAAATACTTCTTGGCAAGAATGGTTAGCTAGCCTACAAAGGGGCTATGCAATTTTGTCGCAATTTTGTCAAAAAATTATTATTGTTGGTTTTTCTACTGGCGGTTTGCTTACTTTGGTTAAGGCTTCTATGGTTAATAAAAACAGTAAGTTAAAAAGTATCGCAGTAGTAAATTCTGCTTTAAAACTAAAAGATATTAGAGCAAAAATGGTTTCTGGTATTAATTTATGGAACGAGCTACTCGAAAAATTTGATATTAACAAAGGTAAATTTGAGTTTGTTGATGATAAACCAGAAACACCACAATTTAACTATTCTCGACATTACTTATCTTCTGTTGTTGAGCTTGAAAAGTTAATGAAACATTGTCAAAACAATTTATCAAAAATAAAAATTCCAACTTTAGTTATTCAGGCAAAGCACGATCCCGTTGTGAACCCTGTGAGTGCCGAGATTATTATTGAAAATATTTCTTCTGAAAAAAAATTTTTATTTACACCTAATTTGCATCATCATACCATTATTACTGGCTGGGGCAGAGAAGCTATTTTTACAGAAATAGATAATTTTATCAAAAAAATTAATTAACTATGCACCCAATTTTTCGTTTTACTATTTATTTTTGTTTGTTTTTATTAATCGGTAATTTTTGTTTAACAAACTACAATAGATTTTGCCTCGACAGACAAAGCAATCAGATGCAATGTAGCCCAATTTTTCCTAGTTTTTATTTACAACAAATGTTTAGCAATAACTCTGATACCGTTGTTGAGGTTGAATTTAAGGCAACATCTCAAAAACAAAATCTACAATTTTTTGCTGGTCGAGAAAAGTTTATAGCCAAAACTAATACTATTTATTTACAAGATTTTTATATAATTAACAATTCAGACGATAAAATTATATTTAGACCAAATTTTTTTATTTCTCCAGAAAAGTATCGAAATGATATCATTACTTATCGTTGTTTATGTGCTAATAAATATACCTTAAAGCCAAAAGAAACCAAAATTATCAAAATGGCTTATCAAATTATTAATAATAAAAAATCTAATCCAGAAAAAAAATATCAACTACATTATATAATACCATTTCAACTTTAAAATTAATCAATCTAACAATGTATGTTAAGTTGAAATAGTATTACACCATTAATACTAAAATTTCTAATCCAGCTTTTTATAGTATTTCTTTGAACCGCAAACACTTTTCGAAACCTTAAGAAACTGTTGTTTTCTAAAGCAGATATAGCCTTTAATTTTACTGTTATTTTGCTAAAAGGTATTTCCTTTAATGCTTGTTTAGATTTATTTATGAGCGATTTATTTAACTCTGGAATTGTTGCCATATTTATGAATAATTGATTAATA
>JAUMFK010000011.1:0-4939 GCA_032119875.1 Rickettsiales bacterium
CTAACAATGTATGTTAAGTTAAAATGGTATAATACCTTTTCAACTTTAAAATTAATCAATCTAACAATGTATGTTAAGTTAAAATGGTATAATACATTAAAGCTTTGCAAATGTGTAAAAAAGCTAATTTTATTATTCATTATTGCTGGTTATATATTGAGATATTTTATCTTTTAAGTTTAAAACTTCAGCATTTGGATTATTATTGAGAAGAAAAATTTTTTCAATAATATTTTGTGCTTTTAAATATTTTTGTCGTAAGGTTAAAATATAAGCATAATAATACAAACCGTTTTCAAACTTTGGCCAAAATTTTGAAATAATAAAAAAACGAAAATGTGCCTCTTTTATATTGCCGTTATTTAAATGATGTAAGCCTAATTCAAAGTTAGTATGTAGTAAATTTTTTGATTTTTTATGCATTAAAGATAAATCATCTAGAGTATTTTTAACCGATACAGAAACCTCTTGCGAGATTTTTTTCATGGAATTAGATATTTTATCTTTAATGCTAATATTTTCGCAATTATATTCGTTAATAGTTTTTTTTTGTTTCTTTGTAAAGAAAAACATATTATTTTTGTTGTAAATATAGATTATATGAAGATTCATCGAGAGCATTGTTTAAATCATTGATATCAACAATTTCAACTTTAGCAATCCAACCTTCTTGGTAAGGAGAATTATTGATTAACTCTGGATTATTAATAAGATTATTATTTATTTCAATAATTTTACCTTGTATAGGCAAATAAACATCGCTTGCCGATTTAGAAGATTCTACCACAGCAAAAGAAGAGCCTTTATTATAAGAATTACCAATTTTTGGTAATTCAACATATACTAATTCGCCTAAGGCATCTGCCGCATATTGAGTAATGCCAATTGTGGCAATATTGCCATCTAGTTTAATCCATTCGTGATCTTTAGTAAATTTCATAGTATTATAGTTAATTATTGTTTTTTAATAGCTTTGGTTTTTGCCTGAACAAAAGTTGTTGAGGTTAGGATTGCTGGTATTTCTTTTTCTCGAACAATTGCGGTAACTTTATCGCCAATATTACAATTTGCAGAAAAATAACCTTGACCTATTGAAGTTTTAATGGTAGGAGAAAAGCCACCACTTGTAAGTGTGCCAATTATTGTAGCATCTTTTTTAATTACAGTTCCTTCTCGAGCAATACCTCTATCAAGAAGCATTACTCCCATTCTTTTTATAGTAACACCTTCGTTTTTTTGTTGTAAAATTGTTTCATGTCCAAAAAAAGAAGTATTAGTTTTACTTATTACCCAAGATAAACCAGCTTCAATAGGCGATGTATTTTCATTAAGATCATGGCCATAAAGAGGGTAGCCCATTTCGAGGCGTAGAGAATCTCTGGCACCTAGGCCAATTGGCATAACTAGTTGATTATCAGATAATTCTTGCCAAAAATTCACTACATCGTTGTTGCTAATGCTTATTTCAAAACCGTCTTCACCAGTGTAACCAGTTCGACTTATGATAATTTGATTTCCATTTTTCAGCATGGCGAAAGACATATACATATAAGGTAAATCGTTTAAATTTACTCCTACAATTAATGTAGATAAAACCTCGGCAGCTTTTTGACCTTGCACAGCAATTAAAGAGCGATCAGAAAGTTCGAAAAAAGTTAAATTAGGGTAAAGATTATTGCTTATCCAAGTTTTGTCTTTTTCTTTACAACCAGCATTTAAAACAATAAAAAATTCGTTTTCATTAAGTTTAGTAATGATTAGATCATCGATTATACCGCCTTTTTTATTGGTAAGAACGGTGTATTTTGCTTGCATTTGCTTGCTTATATTAAAATCGGTAGGAGTAATGGAGTTTAAAAATTCTTGTGCAGAATTGCCTTTTAACATAAACTGCCCCATATGAGAAACATCAAAAATTCCGATGTTGCCAGATCTTACCCATTCATGCTCTTTTAACATGCCCAAGGGATATTGTATGGGCATTTCATAGCCAGCAAAAGAAACCATTTTTGCAGCTTGATTAAGATGAGTTTGATGTAAAGATGTTTTCATAATATTATTGAACTACTGGTATTTGGTTGTTATTTGGAGAACTGTTTTGTTGTTGTTCGATTGCTTTTTGTAAATCTTGTGAAACTTTATTTTGTTGAGCTTTGCTAATTTTTGCCAAAACTAAAGAATTAATTAAAAAGACCCCCACCAAAGTAAAAGTAATTTTATTTAAAAAAGAAATGCCAGACTTTCTAGATATTGCCGAATTCAAACCGCCAGAACCACCACCTATACCACTTAAAGAATCGCCATCTGATTTTTGTAATAAAACCAAAATAATTAATAAAAAGGCAACAGCCATTTGAATAAAGAGTAAAATTTGCATAAAATGTTTTTTTATAAAAATAAAATTAACACAAAATTTTATTTGATATTTTTTTATTAACAAGGTTTTTTTAAATAAATTTTAAAGTTCGCAACTTTTAAATTTAGGTACTATTGATAAAGCTAATATTTCTACCGCAATCTTTTATTTGTAAATGAGTGCATCTACGATAACTACAATATAAATGAGAATTGGTATAGGTATCTATTTTAGTATCTGTTATTTTTTCAATACCTAGATTAGTTAATTGCTGCACTACATAACCAGGTAAATCAAAAAGAAATTTATGAGAATTTAGAGGATCTGCTGTGAAAAATAATTCTCTAGTATTTTGTTGCTCAAAATAATCTGTATAAAAATCGGCCGACACTTGATAAGATGCTTTTCTAATACAAGGGCCGATTATGGCAGAAATATTAGCAATATTAGCACCTAAATTTTGCATTTTTTTTAATACTTCTGCTAAAATATTATTTTTTGCTCCTTTGTAGCCAGCATGAATTGCTGAAATAATTTGGTTTTCTTCATCAAATAACAAAACTGGCACACAATCGGCAGTAACTATTGCTAAAACAATGTTTTTTTGATTTGAAACCAAGGCATCTGCTCTTGGTTTTGAGTTTTGATATAAATCTTGCCAAGATTTTTGGCTATCAATTACTATAACTTGGTTACCATGCACTTGGTTAAGAAAGCAAATTTTATGATAATTAATGTTTAACTCTTGCAATTTATTAACAAAAGGCTGTTGATTTTGTAAGTTTTTTTCTAACAAACAATTTTTGCCTAAAAAATTATAAACAATCATTTTAATATTTTATTTGGCAAGTTGTTAAAACCAGTAGGATCAAGTGGCATATTGTTTTGATCGTAAGAGGTTCCGATATTGGCATTATTATGTAAAGTGTTTTGATTATCTCTTTGTATTTGTAAAGTTGGATCTTTTGGTTGTACAATTTTAGGATTAAAAGGATTGAATTTTTGATTGGCTTTTAAAGTTGAAATCTTTTCTTTGCCTGTGGTATAAGTGTTAAGGTTATAAACACAAACAATATCGGTGCCACTTCGCAAAGTAAGTTGTGGCACAATTTTTTCGATAATGTAATAGTCACGGTTAATACGATAGTTAATTGGCGATTCATAGCCTTTTGAATCTACAGCATAAATAGCAGGAAGTTCGGTTTTTTTATCGGCAAATTGCATATAAGTAAAATCACCATCATCAAATATTTTTGAAGGAGCAATTGCTCTTTCACCAGTATATTGATAGTTAAAATTAAACTTCGACATATCTCGAAGATCTGGCTCTTCTATTGCTTGCACTTTTGGAAATTCTACAATATTTTTATTTTCATCTTCTGGATAAGAAAATTTTACAATGAAAATCAAATCTTTGTCGTTAATACCTTTAGCTTCTTTTGCCATAAGTTCAAAATGATAAATTCTTTTAGCGGTGATTACTGTCATGTTGGTTTCAGAATTTTTCTCTCCGACTGGTTTTAAAAATAAGCGATTACCAGAAGTTTCAATAAGCCATAAAGTAGGATCTCCCATAGAAATAGTGGTGGCAGTTTCACCTTTATCAAATTCAATAATTCCTTGATAATTATAATGTCCAAAATAACGATAAGTTTCGTTTGGATTATAAATATAGCTACGAAATTTTTTTTCCGAACCTAAATAACGCGGCAATTGAGTGGCATAAATTTTATTAACAAATAAAAGAGAGCAAAAAAAACACAATAAAAATATTGGCTTAGAAATTAAATTATGATAGAAAAGCATAAATTATTTTTGTTGAATATATTTCAAAATAGTGAAATTAAAGTTTTTGTCGTACTTGCTAATTGAGTTATATTTAAACTTAATCCAGTATCGATAATTATTGCTAATAGTTTTAATACGTTTAAATTCGTCAATTGTTTTTATGGTATCAGAAAAACTAATAATTGCCGAATCCGGAACTTCTGGCTTTACTTGGATAATAATTTTTTTTAGTAAATAGTCGATATTTTCTTTTAAACCATTTTTTTTATGGGGATATAAAAATTCAATATTATTAATATTAATGGTTCTTGAATAATTTTTTCCAAAATAAAGCATTGGGCTATTTGGAGTAGATCTTTCCATTATTTTTTGAAATTGTGTATAAACCTGATAACTAGATATATTTCGGATTAAATCAGTTTTTTCATTCACTAATGTTAAATTAGCCGAGCTATAATCGAATTCTTCAAAATTCTTAACAAAAAAATTTAAAAAATGATTAATAATAATTTGGTCAGTGGTTAGATTTTTATTAGTATTATTTTTTTTTAAAATTACTAAATTTGGTTGATATTTATTTTGATCGATAAAATCTACAAAAATAGGTTGGCTAATTATTATTGGAAGCTTTAAACGATTATGCCCAGCAGGATAAACCACATCAAGCATTGATTTAATTAGATAAAAAATAAAACCAATAATAAAAATAATGCAAAATAACATACTGCGATCACTCACTGGCTTAACATAGCGAAACAAATACCAATCGATAGAATCACGAAAATAACTACCATT
>JAUMFK010000012.1:0-8275 GCA_032119875.1 Rickettsiales bacterium
ACCATTTTTTAAATACATAAGACATTGTTTAATTATATAATACCATTTCAACTTAAAATACATTGTTAGATTTATTAAATATCTAACAATGTATTTTAAGTTGAAATGGTATTATTATGGCACTAAAATTGCAGTTTGTGGTTGATTTTTTGCCTATCACAACTAGCAAGCTAGATTTTTGCTTCTGCTTAAAAAAAGCGATTAAATCTTGCTATCAAGTAAATCAATTTGCCGAATAATTTCAAGAGTGGCGGTAATAACTTTAATGATATTGCTAATCTGCTTGATTTCACTCACATCTAGCACTCTTTCAACCCTTGATTTGATGTATTTATCTAGCACCAAATAGCCACCAATTTTAAACTCATAAACTTCGTAAATCACCTCGCTAAAATAGCAATCTTGGTTTAAATAAAGTTTTTGCTCTTGCTTATCATACCACTTGCCGTTTTGAGGCTTTTTTACTAGCACATTATCAAAACCTTTATCACAAAAGCATTCGCCTGCCTTGTTTGGCGGTATTGCATGCAGTAAATGATAATTTAGCAGTTGCTCGCCAAGCTTGGCTAGGGCTTCAAAATATGGCAAACTCACTGCAAAATTGATTCGAGGAAAATCAATTTTTAGCAATTCCAAAAACTTGCTACGATAGTGGCTAGAATGCATCGAGGCATAAATAAAGGCAAGCACTTGCTTGGGGCTTGGATTGTTAAATTTTTCTGCCAACATTTGGCTAAATTGTGGCTGAAAATTGACAACTTGTTGCAGTTGTTCGCTTGCCGTGGATAGTTGCAAATTGAGTTTGCCGATTTGTTGCTTGGCATCTAGCTTGCTTGCAGTTTTATTTTTTTTGAGTGTAGCAATTTGCTCTGCGATGAGCTGTTTTTCGCTTTTATAAACATAAAGCGGGGCTAGATAACTAGGACCAGAGCCGCAAAATAAATAACCTAATTCAATAACATTTTTAGTCAATGAAATATGATTAAAATCTTCAAGCAAAACTTGTCGAGGAAACACCAAGCCAATATTTTCGCCTTGCAACATATGTTGCATAGTGCTAAATCTGGCTCTTTCAAGTAATTTAACATCATAATAAATTTTTCTGATATCAAGCGGTCGATAAGCAACATCATAAACTTTGGTGGCATCATAAGAGCTAAATTTTTTGGCAAAATCATTGTCAAAACTAATAAATTTTTCATCATCTCTTGTTGTGATTCCGCTATTGTATTCGTTAAAAATATCGGTAATGCCCCAAAAATCGCCATATTCTAGCATTGCGGTTTCTTGTTTGTTGGCAGAAAAAAACGACAAATCATCAATAAAGCGATTAACACCCCATTTGGTTGAGCGAAAAGCTTGGTTAAATGAAGCAATGTCAAGTTTGGAAAGTTGTGCAAGGTTAATTTGGGGCAAAATCTTTAATTTTTCGGATCTTCTGCCCCACAAATCAAGCAAATAAACACCTTGTTTTGGCATTGAGCTGTTTTTGATTAGCAACAAAATGCAAACTCCTTGCATAATATCAAACACATTTTGGTCGATACCGCCAGTTGGCGAAGTTTCTTTGATTCGAGCATTGCCGTGCAGATCGATGATGTAGATTTTTTCAAAATCTTTGAGCAGTTCATTTCGCATTTTGCGATGAGTGAGCCCTTTTAAAAACGAGTTATTAACTATCACCCCAACAATTCCGCTACCTGCTAAGACAATTTTTTGATGAGCAAAGGCAATAAATTTGATGTAGTCGTCATCGATGTTGATTTTTTGCTCATCTTTTGGTTTGTAGTTGTTATGAAAATTTTTGAGATCTTGGTTGATTTTTAGGCTGTTTTGCGAAGAAACATTATAGGGCGGGTTGCCAATGATGGCGATAATTTGTTTATCTTCTTTAATTTCTTTGGCTTTTTTGGCTTCTTCGGCTAGTTCTTTGGCAAAAAAATTAGGTTGAATATTTTGATTATTTTCGAGAGTGTTGGTGAGATAAACCCCAATTCGCTTGTTGTTTTTGCTGGCGATGTTATAGCCTTGCTCTTTTAAAAATTGACTAAGTTTAAGATGCGAAATAATGTAAGAAGCAATCATTATTTCAAAGCCATAAAAATTATTAAGCAAATGATTGATTAGCTCGTTTTGTTGCAACGAATTTGCCAAACTGCCTGCCAAAACTTTGGTGTAGGCCTCAAACAAAAAACCGCCTGTGCCACAAGCAAAATCAAGCACTTTTACTTGTTGATTTGCCAAACCGCCCGGTAAATTGAAATCGTCTTGCAAAATTTGTGAAACCGCCTCGATAATAAACTTCACCACTGCGGGCGGAGTGTAATAAACACCGCGATTAACCTTGCTTTGCATGTCGTATTCTTTTAAAAAATCTTCATAAAAATAAATGTATGGATCTTTTTCGGCACTGGCATGGCTTTGCATATCTAAAACCACTTCGGCAAGATTAAGATTGTTGATTACCGATAAAATATTTTCGACCGCCCAGTTGATTTGTTGATATTGTTGATTGTTTAGCAAATCAAAAAAACCACTTAAAGTTTTGATGAGCGAAAAAGCCTGCGGAATGTGATTTTTGATGTTTTGCAAGCTAAACACTTCGCCAGAATTTAGCCTAGCTAAAAAAATTGAGTAGGTAAGCATTTGGGCAAAACCATCGGCAAATTCTTTGGCAGATAAATTTTCGGTAAAAAGGCTAGTTTGAAAAACTTGATAAAGAGCAAAAAGCTGATCTTTTTCTTGTAAATTATGGATTTGTTGCTCAATTTGGTAAGTAAGATAATTTTTTAATTCGATGGTTGGGCGGGCAAGTTTGTAAGCCAAATCGCAAGTGGTGGCAATTTGTTGCGGTTCGCAAGCAAGAAATTTGTTGAGAAAATCGGCAAATTCTTGGGCTTTGCTGGCAGAAATTTTAAAATTTTTGCAGGTAAGATCAAGCGAAGTGCAGAGCCTAAATTCTAGGGGTTGATTGTTTTTATAAAGCCAAATCCAGTTGAGATAATCGGTTAAAATAATGTTTTGACTGAGTTTTTGATATTTTTGTATTTGCTCGGATTTTAAAATTTTGTTGAGATTTTCATCGATTTTTTTGTTTTCGATGTAGCCAATAATGGTGCCGGTTTTATGGTTGCTGACGGTAAAATCTGGGGCTCCAAAGCCATCTTTATTTCTTTTGCCTTCGTGAGTGATGGTTAAATTAACAAGCCCAAAATGTTGTAAAGTTTGTTGCAGTAGATTTTGCAAAAAAGCCCTGCCTGTATGCTCGGTTTGGTTGAGGCAATCAGATGAATTAAGGCTAGAAAGGTAGTTGGATAAATAGTGATCTAATAACATTTCAACTTAAAATACATTGTTAGATTGATTAATTTTAAAGTTGAAATGGTATTAAATTATTAATTCTCAATTTTTTCAACTTGATCGATAGATAAATCGACCATGGTAGATCGACCAAAAATAGATACAGAGATTTTTAATTTTTGTTTTTCTTGATCAAATTCTTCAACAATACCGCTAAATGAATCAAACGAACCTTGAATGATTTTAACAGTTTCGCCAATTTGAAATTGCAAGTGTTTGTGATCTTCTATGGCATTTTCTTGGTTAGTGTTATATTTGAGAATTTCTAACATTTCGTGATCGGTTACTGGTTTAGGATTGTTTTTAGCGCCAAGTATGCCAATAACTTTGGGTAAATTTACAATAGTATCGTAGACAAATTTAGATAAATCGGCCAAAATAAAAATATAACCAGGAAAGATTTTTTGAGCTTCTAAAACTTTTTGACCTCTTCTTACTCTGGCAACAGATTTAGTAGGCACGACAATTTCGGAGATGTTATCTTGCAAAACTCCTTTTTGTAATAAAGATTTAATTTCGAGGGAAGTTTTGTTTTCTTGACCGGGAGTTACATTAACAATGTACCATTTTTGTTGTTGTGTCATAATTAAACAATAAATTAGTGAGTTTTAAAAACCTAAAACGAGGTTGACTATTTTTAAAAAAATAAAATCAACAAACAAAATAAATAAAGAACAAACACCGATAATTACAGCAATAATAGTGGTGGTTATTTTAGTTTCTTGCCAATTAGGAAAGGATAATTTTTTTGCTTCAGCAAGGGTATTTTTATAAAATTTTATCACAATTTTTAATTTTTTACTTTGTTAGGTATTTTAGAAAGAAATTATTGATTTTTTTAAGGAAATTTATTTTGAAAATGGCAGGAGCGAGAGGAATCGAACCCCCAACCAACGGTTTTGGAGACCGCTACTCTACCAATTGAGCTACACTCCTAAACAAATTTATGATGCAATAATTTTTGCAAAAATTTTCAAAAAATATAACCTAATATAGAATTTTCACTAAGCTTTTTTATTTAGTTGAAATGCTATAAATCAATAAAATCAGGCAAAAAAAATTTGTAACAAAAATAATAAAATAGATAATTAAAATTTGCAATAAAAATTTTCAATTAAATCGATAATTTTTTGTTGAGCATCTTTTTTGCTAGTATCAACCTGATTAATATTTGCTCTAAAACTAGCAGAATCGGTAAGGCCAGAGCTATACCAACCAAGATGTTTTTTTGCCAAAGCCAAGCCAGTATCGGGGCCGTAATGATTTATCATGTGATGTAAATGTTGTAAAATTATGTTTTTTTGTTTTTCAATACTAGGTGTTGTTGATATTTCTAGGTTGTGTAAAGCCTGATTAATTTGATTAATTAACCAAGGTTTGCCATAACAACCTCTGCCGATCATTATTCCATCGGCACCAGAAAGCAACAAGGCCTGCTTGGCATTTTCGGTGTTTTTAATGTCGCCATTAGCGATTACTGGTATTTTTACCGCTTGTTTTACTAGGTTTATTGCCTGCCAATCGGCAACTCCATTATACATTTGGCATCTGGTTCGGCCATGTATTGTAAGCATTTGCACTCCAACATCTTGGGCTTTTTTTGCCAAAGATGGAGCATTGAGATTTTCTTTGTTCCAGCCGAGTCGCATTTTCATGGTTACTGGAATAGAAACTGCCTTAACTACTGCTTGCATTATGTTTGTTGCTAATTCTTCATCTTTCATTAAGGCGCTGCCTGCAAAACTATTGACTACTTTTTTTACTGGGCAGCCAAAATTTATATCAATAATATCGGCACCTAAATCTTGATTAAGTTTGGCAGCTTCTGCCATCACTTGCGGATCGCAACCTGCAAGTTGCACCGACATAGGAAATAAACCATCTTGTTTTTGGCATTTTTTTAGTGATTCTTTAGTTTGTAAAATCATTGCTTTTGAGGCGATCATTTCGGATATCACTAAACTTGCTCCAAAACTCTTGACGAGTGTGCGAAAGGGCAGGTCGGTTACTCCTGACATTGGGGCTAATAAAACTTTACCTTGTAATTTAATGTTAGATATTTGTATCATCGGCAATAAATTTTTGGATATGATGGTGGATAATTGAAGATTTTGGTTGCATAACTGAATAGCGATTAACTTCATTAACTATTGCCACTAAATTAGCAAATAAATCGCTTTCGGCACTACCAGTGGCAATTTTAGCTACCAAGAGTATATTTTCGGGAAGTGAGGCTATATCAAGATGTTTAATGGCCCCATTTCTTGAAAAATAAAAAAGATTATTAAGTATTTTGATTAAAACATTAAAATAACTAATTTCTGATTGATGTAAATTATAACCCTCGGTAAGTTCTGATTTTGTTAAAAGAGACATATTTCCTTTAGTTATTTCTTGTTCGTCGAAGCGATAAATATGAAAAAATAACTCTTCGATTAAAGCTTCTGTTTGCTTACTTATTGCTTGTAGAGCTTCTTGTTTTTTGGCAAGATTGATTAACTCTATTGGCCAATCTAGGTATTTAGCACTGGTTTTTGTTGAAGGTTTTTCTAAGTAGTTTGTCATTGATTTTATAAATTAATTAAATCAAGTTAAAAATGTGGTGCAGATTAAAAAGTAGAATTTTCTAGTTCTAAACATTTTTTATCAAGATTATTTTTATCTTGCAATAATTTATTATCAACAAATTTATGACAAGATAACACATATTTTTTACGAATTTGCGATAATTCGTAGCGATTATATAAAAAATCGTTGTTGTTAAAATTATTTTCTGCTTCTTGTTTTTGCTCTTGCTCTTGTTGTAATTTTTGTTTTTCTTGCTTGCTTATAAAATCAAGCTCATCTAAACCCATTGATTCAAAATTAAACTTATAAACTAAATCGGATTTATAATTTTTTTCTTTGATATGATCGATAGATGTTTCTAAAATTAATAAATTATTGCCAAACCTAATATTTGCTTGTTGTTGGCATATTAATTTTGCATCTCTTTCTTTTAAAATGATATTTCTTATGTTTTCTTGGTAACAAGTTTTTGCTTGTTTTTGATGGTTGATGCATTTTGTTAATTCAATACTATATAAAGCATAAGATTGGCATTTTGGATATTCTTGAGTGATTTTTTGTTTATTTTCGCTGGCGATTTTGATTCTTTTGCTTAACACATAATTTAAATCGTATTTTTTATATTGATAGGGCAGGTAGTTATTGTTGCCATAAGGTGGTTCGTTGAGGTAGTTATCGATTAAAGATTGCCGGCATTGTAGATATAAATCGATCTTGTTTTTATCTTCTGTTTCACTTTCGTAGCCCATATTTTTGCATTGCTGATGATGTGCTTCATCGAGTTTTGAAACTTCTCTTTCAAGTAGGCTTGGTTGTTTGTTGGCTAATTTTTCACTGATTTTATTTAGCAGATCAATAATTTTTTCGTTGTGCTTTTGTTGTTTAGAATTTATTACATTGTTGATTAATTTATCTTTTGCTAAAGCAAGCCTACACTGCCAATATTGTTGATTTTCTAGATTAGCATTGTTATCAAAACTCACCTTTAAATCAAGGCAAGATTGATGATCTTGCTTTTCTATTTTAGTTAAATAACGATTATTGCTAGTTATAAAACTTGGTTTTGCCATGCAAGAAACAAGCAATAAAAAACTGCATAATAAAACTTGACAACGAAAGATTTTGGCGATAAATTGCTTCATATTTTAAATTATTTTTTTGGTAATTGCTACTTGACATCAAGTTAGTAAAGATAGTATAATTTTTTTAAAATTGTAATATTTTTCAAAATAATAATCAAATACATTATGGCAAAAATAATTTCTTTATTTAATCATAAAGGTGGTGTAAGCAAAACAACCACAACTTTTAATTTGGGTTGGAGCTTGGCAGAACTTGGGTTAAAAGTTCTTATTGTTGATGCCGATCCTCAATGTAATTTAACAGCTTATTGTTTGGGTTTAGATAGTCAAATAAAATTAGATTTATTCTATGAAAAAAAAGGAAATGACAACATATACGATGCTATTAAAAATGTGTTTAGTGCAAGTGATAACCAAACATTTAGAGCTGTAGAGCCAACAAAAACTTTGCATCAAAATTTAAAATTGGCAGCCGGAAATATTAACATGACCGAAATGGATATATACTCTGCAAATGGCATGGTATCAGATAATCGATATTTAGCTTCTCATATGAAATATGTGGGATTATTTAACACAATGTTAAGAAAAACCGCTAGAGAAAATTATTTTGATGTGGTGTTGATAGATATGAGCCCTAGCTCTGGTGCTTTTAACAGGTCTATTTTAATGGGTAGCGATTATTTTATAGTGCCAACTTACCCAGATTTTTTTTGTTATCAATCTATCGAATATCTTGCTAATCAACTACCTATTTGGTCGGATGATTTTAAGAAGTTTAGAGTTCCTACTGTTCCTAATTATTTGCCACAAGAAAATCCAAAAATGCTTGGAATTATTTCTCAAAAATATAGACCTCATAAAAATGAAAATCAAGATAAAGTTAAAGAGGCTCAAAAATGGATCGATAAAATTCAAACCGCCTCAAAAGATATTTTGGCAAATTCGTTAAGTAAATATGATATGGTTATTACCGAAAGCGAATTTCTTGCAGGAGATAAAAATAAAAAGCCTTATAATCTTATTGATATCCCAGATTTTAATTCTTTAATTCTTATTTCTCAACAACATAGTAAGCCAGTTTTTGAGTTAACTGAAGCAGAAATTAATCAAAAAGGCATTGTTTTACAAAATCAGCAAGGAAAACAACAAGAATTTAAAGAAAAATTCACACAATTGGCAATTGAAGTTGCAAAACTTACAAAATTGCCAGAAAAAAAACTTAACACAATTTCATGATTTATAAAGTTGTTTTTTTATGTTTT
>JAUMFK010000013.1:0-9823 GCA_032119875.1 Rickettsiales bacterium
TTAAGATTTTCGGATTTAATCATCTTTACTGAAAAAATCAAAAACACAACAATAACACTTAATTTTATCAATACTAAAATTCCACTAAAACGAATGCCGTGTTTAGTGCCAAGATAAAGTAAAAAACTTAAAAATAATACAATAAAAACCGCAGGTAAATTAACAACACCTCTGCCGCTAGCATCAAAAGTGGCAGTGCTAAATTGTGTTGGAATGATAATATTTGCCGAATCAAGAATGCCAGTTAAATAGCCACTCCAACCATTTGCAACTGTTGCAGCCCCAATGCCGTATTCTAAAATCAGACTCCAGCCAACTAGCCAAGCCACACCTTCGCCAGCAGTGGCATAGGTATAGTTATAGGCACTACCAGAAATAGGAATAGCAGAAGCTAATTCGGCATAAGCAAGAGCAACAAATAAACAAATTAAGGCAGAGATAATATATGAAATTGCAAGGCTAGGGCCTGCAAAATTAGCAGATGCAGTGCCAGTAACTACAAAAATACCAGTGCCAATGGTACAGCTAATGCCAATAATAATTAAATCAAAAGCGGTAAGATTTTTTTGTAAATTTGCTCTTTTAGCTTCGTTTAAAATTGATTGTATTGATTTAGTGCGAAAAATATTCATTTATGATGGAAAATATTTGATTAACAAAAAAAGAAGTTTATTATTTTAATTTATCTTAAATTAAACACATTCAATTATGATATTTTTTAAAAAAAAAACAATCAAGATAATTTTCAATATTGTTATTATTTCCTTATTTTTATCTTCTTGCTCTTCGCTGTATAAACCAAAAAAACCACAGCTTAACTGTGCCGATGATTCGCTACTCAAAGAAAGAGCTAATTTATTTTCGCCGTTAAGTAAAAAAGAAATCGCCATCAGAAAAAAAATCAAACTCGATTCAATAATGCCACTTGATAAACCAAGTGTAGTAGCTGAAATTGTTAAGGCTATAAATTCGGCACCTCTTAATGCAAAATTTATTGTCATTGATTTTCGATATTACAAAGAGGTAGATCTCACCAATATTATTTTTGCTAGCGAATCTGATGCTAATTTAAACTCTTATTTGCTTACTTCAAAATATTCGCAAGGCTATTTTACTTTATTTAATTTTGGGCCAAATAATATTTCAGTATTTTCTCCTGAATTATTTCAAGCTTTTAAAACTTTTACAATTAATCGCCCCGATTTAAGAGAGGCAGAAGTGGTAATAAATGTTAATAATGCTCGAAATTTATTTGGTAATCTTAAATTTTCTTACCAAAGAAAATTTTCATTGTTTTCTGATAATATTTTTGAACCAGTGAGGCTCGATTTACGCGAAGCAAGTAATATGCAATTTAACTTAAATAACAAATGGATTATGCCTGTTTACAGCTTGCAAGGTACTCATATTAAAGAAAGTAAAATTTCAACAGCACAAATGTATTATGTTGATAACAAAAATTCGATAATTAATAACAAGAAATTTGCCAAATCTGATGTTTCATGCTATCTTTCTTCTGATGGTATGAAATTTGTTAAAAAAGATTAAATAATGGCAGTGTTGAATTCCAAATTTGTTTTAATTTTAGTTTTGAGAAGAAATTTTAGCTATTTTTAGCCAAAAAGATGAAGTTATACCATTTCAACTTTAAAATTAATAAATCTAACAATATATTTTAAGTTGAAATGGTATTATACCAAAAATGGCCACTAAAATATAATTTGGGATGCAACAGTGCCATAATAGTGCTATTAATGAAACATTATTAAAATGTTATGGAAAAAATTATTTAAAACTAGAAAAAAAGTTTGACATTTTATTTTTTTGCATCATCTTTATTGATGTTTTATTTTTTTTTAAACAAAAACAATCAAATGAAATGAAAAAATTATTGTATATCGCTATCTGTATTTGCTTAATTATCTCGCAAAAAGCTATTGCTTCTACTCAACATATTTCTATTGGCACAGGTGTAATTACTGGTGTTTATTACCCTGCTGGCGGTTCAATTTGCAGGCTTTTACACATAAATAAATCAGAGCACAATATTAGATGCTCCCCTGAATCAACAGGTGGTTCGGTAAGTAACTTAAATGCAATTCGCAATAATTCTATAGACTTCGGAATTGTGCAATCCGATTGGCAATACAATGCGGTTAATGGTTTAGGTTTATTTTCCGATCAAAAACCATTCGAAGAGCTTCGTTCTGTATTATCTTTATATACCGAAACTTTTACAGTTGTGGTTTTAAAAGATTCTAAAATTAACACAATTAACGATATCATTGGTAAAAAAGTTAATTTTGGCCCTCTCGGTTCTGGAATGCATGCCACAATGGAGGTTTTAATGAATGTTAAAGGCTGGACAAAAGAAACCTTTTCTTCTGTAACTTATTTACAACCATCCGATTTGCCACAAGCATTATGCGATAAAAAAATAGATGTCATGATTTATGCGGCAGGTAATCCAAATGCTCTTTTGCAAGAAGTTACTCAAAGCTGTAAAGTAAAAATAATTTCTATCGATAAAGAAACTGTTGCAAAATTATTAAAAGTGAATCCTTTTTATGTAGAATCCATTATCCCTGGTGGCACTTATGTAAATAACCCCGATCCTGTAGAAACTTTTGGAGTAAAAGCAACACTTGTAACTTCTAAAAATACTTCTGAAAAAATTGTTTATAACTTAACAAAAGCAGTTTTTGAAAACTTTGATAATTTTAAAACCCTACATCCTGTGCTATCATCTTTGAAAAAACAAGAAATGATTTACGAAGGAAATTCTGCTCCAATGCATCCAGGAGCATTCAAGTATTTTAAAGAAGCAAAATTAATTAAGTAAAAAATGCAAATTGTAAAAGAAGGTAAATTAAAATATTTTCTGATATTTTTAGCTTATTTATTGGCTTTCATAAACTATATTTTTATTGTGAAGGCAATATTTTCTTCGGCTGAACTCACTTCTTTTAGTATTTTTTTATCTTCAATAAAATATCTTTTTAAAGAAAATTCTACCGATTCTTTAAGGCTTATTTTTCTTATCAATATCATAGCTGTAATAACTTTTTCTATACTGTTATTTATGTTAATTATTTTTAAAAAAGCCAAGTCTTTTGGTATTAGTAATCAACAACTAGCAAAACTAAAAATATACCAAACCAGAGGTTTTTATGTCGATAAAAAAAAACCTCTCCTTGGTATTTTTTATGCCTTGTTTCCAGCTGGAGCATCGCTTTATTTAAAACATTTTATTTTTGGTATCATAAGTATTTTAACTTATCCACTATCTATTTTTTGGGAGATTATTATTGGTTATTTCGGCAGTTTGCAAGAAAATTATTTTGCTACTGCCAAATTTGTTAACGAAAGTTATGCTTTAGAAGAAAAAAAATTAGATAATTTACTATTAGAAATGCAAGATAACGGTAAATCTTATATTACTGCAAAAAAAGAACTAGACAAAAAATACTTTAATATTTTTACCCAGAATTCTGTTGAATAAAATGCAATTTCATAAAAAAATATCTCGACAATTCTTAAAATTTCATCTATATTTTAACAAATTATCTTATCTAAACACTCAAAATAAATCACTATTCATTATTTTTTTAACTTTTTTTTTAAATTCTTGTATTTCTTTTAAAAATACTTACTACAAACAACTCTCTGATCTTGAGCCAACATTAAAAATAAACAAAGATTTTGAATCTTTTTTAGCATTAGAATATCTTTCGTTTGCTAATAAATTAACCATTCTTAAAAATCACTCACAAGCTAATTATTTTGCTAAAAAAGGTTTAAAAATAGCTAAAAAAGAACCATTTTTTCCTGAAAATCCACTATATTGGAAATCAGATAAACAGCAATTAGAAGAGTTAATCTTTATGCAAAAAAGACTCGAAAATATCACTTCTACTCCTTATTTAAAATTTAATTTACCTATTCAATTAGCTCACACTTTTTATCTTTATGATTGTTGGGTTTCTAAAGAATCTCAACCATCTTTTCGGGGCATTGGTTTATCTTACTGCCGTGAAAATTTTGCTAAAATACTTAATGAACTTGAAATTTACTTTAACGATAGCAAAAAAGAAAAATTTTCTAATACTAACTTTCTTGTGCCAGAATTTGCCAGATTTAGTGTGTTGTTTGATAAAGAAAGCTTTATTCTAAATGAACAAGGCAATAAAATAATGCTCTCAATTATTGATCATTTATCGCAGTCTGCTGGTTATAAAATAATGTTAGTTGGCAATGCCGATAACTCTGCAAATAGCATTAATAATCAAACTTTATTATTATCAAGAATATTAACTGTTAAAAATTATCTCATTAAAAATGGAGTTAATGAAAATTTAATTAGTCAGGCAACTGAAGGTGAAAATTTTCCAGACTTGCTTTCAAGTAACCAAGAAGATGCTATAAAAGAAAATCGTAGTGTTGCTCTTTATATTCTGAAAGGAAATCTAGATTTAAAACTTTATCCCCTACCTTTATTACAAAATTTAGCTTATCGCAATAAAATAATACAAAATCAAGTAAAAAATGAATCAAAATACGATTGATTTTAATGTTTATGAAAAAATAGTCATTAAAATAGGATCTGCTTTATTGGTAAAAAATCAAGAATTTTCAATAAATTGGTTACAATCCTTAGCCGATAATATTAGCTTGTTAAGAAAACAAAACAAACAAATTGTTATTGTTACATCTGGTGCTGTTGCTTTGGGTAAATCTTTATTACACATCATACAATCAAAAATATCTATACCTCAAAAACAAGCTCTTGCTTCTGTTGGTCAAATAAAATTAATGAGTTATTATCAACAAGTTTTTGCTAAACATAAACAACAAGTTGCTCAAATTTTAGTTACTGCCAATGATTGCAACATCAGAAACAGTTATTTAAACTGTGCAAATACTATCTCAACTTTGCTAAATAACAATATTATTCCAATAATTAATGAAAACGATTCTATTGCCACTCAAGAAATTAAATTTGGCGATAACGATAGGCTAGCTGCCAGAATATCGCAAATGATTAATGCCGATTTATTAATTTTATTTTCTGATATTGATGGTTTATATAATAAAAATCCAAAAACCAATAATGATGCTGTTTTTATTTCGCAAGTTCATAAAATTACAAGCCAAATTGAAAGTATGGCAACCGACACATCTTCAAAAGTTGGCACAGGAGGTATGATTACCAAAATAATGGCAGCCAAAATGGCGATGCAATCACAATGCTCAACCATTATTACGAATGGTGAAAATATTGATTGCTTACAAAAATTATGGCAAAGTAGACAACCTTTTACTCATTTTGTTGCCAACGAAAAAATAAAAAAAGATCATAAAAAATCAAAATCAAAAACTAATTGGCTTACTGGTATTGTGAATCCAAAAGGAGAAATTATCATCAATGATTGTGCTGTTGAGGCCCTAAAAAAAGGTAGAGCTAGCTTATTAGCTATCGGTGCAATTGCGGTAAAAGGTAATTTTTTTGCTCAAGATCCTGTTTTAGTAAAAGATAGTAATCAAAAAATTATTGCCAGCGGAATTGTTAATCATAGTAGTGCTGATATAGCAAAAATTTTACAAAAAACTTCTCAACAAATCAAAACAATACTTGGTAATAACTGCAAAACAGAGTTAATACATATCGATAACCTAGTAATGCAAAAATAATTTCTTCTCAAAACTAAAATTAAAACAAATTTGGAATTCAACAATGCCATAATTTTAAAATTAAAATATCATCAATGCTGTTGTTAAGTAAAAAATTACCAACTTTGGTTCTGGTAAGTTGGCTCACAAAACCGCAAATATTTAGATTGCAACATAAATCGCGAGCTAAAGTTCTGATGTAGGTTCCTTTACTACATTCTACCATAAATTGAGCAGAATCAATATTATAACTTAACATTTGTAAAGAAAAAACAGTGATTTCGCGCATAGGCACTGTAAATGCAATTCCTTGTCTTGCTAATTTATAAGCTCTTTTACCATTGATTTTTAGAGCAGAGAATTTAGAAGGTTGTTGAGTGATTTTACCAACAAATTTTGGTAAGGTTTCTATGATTTGCCAAGCAGATACTCTTTTTGGACTAGTTTCAATTACCTTTCCTTCGCAATCATCGGTATCACGAAACTCACCAAAAGTAATAGTAAAAAGATATTGCTTGTTAGCATCCATCATGCTTTGAGAAGTTTTAGTGGCTTTATTAAGAGCTATTGGCAAAACTCCGCTAGCAAAAGGATCGAGAGTGCCACCATGGCCAACTTTTTTAGCTTTGGTAATTTTTTTTACTATCGCCACCATTTTAGCAGAAGAAACTCCTATTGGCTTATTGATATTAAGCCAACAATTTGCATGTTCTAAACAACTCATTAATCGATAATTTTTTGACCAGTGCTCGCCCAATCGGCAACGAAAGCTGCCAAACCATTAGCGGTGAGAGGATGATTAACAAGTTGCAGAAAAACTTTAGCAGGTAAAGTGGCAACATCGGCTCCCATTTTTGCAGTAGCGGTAATGTGAATAGGGTGCCTTACCGATGCAACTAAAACTTGAGTTGTAATGTTTTGGTAATTGCTAAAAATTTGCACAATTTCTGAGATTAGCTCTAAACCATCTTGCCCAATATCATCGAGCCTGCCTACAAAAGGCGAAACAAAAGTTGCTCCAGCTTTGGCAGCTAATAAAGCTTGTGAAGCCGAAAAACAAAGGGTAACATTAGTTTGTATTTGTTTTTGTGAAAAATAACGACAAGCTTTTAAACCATCGAGAGTTAAAGGCAATTTAATGCAAACATTTTTGGCGATTTTACTTAGCTCTTCGCCTTCTTTTACCATTTGTGCATATTCGGTTGAGGCAACTTCGGCACTCACTGGCCCTGCAACTATATTGCATATTTCGGCAATGGTTGCTTTAAAATTTTTACCAGATTTAGCTATTAGAGTAGGGTTGGTGGTAACACCATCAATTAAGCCATAAGAAGCAATTTGAGTGATTTCGTTAATATCGGCAGAATCTAAAAAAAATTTCATAGTTGTTTTTGTTTGGTTGTTGTGTTATACCATTTCAACTTTAAAATTAATCAATCTAACAAAATATTTTTGAGATAAAAACTTTAAAAAACGAAAGCTGTATATCTATACAGCTTGAGGCTTTTTGAAGCTTTTTAGCCAAAAAGATGAAGTTAGATTGATTAAATATCTAACAATGTATTTTAAGTTGAAATGGTATTATTATGGAAACAATAATTATGTTTTTGTTTGATGTAAAAATCAACTAAAATTTCTTCTCAAAACTAAAATTAAAACAAATTTGGAATTCAACAGTGTCATTATGTATTTAAAGATAGAAAATGATATTACTATAATTCTAACCAACTAAATATTGCCGACCATTCTGTGTTTACAACCTCTGGTGATTTATTGATTATTTTTTGTATTTTACTATAAAAATCTTGATCTTGTAAATTTTTTTCAAATATAATTTTATCAATTTTAATTTTATTAGTAATAAGTTTTATCATTTTTAAATCTTTTCTAATTTCGGCTATTTTTAGTGATTTGTATTTTTTAACATCTTCGATATTTAAAATGCTATAATCTAGTAAATCTATAAAATCATGATTTATTATGTTGTTTAAACCAAGATCTGGATGAGGAAATTCATAACATAATTGTCCCTCCATTCTTTGATTGATAAAAGGTTGTTTATTATGAAAAAATTGTAAATTTTTAATTTGGTATAATTTATTTTCTAAATCTATCATGATAATTAAGGTGATTCTATCGTTTTGACCTGCATCTTTATAAAGCTGATCTATATTGCCTTTTTTGATTGAAAAAATGCCTTTGGCTGCAGTTTTAAGCTCTATACAAAATTCTTGATCTTGTTGAGTTTTACAAATCAGATCTGGCTTGGTGGTTTTTTCGCCTTCGATTGTGATTATTTTATTGATTTTATCGTATAAAAACAAATGAGAAGAATCTCCGCCATATAATACCATTTCAACTTAAAATTAATCAATCTAACAATGTATTTTAAGTTGAAATGGTATAAGCTAACCGACTTAAAATAGCTATTTTGTTGCAAAATATGTAAAAAGATTTTTTCTATAAACCAGCTCCAGATAATGTTTCTACCCCATTTTAAATTGCCTCTACCTAGAGTTCCACCCTTTATTTTGTATTCTTGGATATAAAAAATGTATTCTTGATAGATATTTTCAATTTCTGAGCTAATTTTTTCAAATATTCCATTATCAATAAAATCAAAAATTCTTTGATATTCAATTTTTATTTGATGAAAGTCCATTTCGTCTGTAGCATTTTCACTAAATAATGACACTTTATGCAAAATATTTTTGAGATAAAAATTTTTAAAAAACGAAGCTGTATTTTTATACAGCTGAGGCTTTTTGGAGATTTTTAGCCAAAAAGATGAAGCATAAAGTGGAATTTTAACTAACATCATTATTTAGTGAAAATGCTACACTCTGTTCATTTTCTTGGTATTGTTGTTATTAAATTTAGGCAAAATTTTGGTGGAAAAGATTCACCAAGAACTTGACGTGTAAGGTTGTCGCTTGCCCAATTTGGAATGTTCCAATCATCAGGCAGGCCAGTGAGGCGTAATAGCTCTAAAATGGTTAACACTCTAGCATCAGAATATTGATTTTGTTCTATTTTTCTGCCCGGATGCACATTGTTTTGCGAAGAAATGGCGCCATTGCACATAGTAATTGTTGGGGCAGGTTTATGCCAATCGATGCGTTTATAGGTTGTGGCAAAGCCTTTAATTTTTCTGTTGTTTTTTTGTGGAAAAAAAACTGCATTTTCAAGGGCGGTTTTGCCAGTTGGGGTGTGTTTCATCCACAGTATGTGTTGCTGGTTATGAGTTTTAGCAACATGATATTTTATGCCAGAATCTTGCCCGCTTTCAAGACTGGGTAAATCGCCGATGGCATCAAGCACAGTAATTTTGGGCTTTTTAGCAGGAAAATGCCACACTTTATGTTTAGAAATTAAAAAAATTGCTCTTTTTCGATATTGTGGAGTTTCGTAATCGCTGGCATCAAGCACTGCATAATTAATAAAATATTGCAAAGGATTTAGCTGTTCTTTAATAAAATTAACAATTTTAATTTGTTTTTCTTGATGTAAAATAGAAAAATTTAGAATATTTGCCACATTTTCGATGATGATATTTTCTGGCTTTGTTGCCTTAATAAAATTTATCACATCAATAATTAGTTTATTGCGCGGATCGTTTTGATTCATTTTACCAGCAATACTCATGCCTTGGCAAGGTGGAGTAGCGATTAAAAAACTACATTTTTCGGTGTGAAATTTAACAACAAGTTGATTAAATACAGCAGGATCGGTGATATCTCCACAAATCATTTGAGTTTGTGGATAGAGATGCTGATAAAATTTTGCCCTTTCAGGCAAAAGTTCGTTGGCGGCCACAATATGAATATTTTGGCTAGCTAAATAAGTTTCAGAAATACCAACATTGGCAAATAAAGAAATGCCTTTGATAGGGTTAAGAGAGGTTTTTTCTGATAAATTTATGTGGTGAAATAAATTTGCCATAAGTTTTTAATAATAAAATGTTCTTGATAGAAGTTGTCTTTTTTAGGAAAAAAATGATAACTTAATTTGAATTTTATATTTAAGATGTATAATGGCACTGTTGCATTCTAAAGTGCCACAATATAATTTTTATCTCTTGCGATAAGTTTGACCTTTTCTGGCTTTTTTGTAGCCGTATTTTTTGCGTTCAACCACTCTAGAATCGCGAGTT
>JAUMFK010000014.1:0-5445 GCA_032119875.1 Rickettsiales bacterium
TAATACCATTTCAACTTAACATACATTGTTAGATTGATTAATTTTAAAGTTGAAATGGTATAAAATTATGATTTTAAAAATTCTAATATTTGCATTAATTTATTAGCTAAAAATTCGAGATCATGATTTTGTAAAAAAGTAATAAAATTAATTTTTTCTGTTTTAAATAAACCAGTATAGATAAAAATTTTATTTAAAAAACCTAAACCAAAATGATAATTTTGTATAGTTAAAATAATTGTTTTAGCATTCTCTTGATTAACTTTTTTCAACTCAAAAAATAAAGGTTGAGCTAAAATAACGATTTGATTAGTATCAAATAACATTGTTTTTAATTCTAGATAATGATTAATTATTTCTAGGCAGTTTTCTAAATTATATTCTGTGGCAACATCTTGAGCTTTTTTAATGTCACCAGCACCGATATTTAAAAATAATTTAACCAAATTTGGATGATTAAATTTGGTAGCAAAATATAAAATATCGTTATTATAATTGTCAAAAACATTAAAATTAGCTTTGTTTTGTATTAAAAACTCAATAATTTTTGGGTGATTATATATTGTTGCATAGTGTAAAGGGGTTAGGTAATGATTTTCATTATTAGTTGTGGCATGTAAATCGGCAGATTTGCTAAGTAAAAATTTTACCATTTCATAGTTACCATATTCACAAGCTATATGAAGAGGGGTTAAGCCAAAAAAAGTTTTCTGCTCGATATCTATTTTTTGTTGCAAAAAAAAATTAACGATCTCTAACATATTAAATTTACTAGCAAAATGAATAGGATGTAAATTTCTAGTTAAATCATTAGAAATGCAGTTAATATTTGTGCCAGCCTCATATAATAATTTAATATTATCAAGATTACCACCTAAAACCGCATGATGAATAGCATTAAAATTATCTCTATCAACAGCATTTAACTGCTCATTATTTAATAAAGAAATTAGCTGTTTTAGTTGTAAAGTATCGCCGAATTTAGCAATAATATGCAATATCGTGACTTGTGATTGAGTGTGGGTAGATGAAGTAGAGCTATTAATTTGTTGCTGATTACAATTAACAAGATTGTTAAGATAAAAAGAAATCGCAGTTTTTATTTGCTTTAAGGTATTATGATCGGAATTATCAATGGTTTTTTTATAGGTTTTAGAAAACTGTTCTAAACAGATATTATCGAGATTTAAATACATAAATATTGCTAAAGTTTTTTATGATTTTATAACAAATTTCATTTATAATTCTAAATATAATAAAGTATTATATTTAGAGATGCTAAACATAAACGACATGATTTTTGAGATAACTTTACAATTATCATTGATAAATATTTAATTGTAAAACAAAAATTGTAAAATTATTTCAAAAAATAATGATAAATTGCAACTTAAAGTAAAGATTCTGGTATTTTTTTAGAACTATTAATGCCACCAATATTTTTTAATGTTTGCAATTTCTGCACTAAATTTCCTCTGCCTTCGGTAATTTTGTTTTTGGCTAAACTATAATATTTATCGGCTTTTTTAATAGCATCACCAACTTCTTCTAGATTTTCTAAAAATGCTACTGATTTTTCATAAATTGCATCGGCCAAAGAAACAATTTGCTGATAGTTTTCTTCTCTTTTGTAGCGTTGCCAAATATCGTGAATAATTTTTAAACACACAACAAAATTAGTAGGGCTAGTGAGTAAAATTTTCTTTTCATAAGCTTCAAACCACAATTTGTGATTATGTTGTATTGCTAATAAATATGCTGGCTCAACAGGAATAAAAGCGATAGTAAAATCGAGTGCTTGCTTAATATTTTGGGCATATTCTTTTTTTGCCAAACCTTTAATGTGCTGTTCTATAGATGATAAATGATCTTTTAAGTATTTTTCATTGCCAGTATTCATAAATTCGTTATAAGAATTCAAAGAAACTTTAGAATCGGTAATGATAATATTGCCATCTGGTAAGAAAATTTGAAAATCCGGCCTAATGTTTTTACCTTCTTCATTTTGCAAAGAAAGTTCTCTTTTATAATGTAAATCTCGTTGCAATCCAGAATGTTGTAAAATTTGCTCTAAAAGCATTTCACCCCAATTTCCTTGTATTTTATTATTGCCTTTTAAAGCGGAGCTTAAATTATTAGCTTCGAGACTTATTTTATTAGTATATTCAAATAGATTTTTAATGTGAGTTTGTAAAACTTCTTTATCGGTAATGTTTTGCTGATGAACTGTATCGAGTTTTTTTTGTAAATTATCTAAATCTTTATTGAATGGAGCTAAAATTTCGGTGATTTTTTGTTGATTTAAAGTGGTTAATTTTTCAGAATTTTTATTTATTATGTTGGCAAATTGTAATTCTAAGGTTTCTTGCCATTTATGATTATTTTGCGAAGTAATATTTAGTTTGGTGATAAATTCTATGTTTTCTTGTTGCAATCTTTCTTTTTGTTGTTTTAAATCGTTTATTTCATGTTGTTTTTCATTTAAAAGTTCTTGCTGATGCTGTGATTTAGAAGTAAGCTCGATGATATTTTGCTGAATATTTTGATGTTTTTCTTGATATTGTTTATTTTCTTGTGAGATTTGATCTAATTTTTGCTGAAAATTATTTTCGGCTTGGGTTTTAAAAAATAAATTGAGTTGTATTTTTTGTATTTTTAAATAATAAAATAAACATAATGCAAACAATAAAATGCAAAAAAAACTTAATATCAATAACATATTTTATAAAATTTTTATTATAATGGCACTTTTACAGATAATGGCACTGTTGAATTCCAAATTTGTTTTAATTTTTTGCTAGTTTTGAGGAGAAATTTTAGCTATTTTTAGCCTCATATTCAACATATTAGGCTAAAAATAGCCGAAATTTATACCAAAAATGGCAAATAAAATAAAATAAATTTGGGATGCAACAGTGCCATAATAATAGCATTAATGATTATCCATATTTTTAAAGCCAGTTTTAAAATAAGCAAAACCAGTAATAAAAGTAAGAATAGATGCTAAAACAAATAAAAATTTAGCAACTAGGCCAATAATACTAATAAAAACATATTTAATATCGGTTTCAATATAGCCACCAAGCCATTGATATAAAATATAGGCAGAGCCATTTTCGCCTAATAATAAACCTCCAATCGCAAACATTTGTGCTGCGGTTTTATATTTTGCTAAAACACTCACTGGAACTTTAATATTTATTTCGGCTAAATATTCTCTCAAGCCAGAAACTAAAACTTCTCGAGTGATAATAATTAAACCTGGAAATAAAATCCAGGGGTTGTTTGGATTAAATTTTATAAGCATTACAATAGCAACTATTACTAAAAGTTTATCGGCAATAGGATCGAGGCATCGACCAAAATCGGATTGAGCTTTCATTGATCTGGCCAAATAGCCATCGAAATAATCGGTAATAGAAGCAATGGCAAATAATGATGCAGTAACAATATTAGAAAGCATTCCGGGAATATAAAAAGCAAAAATCATTAACGGAATAATTATTAAACGCATCGAGGTAAGGAAATTTGGGATTTTTTTGAGATTTTCTAGTGACATTTAATGGATATTTAAGATTATTATATTTATAAATTTTTTATTCTATCATAAAAATGTTGCATTTTAAATTAAATTTTGATGATAAAGAAATATGAAATAAAGTTGTTTAAAGAAGTTATTTTTAATTTGAAATATACCAATAATCTGGTTTGTTAAATAAATAATGCAAAAATTTATTATTAATGGTATGACCAGATTTATAAACAGTGAAATCTGCTAAAATATAATAACCAGATAAAAAAATATCGCCAATAAAATCGAGAGCTTTATGCTTAACAAACTCATCTGGATATCGCAAACCACCTGTATTAATAATGCCTTTATCATCAATAACAATGGCATTTTCTAAAGACCCCCCTTTGGCTAAATTCATTTGATTCATTTGCTCTATTTCGTGTTTAAAACAAAAGGTTCGAGCTTTAGAAATGTGATCTTTAAAAGAATGTTGATTTGTATCAAAAAATAGTTCATTATGAACAATATGAGGAGTGTTAAAATTTATGGTGAGATTTAGTTTAAAGTTGCTACTAGGTTTTGCTTTGATAAATTTATCGTGATGATAAAATTCAATTGGCTGATTAATAATTAAGTATTTTTTAATATCTTCTTGGTTAGTGATTCCTGCACATTGTAATAAAAAAATAAAAGGAGAAGCAGAACCATCCATTATTGGCACTTCTTGATTATCTATTTCAATGATTAAATTATCGATACCACTTGCCCAAATTGCCGACATTAAATGCTCAATAGTAGAAACAGATATTTGGTGCAAGTTAGTAATGGTGGTGCCTAAATTAGTAGCGGTAACTTGATTAAATTTTGCTTCAATAAGGTTATTTTCTGGTATGTCGACTCTTTTAAAAACTATGCCAGTATTGGTAGGGGCTGGCAAAAATTTTAGATTAACATTTTTACCACTATGTAGGGCAGTTGAATTACAACTGATAGAGTTGATGATGGTTTTTTGATTAGAGACTGTCATTGTTTAGACCATGGGAATTTAGAATTAGTTCGACCCGATTGAAATCGCACATCGGCTAGCAAATCGAGAAATGAAAGTTTTTGTTTAGAAAATAAACCGTAATAAAAAGAAAATATTAAAAATAATCCACCAACCAAAAAGTATAAATTATTAGTAATTAACTGATGAATATCGAGTTTATATTTAGCAAAATGCATTAATAAAAAAGTAGCATAAATTATGCCTAAATTACTGATGAAATAATATTTTAGACTGTGTAAAATGGAAATTTTTTGATTATTTTTGTTGTTGACAATAATTTTTAACAATCTTTTGCCAATGGTTGCTTGCCAATTTGAGCTATGAAAATAAACATTATAAATAGCCCCTAGGGAAATAAAAATAAAAATACTAAAAATTAATTGTAAATAAATAGGATGTTGAGCGAAAAATTGTAAGTGTTCTGGAGTTTGTTCTTTTATTTCGCTACCAAATTTGGCAGAAAAATCTTGCAAAAAAATAGTAATTTTTGGTTGTAAATAAACAGAAACAATAAATATTCTAATAGGTAAAATAAGTATAAAATCAAGCATAGTAGCAAATGATTTATTTATGGTAGCTAGCTGATTTTTTAGCAGGGTATATTGATTAGAATTTTGTAGTAATTTATTAAACATATTTTTTAATGTTGGTAGCCAGTTTTTTGATAAAAAATTGATTTAGCAGAAGTTGTGTGATTTTCAAATAACAAAACCTGTGCTTGGATTTGTGATTTTTTGCTAAAAAAACCAATACAACTAACATTTAACCGAAGTTTTTTTGATAAATCAAGAATTTTTTGCTTATTTTTTGGTTTCACTGCAAAAATTAGTTGATAATCATCGCCACTTGCTAGTAAATTTAGAGGATCATGTTGTTTATTTTT
>JAUMFK010000014.1:5455-23672 GCA_032119875.1 Rickettsiales bacterium
CTGAAATAGGAATTTTATCAAAAAAAATGTGAGCATCTAAACCAGAATTATTACAGATATGATTTAAATCGGCAAGCAAACCATCTGAAACATCGATAGCGGTATTGCTTAATTTGAGTTGACTTAAATTAAAGCCCAAAGCAATTTGTGGGGTAGGAAAAAAATGAGCTTGCAATAATTTAGGAGCATATTTTGGTAAATTAAATTGAGGTTGTTGGCTTAAAATTAAACCAAGACCTGCATCACCAATATTGCCTGAAACAAAAATTAAATCTTGGTCTTTGGCTTTATTACGATGTAAAATATTTTTAGTAATGCCAAAAATAGTAATAGAAAACACCAAAGGATCGGCAAAAAATGTATCACCGCCAATTAATGAGATTTTAAATTTTTTTTGCAAATTACCAAGCCCTAAAGAAAATTGTTGAAAAAAATTTTCATCTAGACTATTATTTTTACTAAAACCAAGCATATAATATAAAGGTTTAGCACCACTTGATGCTAAATCAGAAAGATTAGTAAGCAGAAGTTTTGAAGCAATTTTATAACCGCCATCTTGTTTGAAAAAATGCACATTTTCAACCATTGCATCTTTACTTACCACTAATTGATAACCTTTTGGCACCGCTATTTTTGCCACATCATTTTGCAAATTATAAGCATATTTGCTATGAACTAAAGGTAAAAAATATTTCTTGATAATATCAAATTCTAAAATCATTTTTTAACAATAAATATCTTCAATATTTAGCTGAATTTTGGCAACATTAAACCAATAGTTTAAACTTACACAACCGATGGCAGAAAAATTATTATTTTTTGAATTTAATAAAAAATCACCAACAGCATTATTAGCAGAGCGAAAGGCAATGGCATTGCCCTGATTTTTTAGGCCAAGAGGAGTTTTGCTAGCAATGGCACAGCTTATATGCTCTTGTTTTACCCCTACTTTTTTAGCATTAATTTTATAAATATTGTGTAGTAAAAAAATAGGCTGATGATTTCCTAAACCAAAAGGCTCCATTTTAGCTAGTTCTTGTAATAAACTTGTATTCATCATAGACCAATCAAGGGCAAAATCGTATTGATAAACTTTGTTATTTAGGCTTTTTTGAAGAGATTTTGCAAGATTTTGATTAAAAAATTTATGTAAATCGTTAATTTTATCAGGTGCCACACTAAAACCTCCTGCCATAGCATGACCGCCCCCTTCTAGTAAAAAATTGTGTAGTTTGGCTTCTAATATTGCTTTGCCAAAATCAACTCCAGCAACAGAGCGACAAGAAGCTTTGGCTTTATGTTGATCGATTATGGTTATTACTGCCACTGGCTTGTGGTATAAATCTTTTAAGCGAGAGGCAATGATGCCGATAACCCCTTGATGCCAATTATTACCGACCGCAAAGATAATGTCATCAAGATGTGAAAAGCCTGCTTTTTTATTTTCGAGTTGTAAAATTGCCTCTTGTAAAATTTGATTTTCAAGATTTTTTCGTTGTTCGTTAAAATTATTTAATAAAACTGCTATTTGTTGTGCTTCGTATTCGTTTTGGCAAGTGAGTAATTTTGAGCCTAAATTAGCATTACCCACTCTGCCACCAGCATTAATTTTAGGACCAATAACAAAACCCAAGCTATACACATTTGGTTTGTGAGTAAGCTTCGCCAAATCGCAAAGAATTTTTAGCCCAAGATTTTGTCTGGTTGCCAAAACTTGCAGACCAATTTTAACAAAAGCTCGGTTCAAATCAACTAATGGAATTACATCGCACACTGTGCCTAGGGCAACCAAATCGAGTAAATTAAACAAATTTGGCTCGACAAGATTTTTTTGTGCAAAAAAATTGTGCTTACGTAGTTTTTGATTCAATGCCACCAAAAATAAAAATACCACCCCTGCAGCACATAAATTTTTGTGAGAAAATGTTTCACCTAAAGAATTAGGATTAATAATAGCAATTGCTGGCGGCTTCTCTAAAACTCCTAAATGATGATCGATAACAATAATATCGAGACCAGCCTCTTTAGCGGCAAGCAAAGGTGCAAAAGCCACAGTGCCACAATCAACCATAATAACCAAATCGGTGCCATTATTTTTTAATTGTAAAAGAGCTTCAACATTTGGGCCATAGCCTTCTAAAATACGATCTGGAATATAAACATCGGCCTCAATATTTAAAGCTCGTAAAAATAAAACTAAAATAGCCGAAGAAGTAGCTCCATCAACATCGTAATCGGCAAAAATAGTGATTTTTTTGTTATTTAACAAAGCTTCATAAACATTTTGACAAGCAATATCGATGGCATGTAGTTCGTTTGGATCTGGTAAAATATTTTTTAGTTTAGGATCTAAAAAATTAGCAACTTGTTGATGATTAATATTGCGTAAATAAAGTAAGCTTGCTAAAATTTCAGATACCTTACATTTTTGCTGCAAGGCAAGAACCGCTCTACCATCTAAAAGAGCTGGTTGCCAGTTTTTAGAAAGAAGAGAAAGCATATATTATTATTGATCGCGATGTTGTTTTTTATTGTGATGTTTTATTGGTTTATGATTATTAGATTTTCTGCTAAATGATAAAATAGCAAAAGAACCTAAAATTAAGATAGCATTGATAAAAAAGATGGCTAAACCAAGCAAATTATGGCCATTTTGCACTAATTCATAAATTAGATAAAGCAAAAAAACATTGTAAAGAAAGCCAAAAATAAGACCAAAAAAGTAAAATAAATTATTTAATTTTTGTTGTTTAGTTTGTTGTTGATGGCGATATTGCTGCTCTTTGGTAGTTAAGCTAATTAAAGCGGTTTTATCGTTTTCTGGTTTGTTTTTATTTATTGTTTGCATTTTGAGAAAGTTTAAATTTTGCAGTATTTTTATCTTTGGAGATGGCTAAAAGATCTTTGCCAAGAGCGGTTTTTTCTTGGGTAAAATTTTGTTTTTTTAATTTTATAAAAGTTAAAGTTGTAGAAGCAATAAAGCCAGCAACAAAGCTTTTTAAAAAAGAAGATTTTAGGATAGTCATTTTATTTTTATAAAGTTAATTAACCTAGATAATTTTAAAAACAAAGTTGCTAAAATGCAAGATTTTTTTTATAGATTGATGTTGGTCAGAACTCGATTTTTGCTAATTTTTGAGATAAATTAAATAAAGCAAGCCAATTAGCAACAATAAAATGCCAATAATTTCTTTGTAACTAAATTTTTCTTTCAAAAGATAATGCGAAATAACAATTGCCAACAAAACTTCTAGTTGTGATATTGCCTTAATCATTACAATATCGCCAACAGTGTAAGTATAATACCATAAGGCGGTGGTGAGGCTATTTATTAAGCCAATTTTGATAAAAGAAAAACCGCTTGTGTATTTAAATATTTTTTTCATTTCTATGAATAAATTTTTTTGAGTAATTTTATAGGTGATGAGAAAAATATTATGAAATAAATGAGTATCAAAAAATATAGTTAAAGCAGACTTGATAGGATTGATGTTTGTATTAATTTTTATAAAATATAAAGAAGTTTCTTTCATTAAAAAAGCATTCATAGCAAAAATAAAAGCCGCAGAAATTGCAAAAAAACTAGCTTTATTGATAATTTTTTGGCTTTTGCTAATCTTAAAATTGCCAATTAAAAATATTGCCAAAACAATAACAACAATAGTAAAAAATATTAACCAAGTAATGTTTTGTTTAAAAAAACAAATTCCAAGTAAAACGGCAAACAATAATTCGGTGTGTACTAATGCCATACTATTGGCAAAGTTTTGTTTCGATAAACTTTTTAACATACATATTCCGCCAACGATTTGTAATAAAGAAACAGTTGCGCAAAAGCAATAAAATTTTAAATCTAATAGATGATGAAATATTGTTAAATAAATAATGGCAAAAGGCAGGGGCAATAAAAACCTCATTAAAGTAATGGTGCTTTTACTAAAATTATCGATTAATTTTTTCTGTTCGTAATGGCGAAAAATTTGCAATACAACCGCAATAACAACTAAAAAATAATAATAGGGCATAATTTAATCTTCTTCAACTTGCTCAACCAACTCAACCTCGGGAATATAGTGTTTAAGCATGTTTTCGATGCCGTTTTTAAGAGTAATGGTAGAACTAGGGCAACCAGAGCAAGAGCCTTTTAATATTAGTTTTACAATGCCGTTTTCAAAAGAATGAAATACAATATCGCCACCATCCATTGCCACCGCTGGCCGAACTTTTATTTCGATTAACTCGATAATTTGGGCAATGATAGGATTGTCATTTTGATTGTTTGGGTCTTGATTATTGTTGTTGGTTAAAGGTTTGTATAAGACTGGTTTTTTAGTAAGAAAAAAATCCATCAACACTGCTTGCACTTCGAGTTTTAAAGCTTGCCAATCGGCTTGGTTATTTTTGGTAACTGTGATAAAATCTTGCCCTAAAAAAACTGCTTCTACATTGCCTAAAGCAAATATTTGTAAGGCTAAAGGTGATATTTTAGCTGCTTGTTGTTGATTTTTAATATCAATTGAGCCGTTTTCTAAAATTATATCGCCATCATCGACCATAAATTTTAAGGTAGCAGGATTTGGGGTTTCATAAGTTTGAATAAACATAAATTAAAGAATTAAGTATTGATATTGCGCCATTTTCTGTTAAAGAAATATTTAATTAAAACCGAAAATATTGCGGTGAGTGGAACCGATAAAAATACTCCTAAAAAACCAAATAAAGCACCAAAAAAGAAGATGCCAAAGATAATCCATAAAGGGTGAAGCTCAACTTTTTTGCCAATTAAACTAGGGGTAAGAAAATTTGATTCTAAAAATTGCCCAGTAACAAAAATAATAATTATTGGAGTTATATTAGCAAAGCTTAACCCCCATTGAATTAAGCTATCTAAAATACCAATGATTACACCTAAACCAAATCCAACATACGGAATAAAAGAAAGTAGACCAGTAATTATGCCAATACTAAAACCATGGTTAAGTTTAAAAATAGTTAAACCAAAAGCATAAAAAATTGCTAAAATCAAACAAATAATTACTTGCCCTCGAGCATAGCTAGATAGAGATTTATCAATTAATATAAAAACATATTTAATTTCTTGAGCATATTTTTTTGGTAAAATAGAGTATATTTTATTAACAATATTATTCCAATCTTTGAGTAAATAAAATACTAAAATTGGCATTATAAAAAGCAAAGATAAAAAATTGATAAGAAAAGCAGTAGATCCTACGGTGCTTATAATAATTTTTTCGATAAATAAATTAGAATTATTAAGAATGTTGTTATTGTTTAGTAAGCTAAAAAAATCATTTTCAATTTTAATGTTGTATTTAGCAAAAAAATTAACAATTTTAGGATAAAAATTATCGGATATAAAAGATATATATTGTGGAGTATTTTGAATAATATTAAGAGTTTGATCGTAAATCATGGGAAAAACAACTAAACCAACCACAACAAGAATAAATAAAAATAGACTCATTATAATAATTGAAGCAGAAAGTCGAGAAAAATGAAATTTTTTTTCTATTTTATCAACACTAGGATCGAGAAAATAAGCAATTATTGCCGAAACAACAAACGGTGTAATAACCGAGCGAATAGCATAAATTAAAGAAGCAAAAATAATTGCTATAATGCCAAAAAAGATGATTTTATCTTTAGTATTCATGGTTTGGGAGTAATAAAATAAATATCGTTTAATTTTTGAAATTCAAAATTAAAGCTGTTTAAAAATTCACTAAATGAAGTTTTTCCATTATATTCAACCGAAACAGTTATGGCATCAAAAGATAGAGTATTAATGGTAATTTTAGTTATCAAGCCACTATTATGAAGAGTTTCTTGATAATTTTGCCATTGCTGATAGCTTTTAATAGGAAACTGTAAACTATATACATTTTTAGGAGCTGGGCTTGGTTTTATTGTTTTGTCTTTTAGATAATTAATTGTTTTATTGGCAATATTATTGATAAGTTCGGTTTTGCTGATTAAATCGGTGTTAACAAAACTAATACGTAAATTAGTTTGTTGTAAAGAATTAATATTAGTTACATCGATTACTGCTTTATTTTCGAGGTTATCGATTTTTAAAAACACTAAACTTAACGAACTGGCTTTTTTTTCGTCGAGAATAAATTTAATATTATCATAATCAAGCTCTTTGATGTTTTGTGAATTTAAAGCGGTAATATAGTTTAGATTAGAATCTAAGGTAGTGAATTTATGTTGTAATTGATGTTTGATTATATTTTTTTCAAGAGCTGTTTTCCAGAGATTGGCTTCTTCCCAAACTAAAGGTTGCAGATTATCAAACTGCACAGGAATTAAAATTATTAAATCGTTGTTGGTGGTAATAGTGGTAATGTTTTGTGGATTATCAATATTTAGGTTTTCGTTTTCTGGGTTTGTTGAATTATTTTGCAGATTTGTTAAGATTTCTTTATTTTGTGCAGGGATTTTATTTTTTAAAATATAATCAACAAAGTTTTTAGCAAAAACAATATTAAAAGTTGCTAAATAAGCATTGCCAGATATTTTTTCGTTTAAAACTCGTTCAGAACGAACCATTAAAGATAGATCGTCTGAATTAATATAATTGATAGTTTCAGGAGATAAATTTAAACGAGATAATAAAACCAAAAAAGCATCTTTTTTAGCATTTTCAAAAGCCACATTTCGTGCTAGAGTTGCAGATTTAGCGGTTGCTTTAGCTTCTATTCCTTCGATGGCATAAATATTAGGTAGGTTTTGAGGAGGTAATTGAGCCGAATTATTACTAACATTTTGAGTAGTATTTGGGTTAATTTCTTGGGCAAAAACATTGCTAAACACATTGTTTTGCGCCAAGAAAAGCACCAAAAAACAGAAAATATATTGAAAAAATTTTATAAACATTGAATTTTTTTAAAAAAATTTAAAATATTGTCATTTATTATACTATACTTTTTTAATTTTACAATCTATAATTTTAGATAATCGCTTTTTTATTTTTAACTTTTTTCTCTATGTCTTTAAACTACAAACAAGCTGGCGTTGATATTGATGCAGGCAATCATTTAATAGAAAAAATTAAGCCTTTAGCTAAAGCAACAGCTAGAGCTGGTTCTAGCCCAAATTTAGGTGGTTTTGGAGCTTTATTTGATTTAGCAAAATGCAATTTTCAAGACCCAGTTTTAGTTTCTTCTACCGATGGAGTTGGCACAAAATTAAAAATCGCTATCGAAACAAATCAACACAGCACTATTGGCATAGATCTGGTAGCCATGTCGGTTAACGATTTAATTGTGCAAGGAGCGGAGCCGTTATTTTTTCTCGATTATTTCGCTTGCGGTAAGCTAAATGTTGAAACAGCAAACCAAGTAATTACTGGTATTGCCGAAGGTTGTAAACAAGCAAATTGTGCTTTAATTGGTGGAGAAACTGCCGAAATGCCTAGCATGTATCATAATCAAGACTACGATTTAGCTGGTTTTGCAGTAGGTGCTGTTGAAAGGAGTAAAATTTTACCAACAACAACTCAATCAGGCGATGTTTTGCTTGGCTTGGCATCAAGCGGTTTGCATTCAAATGGTTATTCTTTGGCTCGATATATTTTATCTCAAAATAATTTAAATTTTCAAAGTGTTGCTTATAATAAACAAACTTTTGGCGAAGTTTTATTAACTCCAACAAAAATTTATGTTAAATCTTGTCTTTCTGCAATTAAAACTGGCAAAGTAAAAGCTTTAGCACATATTACTGGTGGCGGTTTAACCGAAAATTTGCCTCGAGTTTTGTCTAAACATATTAGCCCTAAAATAAATTACCATTCTTGGCAATGGCCAGAAATTTTTAACATTTTACAAAAATTAGGAAAAGTTAACAATTCCGAAATGTTACGCACTTTTAATTGTGGTATTGGTATGGTTTTAGTGGTCGATAAAAACGATGCCAACGACATTGCTTCTTTATTAACTTCTCAACAAGAACAAGTATTTTTTATAGGAGAATTAGTATGATAAATCGCAATATTTCGGTTCATTTACAAAGCTATCCAAGGCTCGATTTTTTGCCAGATAATTTGCAGTTAATAAAACAACTTGATATTGTGCAGAAAATCTGCTCTGCTGGTTTGTCGGTTCGTGAAAAGCATAATTTAAGAGTTAGATTACCGCTTTTAAGCCTCGAAATTATTGGCAATAACACAAATTGGCTTACTAATTTTAGCTACATGATTGCCGAAGAGTTAAATATTAAAGAAGTGCTGTTAAGCAACAATATTAACGATGTTGCTGATTTATTACTACATATTAATTTTAAAAAAATTGGCAGTAAATATACTAATAAAGTAAAAGAAATTACTCTTGCTGCCAAAAATAAACAATGGCAAAAACAACAAGAAAATATCTCAATTGCCGATGTTATACTCATGCCAGACGAATTTGAGCTAAAACTCGTTGCCAAGCCTTATAATCAGCAAAACTACGATATTTTAGCTTTGGCTAGCAACGATTATTTAATTAAACTCAATATTGAACTCAATCAAAATCTTATCAACGAAGGTATTGCGCGTGATATAATTCGTTGTATTCAGCAAAATCGTAAAGAAGCTAATTTTTCTATTACCGATTATATTAATTTAACATTGGTAACTAATAATCAACATTTATTTGAGGTGGCAAATAGCTTTCAAGAGCATATTTCTAGTCAAGTTCTGGCGAAAAATTTTAATATTATCAGCTCTTCTCCTGTAAATTATGCAGAAAAAATATTTTTACACAACCTAGAAGAAGGAGATCTTGGTATTATAATTAGTTTATGAGTTTTTCTATTTTTCCTCAACACTATTTGCAATTAGCTTGGCAGGTTTTAGATTTTTGCCAAAAAAATAATTACACAATAACCGTTGCCGAATCTTGCACTGGTGGTCTGCTTTCTGCTTTACTTACCGAAATTGCAGGATCATCTACTGTTTTTGAAATGGGTTTCATAAGTTATGGCAATAATTTTAAACAACAAATTTTGCAAGTTAATTCACAAATTTTAGCTCAAGAAGGAGCGGTAAGTTTTGCGGTAGCAAAAGAAATGGCTGAAAACAGTTTAAAAATTACTAAAGCTAATTTTGCTATAGCTATCAGCGGTATTGCTGGCGAAGATGCTATGTTTAAACTTAATAATAAATCACAAAATAAATCTTTTAAACCAACTGGTTTAGTTTATATTGCTTTAGCTAGCACCTTGGCAAATACTGTTGTAAAAGAGTTTTGTTTTATTGGTAATCGAAATGAAATAAGATTATTAGCAGTAAAAAATGCCCTAGAAATGATATTGCAATAAGGTTTTGATTAAAAAAACCTAAAAATTTAAAATTGTTTGCAATATTTATACCATTTCAACTTTAAAATTAATCAATCTAACAATGTATGTTAAGTTAAAATGGTATTACCTGTAAGGCGAAATAAAATTTGTTTTCTCGGAATTAAATTAATAATATGTTTTAATTCTGGGCCATGTTCTAGGCCAGTGAGTGCCATTCTGATGGGTAGAAAAATTTCTTTACCTTGCTTGGAAGTGTTTTGTTTTATGTTGTTAAGCCAAATATGCCAAGCATCGCTAGTAGATGTATTTTCTGGCAGAAGTTGTGAAGCAAGATTTAAAAAATCAACTGTTTCTGGTTTGCTTGGATGATAAAAATTTGGGTTATTAAAAATTTCTTGCCATTGTTTTATTTCTGGTAAAAAATTGATATTTTTTTTACAATCTTCCCATAACTGCTCGGTAATATTAGAAATATTTAAATCTTGCAGGCGATCTTGTATGGCAGAAAAGCTTAAATTTTGTAGAGTTTTTTGATTAAAATTATTCAGTTCGGCAAAATCATAGTTAGTTGCAGATTTAGAAAAATTACTAAAATCAAAGTTTTCAACTAATTGAGAAATATCACTAATTGAAGTAATTGGGCAAGAAGTGCCAACTTTCGCTAAAAAAGCCAAGATAGTAAGCTTATCGTAACCATTTTCGCGCATAGTTTTGATATCAAAACCACCTTCTCTTTTAGAAATTTTGCCAGTAGAAGCCTTAATAAGTGCTAGGTGAGCAAATAATGGCACTTGGGCATTTAATGCTTGAAAAATTTGTATTTGAATGGCGGTATTAGTAACATGATCTTCGCCTCTAATAATGTGTGTTATGTTGTAATCTATATCATCAACAACTGAACAAAAAGTATAAGTAGGAACAGTGGCACCAGTTTCATCTTCTTGGCGAAATAAAACAGGATCAGAAAAATGCCTACCCTCGTAGGTAATTTTGCCTTTTATTTGATCTTGCCAAGATACTGGCTCATCTTTTAATAAAAAACGATAATGAGGTTTTAAGCCTTGTTTTCTGAGATCGGATTTTTGTTGAGAAGTGAGTTGTAGGCTAGCTCGGTTATATATTGGTGGGGCACCAGAAGATGTTTGTGATTTTCGTTGTAAATTTAGCTCTTCTTCGGTTTCAAAGCATTCGTAAAGCCTGCCGTTTTGTAATAACTGTTGTTTGGCTTTTTCGTAGTAAGCAAGACGATCGGATTGTTTAAATAATTTATGATAGTTTAGTTGTAGCCAAGATATATCTTGCAAGATGGTTTGACGATAAATTTCTTGCACTCGTTTAGTATCGGTATCATCTAGCCTTAAATAAAACTCGCCACCAGTTTTTTTAGCAAATAAAAAGTTAATAATTGCCGTGCGTATGTTACCGACATGCAAAAAACCAGTAGGAGAGGGGGCAAAACGAACTTTGGTGGTCATACAACATTAGCACCAGAAATAATATCGATAAGTTCTTTTGTGATATTTGCTTGTCGAGTGCGGTTGTAAAGCAAGGAAAGATTCTTAATCATTTTGCTAGCATTATTTGAAGCCGATTCCATTGCCGACATTCTAGCACCTTGCTCAGATGCTACATTTTCGAGTAATTGAATATAAAATTGCACAGCAATGTTTTTTGGCAACAACTGTGATAAAATTTCTTCTTGATTAGGTTGATATTCTATAGGAGATTCGCCAAGTTGTTTTTGAGTATGATAATTAATTGGGGCAGGAATGATTTGTTGCATTACTTGTTCTTGTGAAATTGCAGATTTAAATTTACTATAAATTACATTGCAAATATCAAATTGATTATTATTAAATAATTCAATAATTTTTTCACTGATTTGACAAGCATCGTTAAAATTTACAATGCCTCTAAATAAACCAAATTGATTGCCAATAATATTTTTGGCAAAAATATTTTTTAATGGTTCATAGGCTTTTTTACCTAAACAAAATATTTTTACTTCTCTACCTTGGTTGAGAAGTTGGGCGACAGTTTGTTTTACAAACTTAACTGTTGCAGTGTTTAAGCCACCACATAAGCCACGATCAGAAGAAATAACCACTAATAAATGAATGTTGTTATTGCCCTTGCCAGTAAGAAGTGGAAATTCTTGGTTAAGAGTTCCTCTAACTGCAATATTTGATGCTAAATCGGAAGTGAGTTGAGCTAATTTATAAGCATAAGAACGAGAAGATTCTACTAAATTTTTTGCTTTTTTTAAACGTGAAGCAGCAACCATTTTCATGGCTTTGGTGATTTTTTGGGTAGATTTTACCGATTTAATTCTGTTTTTTAAGGTTTTTAGATTTGCCATAATCAAAAAGTTTTTTATGATTTTTGATTAAGAAATATCTCAAGAAAATCAACAATAATTTGTTTTAATTGAGTTTCTGTTGATTCGGTAATTTTTTGCTCATTGATAATAGATTGTAAAATTTCTGGATGAGCAGTTTTTATTTTTTGTAAAAATTGCTGTTCGAATTTATTAACATCTTTAACCGCAACTTTATCGAGATAGCCTTTTACTCCAACATAAATTGAAACCACTTGTTCTTCAAAACCAAGAGGTGAGAACTGATTTTGTTTTAATAATTCGGTAAGCTTTTTACCTTTATCGAGCAGTTTTTGAGTTGAGATGTCGAGATCGGAACCAAATTGTGCAAAAGCTTCAAGTTCACGAAATTGTGCTAAATCAAGCTTGATAGTGCCAGCAACTTGTTTCATTGCTTTAGTTTGAGCGGCGGAACCAACCCTTGAAACAGATAAACCAACATTTACTGCAGGTTTAATGCCTTTGTAAAATAAATCGGTTTCTAGAAAAATTTGACCATCGGTAATAGAAATTACATTAGTAGGAATATATGCAGAAACATCTCCAGCTTGTGTTTCGATGATTGGTAAAGCGGTAAGCGAGCCACCTCCCAAATTATCGGATAATTTTGCAGCTCTTTCTAGTAGGCGAGAGTGAATATAAAAAACATCGCCTGGATAGGCTTCTCTGCCCGGAGGTCTGCGAAGTAATAAAGACATTTCGCGATAGGCAACAGCATGTTTAGAAAGATCGTCGTAAGCAATTAAAGCATGTTTGCCATTATCACGGAAGTATTCGCCAATAGAACATCCGGTATATGGAGCAAAAAATTGTAAAGTTGAAGCTTCAGAAGCAGTAGCTGCTACAACAACTGAATAAGACATTGCTCCTGCATCTTGTAGGGTTTTGACAATTTGAGCAACTGTTGATCTTTTTTGACCAATTGCTACATAAATACAGAATAACTTTTGTTTATCGTTATTTTGTTGATGAGTTTTTGCTTGGTTAATAAAAGTATCAATAACAATAGCTGTTTTGCCTGTTTGTCTGTCTCCAATTATTAACTCTCTTTGACCTCTGCCGATAGGAATAAGAGTATCTATGGCTTTAATACCAGTTTGCATTGGCTCTGAAACAGATTGTCTTGCAATAATGCCAGGTGCTTTTACCTCGAGTTTGCGATATTCAATATTTTTTAACGGACCTTTACCATCTATTGGATTACCTAAACCATCAACAACTCTTCCTAATAAACCTTCGCCAACTGGCACTTCAACAATTTTACCAGTTCTTTTTACGATAGAACCTTCTTTGATTGAAGATGTTTCGCCAAAAATTACAATACCAACAGATTCTTCTTCGAGGTTAAGAGCCATGCCTTTTATACCAGAATCAAAATCAACCATTTCGCCTGCTTGAACAGAATTTAAACCATAAACCCAAGCAATACCATCGCCAACTTTTATCACTTTACCAATTTCGGTAAGTTGAGTGTTTTGATTGTAATCTTTGAAAGATTCTTGTAAGATACTATAAATTTGATTTGTGTCAAGTGACATAAAAAATTAATTAAGAGAATTAATAAGGTATTGTTTTATTTTGGCTAGATCTTGCGAGAGGCTAGCATCAAGAATTGTGTTTTCAAGCTTAATTTGTAAGCCAGCTAATATTTGACTATTAATTTTTTGCGAAATAATAAATTTTTGCAAAGGTAATTTTTTAGTTAATATATTGTTGATTTCTTCAATATTAATGTTGCCTGTGGTAGAAATAACTTCTATTTGTAAGATATTATTAGATTTATTATAAAGATATAAAAATTGTTGATAAATATCTGTAAGAAGATGAATTTTTCTATTATGAGCTAAAACTAGTAAAAAGTTATTGATTATTGGTAAAAATTTTGTTTTTTCGATAATTTTTTTAACAACAATTAGTAAAGATTTTTTATTAAGGGTAGGGTTTTTTAAATTAAATAGTAAATTAGATGTAAAAAGCTTGTTTAACTCGGCTAATTGCTCTTTTGTTTGAGCAATAACCTGTTGCTGGGAAGCTATATTAAATAAGGCTTTACTGTAATTTTTGCTAACAAGCATTTTTTAATGTTAAAAATTGTTTCAATAAAAAATAAGTCAAAATTTTAATTTGTTATTAATTAAATGCAAGCTAATTTTTCTTTTTGAATAAAAAAATTTCAAGACAAATGTTAGATTGATTAATTTTAAAGTTAAAATGGTATTGCAAGATTATCTATAAAAATGTTTTGCAAATTATAAAAAGCAATTTAAAATCTTTAATTTATTTTTGTAAAAAAATATACTATTTCAACTTATAAAATTAATCAATCTAACATTTTAAGTTGAAATGGTATTATGCATAATCAAACTTGTTGTATCGCTAATTATATTTTACTAAATTATTTGCAATTTTTGGTATAAATTTGTTGCTATTTTTAACCTACTTAATAACAAAGTTATAATAGCTAAAATTCTTACTTAAAAGCTAACAAAAGTAAAACAAGTTTAGAATACAAATATTTTATGTTATATTAATCTTAATTTTTTAGTGTGAAATCAAACAATCAAAGCGATAATTTTTTTAAAATTAACGAACAAATTAAAGCCCCTCAAGTGAGGGTTATAGATAATCAAGGCAAAATGCTTGGTGTTATGTCTGTTAATGAAGGCATTAAAAAAGCACACGAATATAACCTTGATTTAATAGAAGTTTCCCCAAATGCTAATCCTCCTGTTTGCAAAATTTCTAACTTTGGTAAAATGAAATATGAATTGCAAAAAAAAGCTAACGAATCTAAAAGAAAACAAAAAGTGATTGAAGTTAAAGAAATTAAAATGACTATCAACATAGGAAAGGGCGATTACGATACCAAAATTCGTCACACTAAAGAATTTATCGAGAAAGGCAATAAAGTTAAGTTAAGTATTAAAATGAAGGGTCGAGAAATTACTCATCGCGATATTGCTGAAAAAATGATGCAAAATATTTTATTAATCACTCAAGAGTTTGCTAAACCAGAATTTAAGCCAAAGCTAGAAGATATGCAAATGATTGTTATTTTAATCAAAAAATAAAAACAACATGAAAAATATTATCGAAAAAGTATTACAATTTTCTCATGCAAATCAACAATTATTAAAGCATAACAATGCTTCTTATTTTGTTAATTTTGTGCAGTTTTTTTATCAAGATAGCAACATAAACGATTTTGAAAATTATACCACACAACAATTATTTGATTTTGCTTTTTCTGCTTTTAATTTTTTAACCACTAAAAAAAATAACAATTTTGTTGTAAGAGCTTACAACCCACAGCCAGATTCTTTATTTACAATCATTGAGGTGGTAAACAAAGATATGCCTTTTTTGGTTGATTCTATCGTTTCTTTTTTAGATAAACAAAGTGTAAAAATAGAAAATATTTTACATCCAGTTTTTTCAGTTGCTCGAGAAAAAGGTAATTTTATTAGTTTTGATAGTAAAGATAAAGAATCTTTAATACAGCTTCACATTGAAAAAAATCCACATCAAAACGAATTGCAATTAATTGAAAAAAATATTGCAAAAATTCTCGAAAATGTTGCATTAGTAGTTGAAGATTGGCAACCAATGCAAGATTTAGCCAATAAAGCTTTAAAACAGTTGAGTAATGCTAAAAATATTGATAATCACGATATCGAAGAATATAAAGATTTTATAAATTGGCTATTAGCAGATAATTTTATTTTTTTAGGTGCTACAGAATTTGACATTTCTTATCAAAATAATCAGCCACATCTTGCTGATTTAGCTAATTTTAAATTTGGAGTTTTTCGTTCACCAAGCCCAGATTTTAAGCCAGAAGTGGTGAATGCTTCTGTGCAAGAAGTTGGTGATTCTTTACAAAACCCATATGTTGTTGAAATTATTAAATCTCGTTATCGCTGTCGAATTCATCGACACACTAATGCCGAAAGAATCCGAATACAAAAAATTAGTCCCGAAGGTAAAATTATCGGTGAGTTTCGTTTTATTGGTTTATTTACTTCTGTTGTTTATTTTTCATCTATCAACAATATTCCTCTTATCAGAAAAAAATCAGCTTGGGTAATTAAGCAATCAAAATATATCAAGGGTAGTCACAACTACAAAGATCTAATCTCTACTCTTGAAGCCTATCCTAGAGATGAGTTATTTCAAATAGAGCAAGAAGAGTTGTTAAAAAATACTACCGGAATTGTTGCCATTGCTGGTCGATCTTTAGTGAAGTTTTTCTCGCGTTACGATAAATTTAAAAGATTTGTTAGTTGCTTAATTTTTATGCCTCGAGATCATACCAATTCTGCTATACGCGATGCTATAAAAGAATATTTATGTAAAATTTATCAAGGCGAAATTGCCGATTCTTTTGTGCAAATCACTAATTCTAACCTTACTCGTTTCCATGTAATTATTCGCACTAACCATCAAAATAAAATTGAATTCGATAATTCTGTAATTGAAAAAGAAATTACTAAACTTACAAAAGTTTGGAGCGATGAACTACTTGAAGTTATAAAAGCAAATTTTGCTGATGAAAAAAGAATTTTCTTACATAGTCGTTATAAAAATGCTTTTTCGGTAAGTTATACTAATCGCTTTGATGCCAGAATTGCTACTCTTGATATTGAAAAAATCGAAGAAAGTCTACAAAAAAAAATACCAATTTTTAATTTGCATAAATTATCTCAAAATATCGGCAACGATATTACTGAACTAAAAATTTATTCTCCTACACAAGAAATAAACTTATCTGATATTATGCCAATGCTTGAAAGTTTTGGTTTTAATGTTATTCAAGAGCATACTTATATTATCAATATCGAAGAAGAAAACAAAAATCGCTCAATTAAAAAGGTATGGATTCACTATTTTAATTTATATTTAAGTAAAAATAAAACTCAATTTAATGATATTATTAAACTTAATTTTGAAAAAATAATCGAAAGAATTTGGCAAAAAACCTCTGCTGTGTCTGGTTTAAATAAGTTGGCAATTTTTTGTTTATTTAGTTATAAACAAGTTTATTTACTTTCTGCTTACACTAAATATTTAGTTCAAATTGGTTTAAAAAACGATATTATTGATGTTTTAGTTAATTATCCAGAGCTTTGTAAGCAGTTAGTAAATTTCTTTGAAGCAAAATTTAATCCAGATTTAAACAATAATAATCGCTACGAAATATTACAAAATATTGAAGCTAATATTTTAACAAATTTTGATTTAGTGCAAGATGCTTATCATGATTTAATAATGAAAAAAATATATAATCTTATTAAATCAACTTTAAGAACTAACTACTACCAAAAAGATTCTGATGGTAATTTTAAAAATTATTTGTCTTTCAAATTTAATTCACAAAAAATAGATAACTTACCTCTGCCTCTGCCATTTGCTGAAATTTTTGTTTATTCTACCAAAACCGAAGCAATACATCTGCGCTTTGGTAAAGTTGCAAGAGGTGGCTTGAGATGGTCTGATAGACTCGATGATTTTCGCACCGAGGTTTTGGGCTTGGTAAAAGCACAGCAAACTAAAAATGCAGTTATTGTGCCAGTTGGTTCAAAAGGTGGTTTTGTGGTAAAAACCGATACTAGCTCTATGAATCGCAACGAGATTTTACAACAAGGTATTACCTGTTATCAAACATTTTTATTTGGCTTGCTTGATATCACCGATAATATTATTAACGATAAAATAGTGCATCCAGATAATGTAATATTTTATGACGATCCCGATCCTTATTTAGTAGTGGCTGCCGATAAAGGAACGGCAACTTTTTCTGATATTGCTAATAATATTTCTAAACAATATAACTTTTGGCTAGGTGATGCTTTTGCTTCTGGCGGTTCTGCAGGATACGATCATAAAAAAATGGGCATTACCGCTAAAGGTGCTTGGGTTTCTGTAATGAGACATTTTCGCGAAATGGGTTTTGATACTCAAAATCAAGATTTTACCTGTGTTGGCATTGGTGATTTAGCAGGAGATGTTTTTGGCAATGGTATGTTGCTTTCTCCTCATATAAAATTAGTGGCCGCTTTTAATCATTTACATATTTTTCTCGATCCAAATCCAGATGCTAATCTATCTTTTTTAGAAAGAAAAAGAATGTTTAATCTTCCTTCTTCTACTTGGCAAGATTATAATCATGAGCTTATTTCAAAGGGCGGAGGAGTGTTTTTGCGATCGGCTAAACAACTTGATATTTCTCTAGAAATGCAAAAAGTTCTCGATATCAATCAATCACAAATTACTCCTAACGAATTGATCTCGGCTATTTTAAAGGCTCCTGTCGATCTTTTATGGAACGGAGGTATTGGCACTTATGTAAAATCTGTAAATGAAAGCCATCAAGATGTTGGTGATAAAAGCAACGATAGTGTTAGGGTTAATGGTTGCGAGCTTCGTTGTAAAGTAGTAGGTGAGGGTGGTAATTTGGGTTTTACTCAAAAAGGTCGAATCGAATATGCTAATAATGGCGGAAAAATAAATACTGATGCCATCGATAACTCTGCTGGG
>JAUMFK010000015.1:0-1709 GCA_032119875.1 Rickettsiales bacterium
AAATATTCATCAATCTGTATTTATTGCTAACAATGCCACCATTACTGGTAAAGTAAATATTGGCGAAAATTCTAGTGTTTGGTTTGGTTGTGTTTTGCGAGGCGATGTAACTTCTATTACCATTGGCTCTCATACTAATATCCAAGATGCTTGCATTTTACATGGCACTAGGCCAAATCATGCTCAAAACAAAACAGGCATAAACGGCGCTCCAGTAGTGGTGGGCAGTTATGTAACCATAGGGCATTCGGCAATTATTCATGCTTGCGAGGTGCAAGATTATGCTTTTGTTGGCATGGGTTCTATTGTTATGGATTTATCTATCATCGAATCATATGGTATGCTAGCCGCAGGGGCGGTTTTAACTCCAAATAAAGTTATTAAATCAAAACAAATATGGGCAGGAAACCCCGCCAAATATCTACGCAACATGACTCAAACCGAGCTTGACTATATTAAAATATCATCACAAAATTATGTTGAATTGGCAATGCAGTATAAAAAAACTTAACAAAACGAAATTAATCAAAATGCTGTTAATTACAATTTTTATTGGTTGGTTGGTGGGTTATTTTTTGTGGCATATTTATATCGAAAAAGTTGCTAACGAAAACATAAAAATACCGCCATCAAGCAACATTTCATATCATCAAGTTTTGCCAATCGAAATAGATGTAAAACAGCTTACTAATTTCATTTTTGAAAATCAAAAACCTACCTTGCTTTATTTTTACACTACTTGGTGCGGTATTTGTGCTAAAAATTTTGCTATTTTAAATGGTCTTGCTCAAGAAATGCAAAACACTAATTTGCAAGTTTTGGCAATTGCTATTGATAAACAGCTTTCTACTTTAGAGTTACAACAATATCATCATAAAAACACTTCCGATCTTTATTTTAAGCCTTATTTACTCACTTCAAAAGCTGGTTTTATTGATTTTTTAAAACAAACAAAAGTTGATTTTCGTGGGGCAGTGCCTTATACTGCCATTATTAATGCAAAAGGGCAAGAAGTATTTAGTTATTCTGGCATCAAAGATTACAACTATTTAAAATCAAAAGTGTTAAAATATCTTTACTTAAATAAACAATAAAATGCACAATATAAAAGTTTTTAACACTCTTGCTAATAAATTAGAGCCTCTTATCACTCACAAGCCAAACAGTATTAAATTTTATGTTTGTGGCCCTACGGTATACGATCGCCCGCACCTTGGCAATGCCCGATCTATTGTGGTTTACGATTTATTTTATCGCTTGTTTTTGCAATGTTTTTCAGAAGTGATTTATGTGCGTAATATCACCGATGTTGATGATAAAATCAATAATTCTGCTAAAGAGCAAAATATTTCTATTTTACAACTTACCAGTAAGGTTTTAGAATGGTTTTATCACGATATCAATGCTTTGCAGGTTTTAAAGCCTACACACGAGCCAAAAGTAACCAATCATATTGCCGAAATTATTACCTTAATTCAAAAAATTTTAGCTAATAACCATGCCTACATTAGCCAAAATCATATTTTATTTTCAGTTGATTCATATTTACCTTATGGTCAGCTTTCTAAACGAAACACTTCGCAGTTAATTGCTGGCTCACGTATTGAAGTAGAAAATTATAAAAAAAATCCTCTTGATTTTGTGCTATGGAAACCAGCTAGCCAAAACGATGATCCATCTAGTGTTTTTGATAGCCCATGGGGAAGGGG
>JAUMFK010000015.1:1719-3200 GCA_032119875.1 Rickettsiales bacterium
GGCAGGCCCGGTTGGCATATTGAATGCTCTGCCATGAGTAGCAAATATTTAGGCGATAACTTCGATTTTCATGGCGGCGGTGCCGATTTACAGTTTCCGCATCACGAAAACGAAATTGCTCAAAGTTGCTGTGCTAATAAAGGCTCAACCTATGCAAAATATTGGGTTCATAATGGTTTTCTTACTGTCAACGGCGAAAAAATGAGTAAATCATTAAAAAATTTTATCACTGTTTTTGATCTATTACAAAAAAATATCACTGGGGTGGTGATTCGTTATATGTTGCTTGCCACTCACTATCGCAAACCTTTTGATTTTAATGAAAAAGCCTTGCAAGATGCTCAAAAATCTATCGATAAATTTTATCAGCATATTCTTGATTGCGATTTTTCTTTGCCATTTTTACCGCCTTCTGCGCAACTTTTACAAGCATTAAGTAACGATCTAAACACTTCTACTGCTTTTGCTTTTTTACATAGTTTGGTGAAAGAGTTTGATCAAAAATGGCAATTAGCATCCGATTTACATTTTCTTGGTTTGCTTGATATTAATTATTTAACAAAAAATCATCAGCAAAATAATGCTATACACACAAACGAAATAGAGCAAATGATTTTATTAAGGCAAGAATATAAGCAAAATAAACAATTTGCTTTAGCAGATAAAATCAGAGACGATCTCTTAAAAAAAGGCATTATTATTGCCGATAATCAGCAAAATACAACTTGGAGTTTTATTAAAAAATGATCGATTACATCAATAACATTAACGGTATTTCTACTCTCGTTGATAAATATCAATATTTTATTTTAGATATTTGGGGAGTTCTTCATGATGGCACCACTCTTTACCCGCAAGTATTGCCAACTCTTCAATATTTAAAACAAGCTCAAAAAACTGTTTGCTTACTTTCTAATGCTCCAAGAAGAAGCCATGTTGTGGTTGATTTTTTAGCTAAAATGGGCATTAGTTCAGATCTGTATAATTTTATTCTCACCTCTGGCGAAGCGGTTTATCTTGATTTACAACAAAATCAGCAACATAATTTTGTTAATTTTAAACAAAAATATTGCTATGCAGGGCCATTAAAAGATCGAGATTTACTCGCTGGTTTAAACTATCAAGAGGTTGATGTTTCATTAGCTGATTTTATTTTAAATACAGGTTTTGATAACGATAATTCTACTTTAGAAGAAAAAATTCCTTTGTTAAATAAGGCTAAACAGCAAAATTTACCAATGATCTGTGCTAATCCAGATTTAATGGTTGTTAAACAAACTGGGCAAAAAATAATTTGTGCAGGTGTAATGGCTAAATACTATGAAGAATTAGGTGGAAAAGTATTTTATTATGGTAAGCCAAAGGTAAAAATCTACGAAATTTTGCATAATTTATTAGAAAAACCAAATAAATCTAGCATAATAGCTGTGGGCGATGGTTTAGAAACTGATATTTTAGGTGCTAACAAATTTCAAATAGCT
>JAUMFK010000016.1:0-5468 GCA_032119875.1 Rickettsiales bacterium
AAACGAAAGCTGTATATACATACAGCTTGAGGCTTTTTGAAGCTTTTTAGCCAAAAAGATGAAGTTAGATTTATTAAATATCTAACAATGTATTTTAAGTTGAAATGGTATTAGATAGATGTAGACCAAGCTATGCTATTGATTTTTTAGAAACTATAAAGCATCTTTTCAATCAAGAAAACACTGCTTTTGTTATTTCCACCAATCTTTCGCAGCTAAAATCTTCTGCAAAAGCACTTTTTGGCAATGAGCTAGATTTTAACAATTACTATCGCAAATTTTCTGCCACCATTTTGCAACTGCCCAGAACAGACAAAACCGCAGAACCTCAATATGAAAAAATTTTTAGTGCTTTTTTAGAATTGCTTGAATCACAAAAAGATATAAAAAATCTTATAAAAGATGCTATTTTTAATGAAAATGGAGTAATAAAAAAATATATTTCATCAGTAGCGGATACTGATTTAATTAGTCTTCGCGGTATAAAAAGTGTTTTTTATTGTTTTTTTAATGTGATAAAAATATTAGAAATAACAAAAGTAGATAAAACATTAGAAATAATAAAAAAAGGAAGTAGCAACTTCGCTAAATGTTATGATTATCAAATTTCAATACAACAAGAAAAAATATATATTCATAAAGAAGCCCTAAAACAAAATATTTTATCAACAATATTAGCAATAATTTTATATAAAGAATTAACACCACACTATAAAATATTGCAATATAATTCATCAAGTTATAACAAAACTCATGAAACAGATTCAAAACTTTCAAAATTGGCTCAAAATGCTGAGCATTGCCTTAAATCAATGGCTATATTACAAGATGCAACTAACTTACTGGATAAATCAATTATATATGCTATAAAAAATGAATCTCAACCTAATTCATATTATTATACTTATGAACTTTACCAATCGTATTATCTAAACCATAAAAATACAGAATCAAAAGTAAAACAGTTATCACAGGATCAATCAATAATAAAAGATCAGGTTGAATTGATTTATAATACATTAAAAACTCTCATCGAATCTGGTTTTTCTGCTCGCCAAAAACAATGAAAAATTTATCTTGCATTTAAAAGAAAGTGAGTTTAGATTTGAAAAAACAAAATTTATCTAAAATTTTGTTGAAAATAATTAGAGAAAATACTCTCTAAAATTGTCTAGACCCTAGATTTTTATTAATCTATTTATATAAATATATTTTATATTTTTTTATGACAACAATTGCAAGAATCGCAACCATTAACGATATTGAAGGAATTCTTAAAATATGTAGGCTTAATTTATTTGAAAACGATCCAGATATAAAAAAAGGATTCCTTAAACATTTATTTACATACAATGAATTATATAATATTATTATAAATGAAGAAGAATATATAGTTATTGTGGTTGAACTTGATAATAATATTATTGGCTATACCATAGCTTGCAATTGGCATAAATCCAAGATGTTTCTATGTAATGATTTAATTAATATCATCAATCAAAATCATTTATCTAACACAAAAATATTACATCATTGGCAGATAGCAAAAGATCCATCTATAAAATTACAGGTTGGTAGACAATTAATAAGCGAGTTGTTTAATCGGGCTATAAACATGAATTATAAAACCGTATTATGTCAAATAGTGCATGCACCGATTTGCAATCAAAATTCTATTAACTTTCATGAGAATATTGGTTTTAAAAAAATTGGAGATATATCAGATAATACATGCAAAAAAGGAGTTTATTTTATGGCTTTATGAAAAAAAATAAATTAAAACCCGCCATGCTTAAAACGATATTAAAAATCAGCAAAATCCAAAAAAAAATACAATAGCACTGTTGCATCTCAAATTTGTTTTAATTTTAGTTTTGAGAGTAAATTTTGATATTGTTATACCATTTCAACTTTAAAATTAATCAATCTAACAATGTATTTAAGTTGAAATGATATTATATTTGTGATAAGGCTAAATCTGCTTTATGATAAAATTCTTCTAGATTGTAGCGGTTAATAATTAATGGAGGTAAAATTCTAATAACATTTTCGCCAGCTGGAATTGTTAAAAGATGATTTTCAATAAATTTTTCTACCACAGTGGTATTTAATATACAATCGTTGATTTTTAAACCAAGCATCAAACCAATGCCTCTTACCTCGGCAATAATTGCAGGATACTTTTTTTGTAAAGAAAAAAGTAGTGTTTGTAATTCTTTAGAAATTTGTTTTACTTGCTGAAAAAAACCTTCGGCTAAAATTGTATCAAGCAAAGCATTTGCAACCGCCATTGCTAAAGGATTACCACCATAAGTTGTTCCGTGAACACCATAAGTCATGCCGCAAGAGGCATGTTTGGTAGCCAAGCAAGCACCTAATGGAAAGCCTCCGCCAATACCTTTGGCTGTAGAAATTATATCTGGCTTTACTCCAAAATAATCAGAAGCAAATAAGTAACCAGTTCTGCCCATGCCGCATTGAACTTCATCAAAAATTAACAATATTTGATGTTCATCGCATAGCTTTCTTAATTGTTGTAAAAAAGATAAAGAAGAAACTCGTATTCCTTCTTCGCCTTGAATTGGTTCAATTAAAATAGCAGCAGTTTCGCTAGAAATAGCATTTTTTACTTCTTCAATATTGTTAAACTGCACATTATCAAAACCAGGTAAAGCAGGAGCGAAGCCCTCGAGGTATTTTGGTTTAGAGGCGGCCGAAATTGTGGCGATAGTTCGACCATGAAAAGCTCCAGAAAAAGTAATAATGCGGTATCGAGGAGAATTTTTTACATAGAAATGTCGTCTTGCCATTTTTATAGCACATTCAATACTTTCAGCGCCAGAGTTGCAAAAAAAGACATAATCTGCAAAACCGCTAGCATTAACTAGTTTATCGGCATAATTATTGAGTTGATTAGTATTGTAAATATTGGAAACATGCCAAAGTTTTTGAGCCTGTAAAGTAAGGGCAGAAACTAAATTAGGATGACAATGACCTAAAGCATTAACAGCGATTCCTGCTCCGAAATCGAGATAAGATTTGCCTTGATAATTAAATAAATAAGGACCATTACCATGGCTAAAATTTAGATCGAATCTTTTATGAACTGGTAAAAGCTTATTGGATGTCATTTTAGAATAAATAAAAGATTTTATTTTATGGTAGAAAAAGGTATATTTGCCATAATTTGTGGTTTGAAACTATTGATGTTAAACTGTTGTAAAAAAGGTATTTGATTAAGAAATTGTTTAATAAAATTGTGTTCTGTTTTAACTATTTCAATTTCTTTTATGGGGATTTTAGTAATATCAATTTTTTTACTAAACAAAAATTTTGCTACCCCTTCTTTTCCTTCAATGCTATCTATTAAGCCAGCTTTTAGAGCTTGTCGACCTGTAAAAATTCTGCCATCACAAACATTATTGGTGGTTATTTTTTTGCCCCTTCTTTGCTTGATTAAATCACAAAAAAATTGTTGAGAATCTGTGATTGAGGCATCGATAACACTATTTACTTGAGGATTGGTTTTTTCAAATAAAGATGGACTGCCTTTAAGAGGCGAAGATTTGTAGTTGTTAAATGTGATACCTAATTTATTGGCTAAATTAGTAATTTCATAAGATTGCATCAAAACCCCTATAGACCCAGTAAGGGAACCGTTGTAAGCTACAATATAATCGGAAGCTAAACTTGCCATATAAGCGCCAGATGCTCCAACAGATTCAATTAAAATTACTAAAGGTTTTTTATTAGCAATAGATTTTAAATCGTTATAAAGTATTTCACTGCCAACAATTCCTCCGCCGGGACTATTTATGATTGCTATAACAGCTTTTGAATTATTGTTTAAAGATATTTGCCTTAACATTTTACTGCGGTAATCATCTTCAAAAATTTCGCCTTCAATTTTAATAGAAACAATATGATCGCCTTCGATAGCAACAGAATTATTATCGAAAAAGATTAATCTGGATAGTAAAACAATAAATAAGAAAGACAATAACCAAACGATATTTCTTAGTTTATGAACTTTATTTTTTAGATAAATCAAGGCGATCAAGTTATTTTGCATTTAGCTATTATCTTTTAAAGATTCTAAAACATTACCTGCAATACTGCCAAGTGTAGAGCCACTTTTTTCTTCGGAATAAAAATGATTTTCTCTTTCTTGAGTTTCTAGTTCTCTAATTGAGAGAAGCATTTTGCCAGTAATTTTATTAAATAAAACAACTTTTGCTTCTATGCGATCACCAATTTCAAAGCTTTCAGTTTTTTGATTTTGCTTGTTATTTGAGATGTCTAGTCTTTTAATAATGCCTTTTAGGCCAGAATCTAATTCAACTTCTAGGAAATCTTTTTTAATAGCAAGAATAACTGCAGAAACTATAGATCCTTCGTTAATTTTAGAAATTTCTGATAAAAAATTAGGATTTTCAAGTTGACGAATGCCAAGAGAAATTCTTTCTTTCTCGTGATTACTGCCTAAAACCATAACTTTAATTTTTTCACCAGACTTGTATTTTTTTTGCACTTCTTCATTGATGCCATTAGATGAAACATCGGAAGCATGAACCAAGCCATCTACTCCGCTTTCAAAACCAACAAATAATCCGAATTCGGTAAAGTTTTTAACTATACCTTCAACTACATCGCCAACTTTATTATGCTCGGCAAATTGTTGCCAAGGATTTTGTTCGCATTGTTTCATGCCAAGAGATATACGATGATTTTGTGGATTAATATCAAGAACCATAACTTCAACTTCTTGACCTGCGGTTATAAATTTGTTTGGATTATTAGAGTTTTTTAACCAACTCATTTCAGAAACATGAACCAAACCTTCAATGCCTTGCTCAATTTCTACAAAAGCACCATAATTGGTTAAATTAGTTACTTTACCCTTTAAAGTGGCTCCAACTGGATATCGTTGCAAGATAGATTCCCAAGGATTTTGTTGTAATTGTTTCATGCCAAGAGATACTCTTTTATTTGTTTCATCGTATTTAATAACCTGCACTTTAACTTCTTGACCAACTTTTAATAATTCTGAAGGATGCTTAATACGGCACCAAGAAATATCGGTTAAATGTAGTAGGCCATCAAAGCTACCAAAATCTATGAAAGCACCATAATCGGTAATATTTTTAATAATACCATCGATAGCATCGCCAACTTTAATGGTAGAAAGAACTTTATCTTTTTCGAGATTTCTTTGGCTTTCAAGCACTGCTCTACGAGATACTACAATATTGCCACGAATTTCATCGATTTTTAGGACTAATAATTTTTCAATTTTATTAATTAAAAAACTGTCGTCGGTAAGTAAAACGGTATCAACTTGACTTCTTGGTAAGAAACAAATAATGCCGTTAACATCAACAGCATAGCCACCTTTTACTCTACCAATAACTTTACCTTCAATGAGGGTTTTATCTTCTAGGCATTGTTTTAAAAAATTCCAGTTGTTT
>JAUMFK010000017.1:0-1926 GCA_032119875.1 Rickettsiales bacterium
TATCCATACAGCTTGAGGCTTTTTGAAGCTTTTTAGCCAAAAAGATGAAGTTAGATTTATTAAATATCTAACAATGTATTTTAAGTTGAAATGGTATAAGACATAGATTCTGATAGAATTTGTGTTTTATCTAGTAGTTTTGCAACGATTTTAATTAAGTTATAGGTTGCTTTTTTTAATTTCTTTTTAGACTCTTTTTTTATACACTCCTGCTCTTGTGATAATATTTGGCGAACAATAGATAATACAGGATTATTTAAATAATCTTGTTGCCAAGCATCAAGATAAATGATAGCACGAAATCCAGACTGTTGTTTATTATGATAATGTTCTTTAAATTCTTTTAAATAATGTTTTTTAAATTCTTTTAAAAATAAAGTTTTGCCATTGCCAAAATTGCTATCGATAGTAAACACAACACAGCCGTTGTTTTCTGCAAGATTAACTTTTGGAGAATTTAAAGCTTTTTCTAATTTTACATTATATAATAAACTTTTATATAAATCTTCTGCAAAATCTTTTAGATGAGAATTATTTTCAAAAAAATTATTTACATCTTCTTTGTTTTTTATCATTTTTTTTAATAAAAAATAGTTAATACAAATAAAAATAGGCAATGAAAAAACATTGTGATATTATATTTCTATTATTTTTTCAGAATCCGCCTTTAGCTATTAGAAATAGTCTTGATTTTAATTTTTAATCAAAAAGTAGTATTTTATGCAGAAAGCAAGGAGCTAACAATTGAATGCTGTTCTTGATTTTGCTTATTAATTTCACCGCCTGCAAGTAAAGTTTTGATTTGATCGCCAGTAAGAGTTTCGTATTCAAGTAATGCCTTTGCTAACAAGTGTAAATCGTTGTTTTTGGCAATTAAAATATCTTTTGCTTTATTATAGGCATCTTGAATGATTCTTTTTATTTCTTCATCAATAATTTGACTAGTAGCTTCAGAACAACTTTTAGTATTAAACATTTTATTAGATTCATCTTCTGATAAATCGACGGCACCTAATTTATCGCTTAACCCCCATTTAGTTACCATATTTTTTGCCATATAGGTAGCTTGCGAAATATCGGAGGAAGCTCCTGTGGTTATTTTTTCGTAACCAAAAATTATTTCTTCGGCAACTCTTCCGCCCATTGCCACTACGAGATCGTCTTGCAATTTTGCTCTAGTTACTGAAAAACGATCGTTTTCAGGTAATCGCATTACCAAACCTAAAGCTCTACCCCTAGGAATGATGGTTGCTTTATGAATAGGATCGGAATTAGGAGAATTAATGGCAGTAATGGCATGCCCTGCTTCGTGATAAGCAGTGAGTTCTTTTTCGGATTTTTGCATAATAATAGATTTTCGTTCAGTTCCCATCATGATTTTATCTTTAGCATCTTCTAGATTTTTCATAGTAACCATTTTTTGGTTAGATCTAGCCGCCATAATTGCACCTTCATTTACTAAATTTGCTAAATCAGCTCCAGCAAAACCCGGTGTGCCTCTAGCTATAACTTTTACATCAATATCAGAGGCGATATTGATTTTTTTCATATGCACATTTAAAATTTGCTCTCTACCTAAAATATCTGGATTAGGAACTGTGATTTGCCTGTCAAATCTGCCAGGGCGAAGTAATGCTTTATCTAAAACATCTGGCCTGTTGGTAGCCGCAATAACCACCACTCCTTCATTGTCAGAAAAACCATCCATTTCAACAAGCATTTGATTAAGTGTTTGCTCTCTTTCGTCGTTACCACCTCCATAACCAGAGCCACGATGCCTACCTACAGCATCTATTTCATCGATAAAAACAATACAAGGGGCAGATTTTTTGGCCTGCTCAAACATATCTCGCACTCTGCTTGATCCAACACCTACAAACATTTCTACAAAATCAGAGCCATAAATAGAAAAAAAAGGCACCCCAG
>JAUMFK010000018.1:0-4795 GCA_032119875.1 Rickettsiales bacterium
AGCTTTCGATTTTTAAAGTTTTTATCTCAAAAATATTTTGTTAGATTTATTAATTTTAAAGTTGAAATGGTATAATTTAATATCATATTTATAATTCAAAAGTGCCAACCTTCTTAAAGCCATAACTTTTGGCTTGGCTAGCTACTTTGTTGCTGATGCAATAAATATTGCTATTAATTAAATTATTTTGGAGCCGATTATTTTGCATTTTATGAAAAAAAGCAACTAAAGCATTGCTAGAAAAAATGAAAATTTTGTTAAAATTATCTACATCTAAAAATTGTTGCAGGCTATCCGAAAAAAAATCACTAAAACTTGTGTTGTAAGCTAAAAAACTAGTTACCTTAATATTTTTGGCAAGTAAAATTTTTGAAAAATCAAGTGTTATCGCTGAACCATGTAAATAAACCAAATGTTGATTTTTTAACAAATTATATTTTGATAAAATAATTTGTAAAAGCTCTTCGGCCCCATATTTAGTAGGAAAAAAAACATTTTTATAACCCAGATTTAAAATTTTTTGAGCAGTATTTTTGCCAACGGTAAAAATTTTGATATCTTTATTTAAAAAGCGATTATTTAAAACATAAAGAGCATTTTGACTCGAAATAATAATGGCATCAATATTGTTTTGCTGGTGAGATAAAAAATTTTGTATAATAATAGTATTAAGAGTGGTTATTTTTAAAAGTTCTTCATAAAAAATCAAGTTTGCCGAAATATCTAATGAAATTGAAGATAAATCAGGTAGATTTGTGCTAGTAATTAAAATTTTTGTCATTATACAATTTTTTTAATATTAATGCTAGCAGGAATGTTTTGTAAATGAAAAATATCTTTTGTATTTAACTGATATTTTTGTGGTAATAAAATTTTTTTGCCATCAGCAAGTAAAAAAATAGTAATTCCTTCTTGTGGATTGATTGACACTTTTTGAGCAAGAATAGTTTGTAAAGGCAAAATAGATTTTTGGTTAGTGATAGTTATTTCGAGGGCTTTGATTTTTGTTGATTGATCTGGGTTTTTTTCTTGAGTTGTTTTAGTGTTAAGATTAGAATTGTTAAGAAAGTTATTAGTGTTAGAAAAATCTTTTCTATTTTTAATAACTTTAATATCGGCAAATTCTTGCTCCTGCGGTTTTACTTGTTGTAAAAAATCGTTAAGACTGAAAATATTTTTCGCTAAAATTCTAGTTCCGCCATCGTCTTTTTTTACCAAGCATTCAAAAACCAACATTGAGCCATCAACAAGTAAATCACGTTTAGTGGTAATTAAGTTTTCATCGTAGCACATAATTTCGTAAATCAAAAAAGGATCAGAAACATATAAATAGGCAAATCTTCCCTTGCCAGAAGATCGATGTTTGCTTGAGGTGATGATGCCAGCCATTTTTAGCAAACTATTATCAAGCAATGATTCGTCATCTAGTTTATTGGCAAAAATTACACCTCTTTTTTTTAAATCAGGTAAATAATTATCAATTGGATGTTCGTTTAAGAAAAAACCAAAAGCTTCAAATTCGGCCTGTAATTTTTGATTTGCATTGTATTGTGATGATTTTTTCAGTGTTGGCAAATGATTTTGTTGAGAAAAAAAAGTGAGCTGATTAGATTTTTCTTCTTCTTTGCTATTGGTAGAATAAGCAGATAAAATATCAAAAGATTCGGCAATTTGTTTGCGATTTACTTGTAGACAATCGAAAGATCCAGATTTTGCAAGAGCTTCTATTGATTTTTTATTAATAAATTTTGTATCGATTCTTTTGCAAAAATCGTAAATATCAATAAAATTGCCATCGGCTGTTCTTTTTTCAACGATATGATTAGTGATATTTGAGCCAACCGCTTTTATTGCTGATAAACCAAAACGTATAGCAAATTTAGAATGAGAATCAGAAGCCATGAAATAAACCTAAAATAATTAAACCCAAAATAATGCGATAATAGGCAAAAATTTTAAAATCATGATTACTAACAAATTTTAGCAACCATTTGATAACTAAACATGAAACTGCAAAAGAAACCGCAATACCTAAAAAAATTACCAAAAAATCTTGCCTTGATAGCAAATGATAATTTTTATAAATATCATAAAAACAAGCAGAACCAATAGTTGGTATAGCCAAAAAAAACGAAAATTCGGTTGCTACTACTCGGTTTACTCCGCAAAGCATCGCCCCCATAATGCTTGCTCCCGATCGTGAAACACCAGGAATTATGGCTAAACATTGCCATAAGCCAATTTTAAAGGCGGTAGCACGATTTATTTGTAAAAATTTTGTTTTAATATGATTTTCAATAAAAATAATGGCAATACCGCCAAAAATAAGAGCTAAAGCAATAAAATTGATATTATTAAATAAATATTGCTTGATAAATGTATAGGCAAAAAAACCAATAATAAGAGCTGGTAAAACTCCAATAATAATATTAATGCAAAATTGCTTTTCGCTAGCAAAATTTAGTAAAATATTTTTAATTTTGCACCAAAAACAAACCATCACAGCAAGAATTGCTCCTATTTGAATGGCAATTTCAAAAATAGCAGGATTGCTGAAATTAAAATTAATTAATTTGCCAAAAATAATTAAATGAGCAGTTGATGAAACTGGAATAAATTCAGTGAGAGCCTCGATAATACCGAGTAAAATTACCTTGATATAGAAAAAATAATCAAACATTTGTAAAAAAGTTATTTTTTTTGTTGCTTTTAATTTTTGTTGCTTATAAAATATTAACAAAATTATGGTAAATATTTTTATAAAATAAAAGTATTATTTACAAAATTTTTGCCACCATGGTAGTTATAACATCTTTGTTATAATATTTTACTTGGTATTTTTGCTTGGTATTTTTACTTTGGCATCTTCATTTCATTTTCGGGGCGTAGCGCAGTCTGGCTAGCGCATCTGGTTTGGGACCAGAGGGTCGGGAGTTCAAATCTCTCCGCCCCGACCATCTTTTTATAATAAATTACCATTTATAATTCTAAATAAAATAAATTTAAGATGCAAAATGGCATCATTTGTTGCATCTTAAATTATATTTTAGTGACCATTTTTGGTATAAATTTTAGCTATTTTTAGCCAAATACTATTTTATACCATTTCAACTTAAAATACATTGTTAGATATTTAATAAATCTAACTTCATCTTTTTGGCTAAAAAGCTTCAAAAAGCCTCAAGCTGTATGGATATACAGCTTTCGTTTTTTAAAGTTTTTATCTCAAAAATATTTTGTTAGATTGATTAATTTTAAAGTTGAAATGGTATTAGTTGTGCTAACGTAAGCAACACACTATAACTTTCAGTTGTGCTAACGTTAAGCAACACGATATGTTTAATATGAGGCTAAAAATAGCTGAAATTTTTCTTCAAAACTAAAATTAAAACAAATTTAGGATGCAGCAGTGCCAAAAAAAGATGTTTAAGCAACAGCAACTTGTATTTTTTCTTCTGGTTTTGCTAATTGTTCACCTTCTGGGTTTTTAACTTCTTGTTTTGGACTTAATTTTTTTTCTATTTCGCTATTATTAGGCATATTCTCTACTCCAGATACTCTTAAACTTCTTGCAATCATAAGTGCACCTGCAATTGTTATTGCTGCTGGCGCTCCGGCGAAAAAAGTTATAACACCCATTAAAATAGCTATCATAGCAACATCTTCTATTGTTATTCCCTCTAAATTAAATACTGCTTCTAATCCTTTGTGATTTTTTATGGTTTCTAAAGCTTCTTTTCTACTTTCTTCTGTAGCAGTTGCGTCTTTTGCCGCTTTTATAGCTTCTTGTAGTCTTTTTTCAGTAATATCTTCTCTAATCTTGTCTAACTTAACTTGAGCTTGGGGTGTCATAGTTTTATTTTCAATTTTAGGATCGAGTACCTTTTCTGATGTATGACCTGTTATTGCTTTCATTGATTCAATCAGTACTTTAAGAAGATTGTAATCTAAAGCTGTGTTATCGTTATTTTTAATAAATTCATCTAAAATTGCGTCTGCATTAAGAGTTTCTAGATCATCAGATTTAGGATGATGTTGTTCCAATAGTGTTCTATGAGCCATCACCCATTCTTTTATTTTTTTTATGTTGTTTTTTTCATTATCACAATAAAGTGAACTATTTCGATCTGTTTCTGTAGATTTTTGTAATACAAGCGGTAATAATTTTATTTCTTCTCCTCCTTCTTTTATTGCTGTTTTGAAATTAATTACTACAGTGTTGTTGTCAGTATAATTATCGATCTTTTCACTTAATGAAGACAAATGTGCGAATAAAGAAAGATAACCACAGGTGTTATGGGAATGACCCATAAAAAATTTTTTCCCCATTTCTTCCCATAAAGTTTTGAATGAATTAGCTTTTATTATTAAGCTACTTATTGGTATACTAGTAGTTTTATCAGGTTCAATTATCTGTGTCTGTGGATTTTGATTCTTAAATTCTCCTGTTTTTTCATCATATATTTTTCTAATTCGTTCTAATGTCAACGGTATTTTTTCATTATTTGATTGACTTAGTATTGATATTTTGATATTTTTTTCTCCTACTTTTATTGCTTTTCCTTCTTGAAATTCTTCATCAGAAGCTTCTTCAACACAATATATATCAAAGCTACCAATACCTTTGTCATAAAGAACTCCACTTGGGGAGAGAGCGGGTGTTCCTAATTTATATAATATAGTGTATTTAGCACTATCTCCGGGTGCTGCTGCTGCTCTTGGCACTACTGCTGCTCTAGGTGCTGCTGCTCCGGGTACTACTCTTTCGGGTGCTGCTCCTTCGGGTGCTGCTTCG
>JAUMFK010000019.1:0-8799 GCA_032119875.1 Rickettsiales bacterium
TAAAAACTTTAAAAAACGAAAGCTGTATATCCATACAGCTTGAGGCTTTTTGAAGCTTTTTAGCCAAAAAGATGAAGTTAGATTTATTAAATATCTAACAATGTATTTTAAGTTGAAATGGTATAATTTAGCAAAATTATTATCTTGCATTTTAATTGGTAATTAATAAAATTGAGTGTAGATCGTTTTAACGAGATATGGTAATAAAGATATTTCACAATAAACATGATGGACCTGGGGGCAGTTCCCAGCACCTCCACCAATTATATTTACGGGGGTGAATAGCTTTCGACATTTGCTAAAAGAAGTATTTTTACTCAGCCTAGATACCGCTGGTTATGAGTTTGCAAAAATTTATAACATAAGTTCAAAAACAATAAATGCTAACGATAACGTTGCTAATGATAATTTCGAACTTGCTGATGATGTGGCTAATGCTGCTTTCGCATAAATGAATTATCGGGGCTTGCCTAGTTGCCTGTCAACAGAAAACTAGGCTCATTAACATCAAATACAACTAACAATGTATGTTAAGTTGAAATGATATAACTATCGCAAATCGGCATTACTGTTTAAATCGATATTTAAAATCATTCCAAAACCAATCATCATAGAGCCAATAATTGTGCCACCATACGAAACAAATGGTAGTGGAGCTCCTACAACTGGCAATAACCCCATCACCATGCCAATATTAATAAACATATGCACAAAAAAAATATTAATCACTCCCATAACCAAAAGCCTACCAAATTCGTGTTTAGTTTTTAGAGCAATATTAATACAAATGCCAATAATAGCACAATAAACAATAATCGTGCCAACTCCGCCTAAAAACCCCAACTCTTCGGTAAGCATTGTAAAAATAAAATCTGTTTGTTTTTCTGGTAAAAAATCGAGCTGACCTTGAGTGCCATTTAATAAGCCCTTGCCAAACATTCCGCCCGAACCAATGGCAATTTTAGATTGAATAATATTATAACCGCTACCCAAAGGATTGCGACTAGGATCAAGAAATATGAGTATGCGTTCTTTTTGATAAGTATGTAACACAAAATGCCAAGCAAAAGGAATGGTTAGCAAAACCATTATTCCTGCCGAAATAAATTTCCACATTTTAACACCTGCCAAAAACAAAACTGAAATTCCTACCATAACCAATATAGTAGCAGTGCCTAAATCTGGCTGATGAAAAATAAATGCTGCTGGTATTAAAATTAGCAATAACGGCATAATCACAAACTGAATTTTACCAATATTTTTAGCATCAGTGTTGTAAAAATAGCGAGCCAAGGCAAAAACAGTGCAAACTTTCATTAATTCAGAGGGCTGTATTTTAATAGGGCCCAAACGAATCCACCTAGTGGCTCCCATTGCATTATGGCTTAATTGCTCCATAATATCAACAGTAATTACCATTGCCAAAGCAAGAGCATAAAACCAATAAGAAGCCTTAAACCAAATTTTAATGTCAGTGATAGCAATCAGAATCATTAAAGGAAAAAACAAACAAAAAAAGCCGATTTGTCGAATTGGCCACGGATAAAATGAGCCACCAGCAGCCGAATATAACACAACAAAGCCAATAAAAGCTAATGTAGTAATTAAAGCAACTAAAAGCCAGTTTAGGTTTTCTAGCTTTTGTAAAACCGACATTTTTTCTTGATTAAGAGGTGCCATAGAAATGCTTAAATAAAAAAAATAAACCAAGCATTAAATTTTGCTTGATTAAAAATAAAATATTATTAAAGTTGTTTTAGTTTTTGTAAAGAAAAATTTAACATCACACAATGTCTAACGATCAAAATTATAAAAAAGTCAAAACATGGTATTCTAATCGCTATCAAACTGTTTTTATACAGAGAAACATTTTGTTTTTATTAGCTCTTATTTCTATATTGTCGGTGGCGGTTGCTGTTATGTTTGTTAAGCAAGTGCTATCATCAAAAACTCTTGAGCCTTATGTGATAGAACTCGATAAATCAACTGGCATAACCAAACTTTTGCAACAACCTAATAATAATAATTTAGGTGTGCCAATTAATGGCTCTGGCAAAGAATTTAGCTCTCTTGAGAAATATTTTTTAAACGAATTTGTGCATGCTTATTTTAGCTTCGATAAATCTTCTTATTCACAAAAAAAAGAAAAAATTCGCTTATTTTCTACTCCAAATATTAATTCTGGGTTTTTATCAAAAATTAATCCAGAAACTTTCAAAGAAGGCACTATCGAGGTAAGAGTGAAAAGCATTGTTAAACAAGCCTCAAATAAAGCAGTTCTTACCGTTATTAAACAAGTAAATAACATTCCAAACACTCCTTCTGGTAAAAAAATTGAAGAAGTTACTATTGATTTTAATTTTTATCCAGACGATAAAATATTTACCCCCGAAGAAAGATTAATAAACCCCTTGGGTTTTGAAGTTTCTGCCCTTGAAACCAAAGAAAAATTATATGAAGAATAATTGTAATCAAAATCTATTTACCGATTTTTACTCCAAATTTTTATCACAAGTTTTTTTAATGTTTTTTACCTTATTTGGCTTTGCTTTTGCCCAAACTCCTATTACTACCGATTCTAGAATTCGCACTTTGGTTTACAATCCAAACGAAGTTTATGAATTAAAATTTTATTATAATTATCAATCTTTTATCGAATTTGCTGAAGACGAAGAAATTGAAACCATCTCTATTGGCGAATCATTTGCTTGGAGGCTTACTCCTTCTGGCAAAAGACTTTTTATTAGGCCTTTGGCAGTAGCAGCTCACACTAATGTTACCATTATTAGCAATAAAAGAACTTATCATTTTGATATTCGCTCCGACGAATACACTGGCAAAGCCGATGAAGATTTAGTTTACACTGTGCGGTTTTTTTATCCACAAATTGGGCAATCTTTACCAATGCCTCCGCAACTTGCCTTACCAAATGTGGCAGTAAAAATACCAGTTCCTGCACCAGTAGTTGCCCCTCTTCCTGTTGATTTACCTGCTAACAATAACCCTAGAATCAGAATAGACGAACCTCTGCCTGGGGTTATTGAACGAAATCCAGAAGGAAATGAACTAAATTTTAATTACAGTTTTGCAGGTAGTGCCGAAAATATTATGCCAACCAAAGTTTTTGACAACGGTATTGAAACCAGCTTTCAATTTAGCAACGATAATTTGGTTATTCCAACCATCAGTTCTGTTGATAGTTCTGGTAAAGAAACCCAAACTACCTACAATATACGTGATAAATATGTGGTTGTGCCAATGGTTGCCAAACAATTTACTTTAAGAATTGGCAACGATTTATTATGTATTTACAATATTAAATCACTCAATTAATAGCAGTGCCAAATTATAATACCATTTCAACTTAAAATACATTGTTAGATTGATTAATTTTAAAGTTGAAATGGTATAACTTATTTTTAGTCTTGTCCGAGAATAACTAATTCTTCGAGCTGATTTTTTGTGATTTGCTCTTGTGTTGTGGCAATATGCAATAAGGCATCACCTTTATTAATTAAAGGGCAGAGCATCAAACCAATTACAATGCCTGTAAGATGGCTTTGCACAGCAATGCGATTTTCACCAAATTGATTTGAAATATGGCCTATTACCTGATCTTGCTGAATATGCTCTCCGGGCTTTACTAAACTAGTAAAAATACCACTTTGCACCGCTCTAAGCCACGAGCTAGATTTGGCAATAAAAGCTTCGGCAGAATTTTTGCCAAGATAAGTTTTTGGAGTTTTATTTAGCATTTTAATTTTTTTCATTACTTTTAAAATGCCATTTACTCCAATTTCAATACTATCTTCATCAAATTTTAACCGCTCACCTGCTTCATAAATTAATATTGGCATTTTTAATTGTGAAAGTGCACTTCTTAATGAGCCGTCACGTAGGTTTGAATTTAAAATAATAGGAGCATTAAATTTTTTTGCCAATGATAAATTAGTAGAATTTTTAATGTTTGTGCGTATTTGCGGATAATTAAACCTATTGCCCGATCCTGTGTGTATATCGATACCGTAATCAGATTTTAAAACAATTTCTTGCATAAATTTATAGGCAAGTTGCGATGCTAGAGAGCCATTTTTGAGGCCCGGAAAGCAACGATTTAAATCGCGATTGTCTGGCAAATATCGCGAATGCTGACTAAAACCAAATACATTAACAATAGGAATGGCAATTAGCATGCCATTGATTTTGGTTTTATGTAAAAAAGCAAGTAGCCTTTTAATAATTTCGATGCCGTTTATTTCGTCGCCATGAATAGTGGCACTTACAAATAATGTTGGACCATCTTGCTTGCCACGTATAACCTCAATAGGCATATTTAACGGAATAAAATCATGCATTTTACCCATATCAAGGTTGATTCGCTGGCTTTTACCTTTGTTAATAAAGATGCCATCTATGGTATATTTATTAAAATCATTCATTTATTTATATTGTAATTTTTGGTATTGCTAAAGCATAAGATAAAATTTTATAACATAATTTGGCGGTAAGAAAATCACAAGAATGTAGTGCTTTTTGTGGAGCAAGCTCAACTACATCAGCACCAACAATTTTACAAACTTTAGAGGCTTCTTTGATAATATTTATAGCATCATACCAAAACATTCCGCCAGGTTCTGGTGTGCCTGTGGCTTGCATTAAGCTAGAATCAAAACCATCGATATCGAAAGTAATAAAAACAGGGCGATTTTTAGTAGTGTTAATTAAAGGCTCAATGATTTTTTCGATTTGCCAATTTTTAATATCTTTGGCAAAATGCATATGTATTTTATGGCGATTCGCCTCTAGGTAAGGAATTTCGGAAGCAGAAATATTTCGAATACCACATGAAACCAAAGTAGAGATGGGGTTATCCATCACTCTTCTTAAAGCGGCCGCATGTGAAAAATGCTCACCGTTATAGCCATCACGAAGATCGGCATGAGCATCGAAATGCAAAATTGCTAAATCTGGGTATTTTTCAACAAATGGGCGAATACTACCTGCAGTAATAGAATGCTCTCCGCCTAAAATAAGTGGAAATTTATCAGCATCAAGCACTTGTTTGGTAATGCTAGCTAGCTGATGTAAAGAAGCAGAAATATTAGTGAAATCAATTTCTGGCTCTTGTAAAGTTTGCACTCCATATTGTAAATAAGGCTCGCACCAAAATTCTTCATCAAAAAGCTCGGTTTGATGCGATGCTTTAATAATTGCTTTAGGACCATATTTAGTGCCACCTTTATAACTCACCGAATTTTCTAAACCAAACGGAATAACTATTGCTTTTGCCTGATTTTGATGGCTTAAATATGCTTCTTCTATGCCTAAAAAACCTTTTTTTTGAGGCATAAAAGCTAAATTTAGCAAGAGATTTTTATTGTTGTTTTTTGCCATAAAAACCAAAAAAATAAGATTTTTGTTAAAATTGCTTTACATTAATATTGTATGTTAAGTAAAATCAAAAATCTAGTAATTTATTTTATAAAATGTCAAACATAACTAATTTAACAAAACATTGGCAAAAAAAAAATAAGGCATTCTCTATTATAGAAATATCAATAGTTATACTTATTGTTGCATTGCTTATGGCTGGTATTTTAAACGGCACTTCTTTAATTGGCGATGCTAATTTAGCAACCGCTCAAAAACTAACCACTAACTCCGATGTTAGCAATATGGAAAGCCTCACTTTATGGCTTGAAACTTCTTTTTCTCAATCTCTAGAAGCTCAAAATAATGCAAAAGTAGAAAATAATGTTAATGTTGCCACATGGAAAGATATTTCGCCTCTAAAACCTGTTACAAAAAGATTTAATCTTGTTCAATTAACCGTAGCAAATCGGCCAGAATATAAAGAAAATGTAACAGAAGGCTTGTCTATGATCTATTTTAAAGGATCGAGCAATAATTTTTTAGAATTCACAAGTCAAAATATTGTTTTAGCGGATGTTTTACAAAATAATCAGGCAACTATCTTTGCGGTTTATAGGTTTGATAAATCTGCCACTGGCAGAAAATTAATAAGTTTTGGCACTCAAGATGCGGTTAATTTTGGCTACAATAATAATAAGATTGAAATAAAATTTGCTACCAATACCTTAACAGAATCTTCAGATTCTTTAAAGCGAGAAAAATTGCAAATGCTTACTGCTGTAAAAAATGCTAGCAATATTTCGCTTTATTTAAATGGTAATAGGCAAGCCACATCAACAACAGCTAGTTCTTCAATTAGTGATGATGATTTTGGTAATGTAGGCAACATGAGAATTAGAGTTGGTGAAAATTTTTTAGGCTGGCTGGGCGAAATTTTAGTGTTTAACAAAGCACTTAACAATAAAGAAAGATTACAAGTTGAGCAATATTTATTAAAAAAATGGAAAATTGAAAAATAAACCATGTTAAATAAAACACATCAACACAAGCTATTTCAAAATAAAAAAGCTTTTTCTTTGATTGAAATTTCAATTGTGGTGCTGATTTTAGGTATTATGGTTGCTGGAATTTTTAACTACAATAATTTTGTGCTAAAATCTTCTTTGATTTCGGCTCGAAAAATCACTAAATCTAGCACTATTATTAAAATTGAAAACCTAGCTTTGTGGCTTGATACTACCGCTCAAAATTCTTTTAAATCTGACGAGCTGGCAGATACTGTGTTTTTAAACGATATTTCTGATAAACAAACTATTGGCTGGTGGCAAGATGTTAATTTGCAAAAAGTTTATCCTGCTCGGTTAAATTTTACTTCTAGCAATTTAGTTAATCGCCCACAATATCATGTTTCAGCAATCAATAATTTACCCGCTCTTTATTTTGATGGCAATGATTTTTTAAGAATCGAAAATTTACTAACCAATATCATTGCTAACGAAAATGAAATTACTATTTTTGTGGTGCAAAATGTTAAATCAAGCAACTTAACTACTTTTACCATTAACTCTAGCACTAAAAATTTGGCAAATACAGGCGAAAGAATTATGTTAAATGCTTATTACAATAATAATTTTTATTTTGATTTTGGCAATTATAATAGCTCCGACAGAGTAACTAATGTTTATAATAGTGCATTTTATTTAGCCAAACCACAGATTATTTCGGCAATAAAAAAAGGCAATTCTTCAAGTTTTTACATTAATTCTAAACCAGAATCTACCGCAAACACAACTTCTTCACTTAATACTTCATTAGAGCGATATCTAGAAATAGGCACTTCTTTTGATGGCTATATTGGTGAAATATTAATTTACAACCGAGCATTAAGAGTGAGAGAAAGAATGCTGATAGAACAATATTTAATGAAAAAATGGAAAATTAAGATATTAACTTAATGTTTCACCACTATATTCTCTAGATAATGGTCGCGGCGATTCTATATTTACCCCATGAGGAGTTGTTGAGGGAGCTCCTCCTCGCATTCCTAAACCCCCCTCCAATGAAGAATCATTAACACCTGCCGCTCCAATAATAGCTCCCGCTGGTTGTGTTGGATCAGGGCTATTTTCTGAATTTCCTGTTCCCGTTCCCGCTCCTTGTTCTCCCGATTGTGTTATACCATTTCAACTTTAAAATTAATCAATCTAACAAAATATTTTTGAGATAAAAACTTTAAAAAACGAAAGATGTATATCTATACAGCTTGAGGCTTTTTGAAGCTTTTTAGCCAAAAAGATGAAGTTAGATTTATTAAATATCTAACAATGTATTTTAAGTTGAAATGGTATAAACCCAGTAAGCACAGCAAATTAAAACTATATTTACCTAGCCATTTCTTCTTCTAAAAAACTTCTTAAATGCGTTGTAGATTGTATCAAAGCACTTGGAGATTCTTTATTTTTTAAGAATATCTCATCAAATAGCTGTCTATGATCTTGATATTTACTGTTAAGTGCAACAAGTTGTAAATAAGTTTCTGCTAGATACTTTATTATATTCTCATTAAGTGAATGTTGAGCACAAAATGTTTGAATTTTGTTTGAATCCACTTTTTCTTCTTCTGTTATAAAGTTTTCTTTAATATAGTTCAATAAACTTTCTTCTTTAATAAATGGCTTTGTTGATTCTGTTGATTCTGTAGACTCATGAATTATTTTTCCAATTTTAAAAAATTCAAGGCTTGGTTGTAATTTTTCATCAAGAACCTCTTTAATTTTATTATGAAAATCTAGCAACTTTTCTTCTGAATTTGGTAAATTATGTTCTTGACATTCGGCCAATTCTATGTCAACAATAACACCGCCCACAGCAATAAAGGATCCAGCAATAACAATTGCAACAGGAACAAGAGCACTATGAATCATTAAAAATGGAAGAGCAGATAGTGCACAAACACCAGCAACTTCAATAATTGTTATTCTTTCTTGTTGATTTAAAAATGGCATAAAAGAATAATAATATAATTTATCAAATATATTACAACTAATAATATATTTGATAAATTATGTTATTAACTTTTTTATTATCAATAGTTTATTTTAAAAAAATAGATATTGTTATGGCATTATTAACCCAGCGCTTTCTTCTTCTAAAGAACTTCCTATTTCAAAATGTGTTGTAGATTGCATCAAAGCACTTGGAGATTCTTTATTTAACAATATCTAATCAAATAGCTGTCTATGATCTTGATATTTACTGTTAAGTGCAACAAGTTGTAAATAAGTTTCTGCCAGATAATTTATTACATTCTGATTAAGTGAATGTTTGGCACAAAATGTTTGAATTTTGTTTGAATCCACTGTTTCTTCTGTTATAAAGTTTTCTTTAATATAGTTCAATAAACTTTCTTCTTTAATAAATGGCTTT
>JAUMFK010000020.1:0-5283 GCA_032119875.1 Rickettsiales bacterium
GGTATGGTGACCGATTTTACCCTCGAAGAAGTTGGCAAACAATTTTCGGTAACACGTGAAAGAATCAGGCAAATTGAGGCAAAAGCTCTTAAAAAATTACAACATCCAAAAAGAGCAAAATTACTTAAAAGCTTTTTACAAGATGCCTAAAATTCCTCTTACTATCGCTATCGATGGCACCGCTTCTTCTGGCAAAGGCACTTTATCAAAAATGTTAGCCACTCATTTTTCGTTGCCCTACTTAAATACTGGGGCAATTTATCGAGCGGTAGCTTTTAAAATACAGTCTCAAAATGCTTCTAATCAAATCACAATCGATAACTTTTTTTTACATCTCGATTATTTATGCTCAAATTTAGAGGTGAGTAATTTTGAAAATCCTGCTATTTTTAATGAAAATATTGGTCTGATTGCTTCGATAATTGCTAAAAATATTCATTTACGCCAACATTTATTGCAGTGGCAACAACAGTTTATAGTAAATTCAATTGCTAATTACAATGGTGTGGTTTTAGATGGTCGAGATACTACTACGGTTATTTATCCAAAAGCTAAACATAAATTTTTTGTGACTGCCGATTTAAATATTCGAGCAGAAAGAAGGCAAAAACAACTGCCAAACCTTACCTGCAATGATGTTTTTAATCAGCTAAAACAGCGAGATTTAAACGATTTTAATCGCAATATAGCTCCGCTAAAAGTGGCTAGCGATGCTTTTATTATCGACAATTCGCACCTTGATATTAATAGTAGTTTTGCATTAGTATTATCTTTAATTAATTATACACTATGAATTTTATTCCTATTAAAAACTGCTTAATTTCAGTTTCTGATAAAACTGGATTACTTGAATTTGCTACATTTTTAGCGAAAAATAATATCAATATTATTTCTACTGGTGGCACTTATAATTTATTAAAACAAAACAATATTAAAGCTTGCGAAATAGCTGATTTTACTGGTTTTCCCGAAATTCTTGATGGTCGAGTAAAAACTTTACATCCCAAGGTTCATGGCGGTTTATTGGCAATTTCTAATAATGCAGATCATCAAAAACAAAGTCAAGAAAATAATCTAGAAAGCATTGATTTATTGGTAGTTAATTTATATCCTTTTATTGAAACTGTTGCCAAAACTGATTCTAGCGAAGAAATCATCGAAAATATCGATATTGGCGGCCCAGCTATGATTCGCTCTGCTGGCAAAAATTTTGCTTTCAAAACAGTGCTAACAAGTAAGCAACAATATTTATTATTGCAAGAAGAATTGCAAAAAAATAATTTCTGCACTAGTTTTGATTTTCGTCAAAAAATGGCAACCCAAGCTTTTTGTAATATTGCTGCTTATGATTTGGCAATTGCTAATTGGTTTACTAAACAACAAAATTTGCAAATTTCTGCTGAATTAAAACAAACTTTGCGATATGGCGAAAACTCTCATCAAAAAGCTTGGCTTTATACTGATAATTCTAAATTTGGTTTAGCAAATGCCCAAATTTTACAAGGCAAAGAGTTAAGCTACAATAACTATAACGATGCAGAATCGGCTTTACATTTAGTCAATGAATTTACAAGCCCTGCTTGTGTAATTGTTAAACATAATAATCCTTGTGGTGTTGCTGTTTCTGCTAATATTGCTACAGCTTTTCAACAGGCATTTTTGGCTGATAGCAAAAGTGCTTATGGTGGTATTGTAGCTTTTAATCAAACTCTAAATTTAGAAACTGCTATGGCTATTTCTAATATTTTTTTTGAAGTAATTATCGCTCCAAGTATTACCCTAGAAGCCCAGCAATTGCTGGCAAATAAAAAAAATTTACGAGTTTTATTAGTGCAGAATAATAACTCTAATATAATCAATAACTTGCAAATTAAATCTATCAGTGGTGGTTTTTTAGTGCAAGAACATGACAATGCTTTGCCAAAACTACACGATTTACAACAAGTTTCAAATATTGGTCTTGCTAAACAAGAGTTAGAGCAGCTTTTATTTGCCTTAACGGTGTGTAAGCATGTTAAATCAAATGCTATTGTGGTGGCAAACAATTACCAAACTTATGGCATTGGAGTGGGGCAAACTAACAGAGTAGATGCTTGTTTATTGGCTTGTCAAAAGGCAAAAAACTTTATGCAAAACAATACTTTACTTGATATGGCGAGAGGTTCTTTTTTAGCTTCTGATGCTTTTTTACCTTTTGCCGATAATGTTGAAATAGCTCATCAGTATGGTATTAAAGCAATTATTTCTCCCTCTGGCTCAATACGCGATCAAGAGGTTATTAAAAAAGCAAATGAATGCAGTATTTCTTTATATTTTATTAACACTCGGCATTTTCGCCATTGATTGATAATGGCACTGTTGCATTTTACTGGCCATTTTTGATGTAAATTTCAGCTATTTTTAGCTAGATTTCAGTTGTGCCATAATATTTCTCATTGTTTAGTAAAAATAGTAATTGTTTTTTATAAACAAAAAATTAAAATTTAAATTTTTGTTTAATATGAATTTCTCACAAATTATCTTGCAAAAAACAATACATTTTATTGGTATTAATGGTATTGGTATGAGTGCTTTAGCCTTGATGTTAAGAAAATATAATTGTGTAGTGCAGGGTTCTGATTTAAAAGAAAATTATCTCACCGCTAAATTAAAACAAGCTGGAGTGGTTGTTTATTTAGGGCATAGTCAAAAAAATATGCATAATGATATTTCTTTGGTTGTTAAAACATCTATAATTAAAGATGATAATCCAGAAATAATCTATGCTAAAAAACATAATATACCAATAATTACTAGAGCAGATTTGCTTGCAATTATTATGCAACAATATTGTGGCATCACGGTTGCTGGCACTCATGGCAAAACTACCACTACCGCTATTATTTCGGTTTTATTAGAGTGTGCAGGGCTTGATCCTACTGTTATTAACGGTGGCACTATTCATTATTTTAACAGTAACTATAAAATTGGGCATGGTAAATATTTGGTTGCCGAATCCGACGAATCTGATGCTAGCTTTGTAAAACTTCCTACTTTTTTAGGGGTAATAACTAATATTGAGCCAGAGCACCTAGAGTTTGTTGATTATAAAAACAATTTTGCCATTCAAAAACAATATTTTTTGCAATATATTTCGCAAATTTCTAACGATGGCTTGATAGCCTTAAACCTCGATTGCCCTAATGTTTTAGAGCTATATCAGCAATTAAAAACTAAACAAACTAATCTTTTTGGTTATTCTTTATCAGCAAACAAAACTGATTTATGGGCAGAAAATATTTCTTGCCACAGAAGAGGCATTTCTTTTGATGCAGTATTTTCTTCTGGCGAAAAAATATCCAATATCAATATGCCAATTTACGGCAAACACAATATAAGCAATAGTTTATCGGCAATTGCTATTGCTAAATTTTTAAAAATTAGTGCCGAGCAAATTAAACTTGGCTTGCAACTTTTTACTGGTGTAAAGCAACGATTTACCAAAGTTGGCGAATATAAACAAATTCCGATTATCGATGATTATGCCCATCATCCAACCGAAATTTCAGCCACTTTGCAGGCGGCTCGAAGTTTTATAGGTGATAAAAATTTAATTTGTGTGGTTCAGCCTCATAAATTTAGTCGAGTACACGATTTATTTAATGAGTTCTGCACAGCTTTTTCTTTGGCAGATGTAGTGATAGTTGCCGATATTTATGCCGCTTCACAACAATCAATTGCTGGTGTTAACCAAGATTCTTTAATTGCTGGCATTAAAAAATATCATCAGCAAGTTGTTAAACTTGATAACGAACAAAATTTGGCAAGCACTCTAAAACCTTATCTAACAGAAGATTCCCTGATAATTTGCATGGGAGCTGGCACTATATCAAGCTGGGCTAATAATCTGCAAGAAAAACTTTATCAACATGACATTCACAATTAGCGAACTTCATACTAAACAACAAATACTTACTACTTATGAATTAATTCATGAAATGTATAACAACATCAGTTTTCAAGATTTTTCTTACAAAATAACCGAAATGATCAAACTTAATAATTATGCAGTGGTGGCAGGTTATTATCAGCAAGAATTAGTTGTTGTTGCAGGTTATTGGGTTTCTATGATGCTTTATTGTGGCAAATATTTACAGATTTCTAATTTTATTACTAGCCAACAATATCGTAGCAAAGGTTTTGGTAGTAAAATTTTACAACATTTACAAGAAAAAGCAATATCTTTACAATGTAATAAAATTGTTTTAGATTCTTATATTGAAAATAAAAAATCACATTCTCTTTATTATAAACAAGGCTTTTATGTGAGAGGTCTGCATTTTATGAAAGATTTATGAACAAGAACATTAAAATAAATGTAACAAATTTAAGTAAAAATTTTGCCAATAAGCAAGTTTTAGATGATATCTCATTTAGTGTTAATAAAGGAGAATCTTTGGTTATTTTAGGTGGTTCAGGAAGTGGTAAATCGGTGCTTATCAAAACTATTGCCGGACTTATTAAACCAAGTGGTGGTGAAATTTTTATTGATCAGCAACCAGCTTATAATTTAAAAGAAAAAGAGCAAGATAAATTAATGCAAAAAATAGGTTTTTTATTTCAAGGAGGAGCCTTGTTTGATTCGCTTTTAGTTTGGGAAAATATAGCTTTTCGTTTAATTCATCAGCAAAAAATATCTACAAAACAAGCTTTTGATATAGCTATACAAAAATTGCAATCGGTTGGATTAAGTGAAAAAGTTGCTAATCTTTATCCTTCTGAGCTTTCTGGCGGTATGCAAAAAAGAGTTTCCTTGGCAAGGGCGGTTGCTACTAATCCAGAAATTCTTTTTTTTGACGAACCAACTACAGGTTTAGATCCGATAATGGCTGATGTTATTAATAATTTAATTATTGCAAATTCTAAACAACTCGGAGCCACAACCATTACTATTACTCACGATATGCACTCTGCTCGAAAAATAGCCGATAAATTAGCAATGCTTTATCAAGGTAAATTTATTTGGTTTGGTAGTGTTGATAATTTATATAATTCTGGCAACGAATTTGTTGAGCAATTTATTCATGGCAATGCTTTTGGGCCAATAAATTTTTCACAATAATTATAAAAAATAATTGACATTAACTTTTAAAAATCATAAAATCTTGTTTTTTTTAATTAATTTTGATTCTGAAAATGCAAAAAACTTATAGTGCAAAACCTTGCGAAATAACTAGGCAGTGGTGGTTAATTGATGCAGAAAATCTAGTTTTAGGCAGGCTTGCTTCGGTAGTTGCTAAAATG
>JAUMFK010000021.1:0-4101 GCA_032119875.1 Rickettsiales bacterium
TAAATATCTAACAATGTATTTTAAGTTGAAATGGTATTGTATCATCAACAAAACTAGAATTTGAGTTTGTGGTTTGGTTTTATGCCCCCTCCCAAAGTTTGCGATGCAAACTTTTGCCCTCCCTCGAGGGGAGGGCGATAAGATCGAATTGTGCTTTTAATATTGATTAATTTTAAAGTTGAAATGGTATTGTATCATCAACAAAACTAGAATTTGAGTTTGTGGTTTGGTTTTATGCCGTTTCGTTTGGAATATAAACACTATAACTTGCATTTTTATCTTGCATTTTGCCAATTAAATTTGCAATTAATAGCGAATTTGCCTCTTTTGGATGCTCAATTTCGGTGGTGGCAACCTCAAAACCAAGTTCTGTAAAGTGCTTGATGGCACACTTTATTTTAAATTGCTCTTCGGCATCAAGATTTATTCGTTTTTTGCTTTTTACTTCAAAAATCATGTAAAGCTTGTTGTTGCCATTAACTAATAAGGCAAAATCTGGGGTGTATTTGCCAAGCGGAGTGTTGATATGAAATTTATCTTCACTGCCTTTTGGTAATTTAACTAATAATTCAACACTTGCGGTGTTTTGGGCAAATTCGACAAACTTTTTTTCTTGATCCGAATCGCAATCAACAAAATTAAATAGTGATTTTTCTGACTCAATTAAATTTGCATGAAAACTTTGTCTTTCTTGCTCAAAAAAGTGCTGATCATCGAATTGTTCGCCTGTTTTTTGGTAGCTCACTTCGGCAATCGACATAATATGATTTTTTTTGCAATTTTCGATGATGGCAATGGCTTTATCTATAAATTGGGCTTGATCTTTTTTTATTTCGTTAAAATCGAGTGCATTTAAAATTTTGTTAAGCTCTGCCATAGAAAGCCAGGTTTTTTCTTTTATTTTAACAATTACTTGATTGATGTTTAAATTTTCAACAATTGGTTTTGTTTGATGGCTAGTATAATCGATGTTGCCTTTGATATCTCCTTTAATAATTGAAATTTGTTTTTGCTGAATAATTTCTGCTTTTAACTCGTTGATAATGCTTTGATAAAATTTATCGAGATCTTTAAAATTAATATACCATTTTGTTTTTGGCTTGAGTCTTTGCCATAATTGTGTTGCAAGGCTTTGTTTGTGTTGCTTGATTTTGATTTGTGTTGCTTGTTTTTTTGCTGCATTGCCCATTTTCGGCTGATTTTTACTGCTCCAGCCTGCTTCTGTTTGATATTGATTGCAAAAAGATTCGTATTTTATTGAGCCGATGATGGTTAGGTTATTTATTCTGTCGAGATCTTTAATTTCTGCACCTTCAAAAACTCTTTTGCCTTCGCTATTTATGCACAATCTTAACCCTCTGCCTACAAATTGTTTTTTGTTGTTTTCGCTAGCAATATGCCTTAAAAAACAGATATTAAACACATTTGGATTATCCCAGCCAACCCCCAAACTAGTGTGGGCAAAAATAAACTCTACCTTGTTGTTAAGTGATAACAACTCTTCTTTTTGTTGCAAAATAAGCTTGGTCATTTCTTTTTCTTGATGGTCTTTTCCTTTGCCACTTGCAAAATAATAGGCATATTTGCCATCGGCATTTTGTTGATAAATAGCTTGATATTCTTCTAAAAATATTTTTTTAACAATTCCATCATCTTTTTCGTTGATAAAATCTGCCACCGCAGGCACAAAAAATAAAGACATTTGTTTGATCTTTTCATTTTTTAACCGTGGTTCTTTTTGTTTATGTTGCAAGATGGTTTGTTTGATTTGCTCGCGTAAAATTAGTTCTTCGCTTGCCGATTGCCCAGCAATTTCACTAAATCTTTTGCCATTTGCAAAAATGATGTCGTCTGAAGTTATGTATTTAACTTGATAATCGTTTAATGATGCATCTGCGGTTTTTTTGCCTAAATTGTCATCTGGTTTTAAAGAATAAATTTTGTTGTTGTGTTTTATTTTGGCTATTTTTTTATGTGAATCGGTGTTTTGCAATTGCAATGAACCATTGATATTTAGCTCGATTGATAAATATTCTAGCCTTTTTACCTGCCTGTCGTTGTAGGCTTGTTCTGGGCTATAAGTGTAGATGATGTTTTGATTGTTTTCTGCAGAGTGAGTTGCCGAATAGCTTAATACAAATTGCGGATTTAATAGCTCGACAAGTTCTTGCGAGTTAAATTTAGCATTTAGTTGCGGTTCGTCAATAATAACAACTGGCTGTGTTTTGTGAATTTTTGCAATATAACTTTCTAAACCATATAATTCGTCTCTATTGTTTTGCCTTAATTTATTGGTTTCTTTTTTATCAAAAGATTGTTTGGTTAAAATTAAAATTTGTAGATCATGCCCGTTAATAAAGTTTTCGATAACATTTAGTTTTCCGCTGTCATAATTGCTAACATTATAGGCAATGTTGCTGTATTTATCTTTAAAGACTTCTGCAAAAACTTGAAAAGTTTTGTAAATTCCTTCTTTTATGGCAATGCGAGGGGCGACAATGATAAACTTTTTATAATTAAATTGTTGGCAAATGGCAAAAATTGTTGAAATAAAAGTAAAAGTTTTGCCTGTTCCTGTTTCCATTTCAATGGCAAAATGGCTTTGCTCTTGCTTTTTGATGCTGTTGATGGTTTGATTTATGGCATCGGTTTGATATTGTAAATTTTCAATATGAATTTTCATAATTACACTGCTTTATAGCCATAATGCAAGCAGGCAACACCGCAAGATAAATTTTGGTAACCGCTATTAACAAAACCTGCTTGATTAATTTGTTGCAAAAAATTTTCTTGATCTGGAAAAACTCGAATGCTTTCTACTAAATATTGATAAGAATTGGCATCATTTAGCACTAAACCGCCTATTTTAGGAATAATTTTAAACGAGTATAAATCGTAAAGTTTTTGCAACCATAAATCGTTAATTTTAGAAAATTCAAGGCAAATAAATTTGCCCTGCGGTTTTAAAACTCGGTAAATTTCTGCCAAACCCAAGCCAAGGTTGGTAAAGTTTCGCAAACCAAAGGCAATAATAACTGCATCAAAACTATGATCGGCAAAAGGCAAATTTTCGCCGTTAGCAACACAAAAAGAAAGGTTATGAAATATATTTTGATTAATTGCCTTGTTTTTGGCTATTTTTAACATTTCAGAGTTAAGATCAGACATTGTAATATGAAAATTACTGGCACCGCTTTTTTGAGCTTGCTTGATGATGTTAAAAGCAATATCGCCTGTGCCACAAGCAAGATCGAGTATTTTTTGATGTTTAAAAAAATCAATTTGCTGCACTGCGGTTTTTTTCCAGAGCCGATGAATGCCTACACTCATAAGATCGTTCATTAAATCGTATTTAGGTGCAACTGCCGAAAAAATTTCTTGCACTAATGGAGATTTGTTAATAGAATCGATAATTTTAAAACCAAAGTTTGTTTTATTTTCCATGTTTACTTGCGATTTTGATTTTGATTTACCGCCACATTTAATTGCCCAAGAGCCTTTGTTAAGCAAAGAAAACACTAAAATGTTAGTTTTGTGTCAACAAAAAATTATTGATGCCAAAATAAAAGATTTGGTTAATTTTTTGCCACAAGGCTGTGTTTTAGTGTTTAACGATGCCAAAGTGATTAAAGCTAAACTTAATGCAACAATTGCTAGAAATCAAGCAATTTTAAATTTTAATCTTAATCAACAAATTAGCAATGATTTTCAACAAAATTCTTGCTGGACCGCACTTGCAAAACCACTAAAAAAAGTGCAGGTGGGCGATTTATTACAAATTGGTGCCAATTTTTCTGCTACTGTTTTAGCAAAAAAAGATAATTTTCTTACATTAAGTTTTTGTTGCTCTAATGGCGAATTACTAGAAAAACTAGAGATCTTTGGATCAATGCCTCTGCCACCTTACATTAAAAAAACCGATCCCCAAGATAGCAAAAACTATCAAACAATTTATGCTAAACACGGCATGGCAGTAGCAGCACCTACCGCTGGCTTGCATTTTAATGAAGAAATTTTTTCTTTGTTGCAACAAAAAAATATCATCAAAACTTTTCTAACTTTAAATGTTGGGGCTGGCACTTTTTTGCCTGTTAAAACTGC
>JAUMFK010000022.1:0-11923 GCA_032119875.1 Rickettsiales bacterium
GTAATAAATATGAAGGTCAATGGGAAAACGACCAAATGCATGGTAAAGGAACTTTTACATATCCCAATGGTGATAAATATGAAGTTGAATGGGAAAATGACCAAATGAAGGGTACAGGAACTTATACATTTGCCAATGGTAATAAATATGAAGGTCAATGGAAAAATGGCAAAAAGCATGGTACAGGAACTTTTACAGATACCAATGGTAATAAATATGAAGGTCAATGGGAAAACGACCAAATGCATGGTAAAGGAACTTTTACAGATGCCAATGGTAATAAATATGAAGGTGAATGGGAAAATGGCGAGAAGATTGATAAGCCAAGTTCAATAATAAATATTACTGATTTCGTAACTCGTAACTTCCTTTTCTATTGTTGCAATATGAGATGAGAATATAAATATTATACCATTTCAACTATTTTTAGCCTAATATGTTTAATATGAGGCTAAAAATAGTTGAAATTTCTTCTTAAAACTAAAATTAAAACAAATTTGGAATTCAAAAGTGCCATAAAGTAAAATATAAATCAATTTTTTATTGCAACAACAGTAAATTGTATTTTTTCTGGATCGTAGTTCATTTTTTCGCAAATTGTTTTACAATTTTCAATTTTTTTGTCAGTAGAGCTATTGGTTTGAACATATTTATTATGGTCGAATTCTGCAGCTCCTCTTAATTTATCTTGTTGAAAAGAAAAAACCTTTGGTAAAGATTGCATTATTACATTAAATTCGGTGGGTGATAAATTATTAAAAAATTTACATATTGCTATGATAAAATCTTTCCAATCTTTTAATTTTATCTCTTCATTTTCAAAAAATATTGCTAGTGGCTTTGTATATGCAAAGCTATCTTCACTTGCTAAATTAACACAACCATCATCATCTTCATCATCTATATTGATATTGATTGTTGATTTTGCTGGATATTTCCAGATTTTAACAGCTTCTTGAGCTAATTCTTCTGCTCTTGCTAAAATTTCTGCCTCACCCCACTTTTCATCGCTAGCTAATTTTTTATTAAGTTTTAGTTTAGAGTTTTTATAATCAATATTTTGCTTTTCATCAAAACTTTTATTGCTCATTTTTTTATTGTTTTTTGCGAGTGTAAGAGATAAATTGCCAAGAGTATTAAGGTATTTTTTATGAATTTCTTGCCAATTGTCACCTAAATCAGATTTCCACTTTGATGTAATTTTATTTGGCATAATATGTTCAATGTCAAGATCTTCTGTAAAAACTTCAATATCATCGTGATTTTCAAGAGTCGCCAAAAGGTGTTTAGTGCTGTAATTACCATAAATTTCTTTATGTTTTAAGGCTTCTAAAAATTCTTGATCATCATAAAATTTATAGGTATGTTTTGTGCTACTAGTGATAAAAAAATTAAAAGCATCGAAATAACTATATCCTTTATTTGTTTGTTCTGCAATTTTTTTTGATAAACTCGGAAACCAGCTATTTAAACCTTGCTTACTATTGCTTACGATAAATTTTCGTATGGCATAGCTTTCGAGCAGATTGATAATTTGCAATAGTTCGTGATTTTGTATTTTACCATTTTTATTATTATCAAAAACATCAAATAAAAAACAAATACAAACCTTAAAATCAGCCCCTTCTTTTTGGATCAGATTTTTTAAGGCATTATCAATTTTATCGTTGCCAAATTTATTGATTTGCAAAATTTGACTATAAAAATTAGAAAAACGATGCATTTCTTTTGATATTTCTTCTTTATTGTTATTGCGATTAACGGCATATTTTTTAAACTCTTCATAAATATTTTCTTTTTTTACTTTTTTGCGATTAAAATAAATTAAAAAATTTCTGATAAATTCTTCAACATCAGAGGCAGTATTTTTTTCTATTTCTTGCCAATATAAATTATAGATTTTTTCTTGTGTTTCGGGCTTTAAATCCATCAAAATATAGTTTCTAGCCAGATCGTAGCTATTAAGATCGAGGCCAGTAGAATTTAGGCTTTCAAAAATAACTTGTGCATTTTCGTTAGAATCAAGCTCTATAACCACAATTGACAATTTTTCGAAAGCCTTAAATAATTGATGACAAGAAAAATTGCTTTGGCTAATTTTTTTGTAAAAAAAGTTATAATTATTAACAATATTTGAATCGGTTTTGGTTATTTCGATATCTTCAAATAATTTATCAAAATTTATTTTATCTTGTTTATTTGGTTTTAATCTCATTCTTCTTTCTTCAGAAGAATATTTAAAAACCAAATAGTTTTCTAGAATATTATTTTCTAGATTTTCTTCATCTTTAGTTTTGTTGGGTTTTTTCTGCAAAAATTTATGCATTGCTAACAAAAATAAAGAAACAGTAGTTAATCGTTGCTGACCGTCAACAATTATTTTTTCACTTTTGTGCTTAACAACTACCAAAGTGCCAATAAAATGCTCTTTTTCTTCTGCTGAATCAACTAAATTATTAAGATCGAGCCATAATTTATCGCAATGAGGAGTTTTTCGCCAAGAGTAATCTCTTTGATATACAGGAATAGTAAATTTCGTTTTTGATCCATATAAAAAATCACTAATATTTTCGAATTCCATAATTGCTTGTAAAAATAATTTAATAACGACTTAATTTAGCCTGAAAGTCATTTAAAGACTATAGACAATGTTAGATATGCTAATATTTGTATAAACTGATGTTTATTAGTGGTTTTATTATACCATTTCAACTTTAAAATCAATTAATCTAACAAAATATTTTTGAGATAAAAACTTTAAAAAACGAAAGCTGTATATCCATACAGCTTGAGGCTTTTTGAAGCTTTTTAGCCAAAAAGATGAAATTATACCATTTTAACTTTAAAATCAATTAATCTAACAATGTATGTTAAGTTGAATGATAGCACTGTTGAATTCTAAATTTGTTTTAATTTTAGTTTTAAGAAGAAATTTTAGCTATTTTTAAACACATATTCAATATATTTGGCTAAAAATAGGCAAAATTTATACCAAAAATGATCAGTAAAATAAATTTAGAATTTAACAGTGTCATTATAACTTTAGTTAATATTAAAATCAACTAAAATTGTTTGGAATCTCAGTTTTTTTGTTGCAAAAACAGTAAATTATATTTTTTCTAGATCGTAGTTCATTTTTTCGCAAATTATTTGACAAGTTTTGATTATGTTATTTTTGCAATAAATCTTTAGTAATTTCATCAGGTGAGTTTTTGGCTTGTTTTGCCTGAATTTTTAATTTTTCTTTTAAATATTTCATTTTATAATCCCATTCAACTTCTAATATATCAGACCACTTGCGAACATAAATTTTAACTTTGCCATCGTTAATATTATAACACAACCCTCTATCTTTTTCTCCATAAGGTTTGGCTGATTCAATTTTGCCTTTTATGTGTTTATCGTAATCTTTGCCAATTAAATAAAACTCCCAATATTGATTCTCTCCATTAGACAAAGTTTGAGATACGATTCCGTCCATATAGCTCTCAATTTGGTCATATTCTTTTTTCCCCAGAGTCTTGGAGAGTCTCTTGATTTCAATAATGATATTATGTTTTTTGTTTGCACTGGTTGATTCGGTTTTGGTTAAAAATAAGTCAACTTCTCCTTTTGGTGAAGTTTCTAACTTGGGATCTTCGATTTCTAGAACTTCTTTAGCATATTTTATAATTTTTTCGTCCATAGGTCCTTCTGTGGAGCTAAATAATCTAAATTGCTCGCCAAATAACCAAAAATTTTCATCTAAAATTTTTTGCAAATGCTTGACTTCCAGAGTTTTTTCTTCATGTTCAGATAGTAAAACTTTTAACTTATCAATTACATCAAGCCTATGATCGATCTCTTTAATAGTTTTTATAATATTTGATAGTGTTGTTCTTTTGAGTATTTCTAATAAATCTTCCTTTTCATCGTTGGATAATTCCTGAAGCTGTTCTATGATTTTTTTGATTAAGATACCATCTTGAGTAGAAAGAAGACCGGCAAAAGTGGTGCAGATAAACTTCTTTTCATTTTTATCTTTTCCTACAAAAAGAGATGGAGTAATTATATAGATAGTTTTTAGTAGATCGTAGTAAGATTCTTCATCATAAATTCCAAACTCAGGTAAGTCTGGCATCAACTTTTCTTCTTTAAGCTCTTCTAACAAATCATTAGACCGATCTATGAGATATGGCTTTCTTAATTTAACTAACTCTTTTTTCAGTAAATCAACTATTTTATTGGTTATTTTATTTTGATTAAATAGATTACGATCTTCACGAACATCATCAACGAATTTAAATGGAGTTTTAATATAAACAGAATGCCAAAAATCATCGCTTTTTTTATTTAAGCCAGTATTTTGCTTTAAAATTTCAGTCTCTGATTCATTCAAAAAATAGAACTTGGAATATTCTGAAGGCTTATCTTTCCATAAAACAATTTTTGCAGAAAAATCACCCTCAAAATTATCAATATTTTTAGAAAAAAACTCATGAGGATATTCTTTTGAATCTTTTATAAAATTCTCAACTGCTAATTTTGTCCCATTAATTAAAATTTTATGTTTGCTATTTTCTAGCAAAAACCAACCAAATTCTATAGCAAGATTTTTATTTAAGTCATCCGATAATAAAATGTTTGAAAAATTTTCAAAAATATTATCGAAAACTATTTTGGTTCCAGCTTGATCAAAATCAGAATCTTCTTTTGTAATTTCGGTATTGCACTGTAGTATTAATTTTCTTTTTTTACTAAAAGCAGTTAACTTTTCTGCAATCCAGATAAATACATATCTTCCTCTGCCGTGTTCTCCCCTGGGAATAGTAATATCTTTTCTTGGTTTTTTTGTTGATGACATAAAGTTATTTGTGGTAGCGGCATCGTCAAAATTCCAACCATTTCCGTTATCAGATATTTCAACATCAGAAGCATATCCAAACCCTTCTTTAGGAATTTTAAAATCTAGCTTAATTTCAGTTGCTTTGGCATCAAAAGAGTTCCATATATATTCAAAAAGGCATTTATAAGGCTCTTTGTCATAAGATTTTAGCTCTGTTCTTATTGATTGTTCATTTATTTGTAATTTATTATCTTTAGATTCCATAATTTAGTTTTTTAATTTTAAATCGCTTAGTGGGGAATTGCCCTATATTCTAACTTCTATAATCTTTGTTGATTTTGATATATTCTTCGTTAAGGTCGCAAGTCCAGGCAATGAAAGAGGCATAGCCCAAGCCTAAATTGACGGTGATTTTTACCTCGTTGCCAGTGAGATATTGATGCACTAATTTTTCAACATAGTCGGGGTGCTTGGCTCCTTGCAAGGTGAGGGGGTGGTCGCCGATTTTGATTAACAAGGTTTCAGGCAAGGCCTCTTGGCACGATTTGCCTACCGCCATAACAATTCGGCCCCAGTTAGGATCGGCTCCTGCGATGGCAGTTTTAACCAAAGGCGAGTTGGCAATAGCCATTGCCACTTGCTTGGCTTGTATTTTGTTGCTGGCTCCTTCTACTGAAATTTCGATGAGTTTTTTTGCCCCTTCGCCATCAACCACAATCAGTTTTGCCAAGTCGAGCATTAACTCGCCTAGGGCTTGTTTGAAAGAATGTAGGTGAGGGTTGTGAGAATTGTTTATTTCGTGATGTTTAGCGGTTTTGGTGGCAAATAATAAAACGGTGTCGTTAGTTGATTGATCAGAATCAACGGTGATAGCATTAAAACTATTTTCGTTGGCTTCTTGTAAAAGTTGCTGTAAAGTGTTTGAGCAAATGTTGGCATCGGTAAAAATAAAGGCTAGCATTGTTGCCATAGTTGGGGCAATCATGCCAGAACCTTTGGCAAAACCAATGATGCTTACATTTTTACCTTCGATGTCGCAAAATTTGGTGATTAATTTTGGCTTGGTATCGGTGGTTAAAATACTTGACGAAGCCTCTTGCCAAGCTTGTTGAGTGTTGTTTAAATTGTTAAGTAATAAGGGCAGGGCATCAATTATTAACTGTTGGTTTAATTGCTCACCAATAACTCCTGTTGAGGCAACAAAAACTTCTTCGGGGTGGCAGTTTAATTTGGCGGCTAATGCTTGAGCGGTTGATTTTACAACTTCTTCACCTTGTTTGCCTGTAAAGGCATTAGCATTGCCAGCATTAACAATAAGTGCTTTTGCAGTTTTTTTAGAGTTTTTTTTAGTAATGTTTTGCTTGCACCAAACCACAGGATAAGCAGGCATAGAAGAGTTGGTAAAAACTCCTGCAACATTTACTACAGAAGAAAAAACAATAAGCAAAAGATCGTTGCGATTTTTATATTTAATACCGCAGTTAGCACTGGCTAATTTGATGTTGGCAAGCATTTTAGATAAGATTAAGATTTTTCATTTCTTGCTGAATTTTTTGTTGCGATTCTAAAGTTGGCAAAACCAAAGGCAAACGAATTTCAGGCTTACACAAACCAAGCAAACTGCATGCATATTTTACTGGCCCTGGATTAGTTTCGCAAAACATTGCCGAGTTTAAATTAGTGAGTTTATCTTGAATTTTTAGAGCCTCTAAATAGTTATTACTTGCTGTGGCTTGTTGTAATTGAGCAACTAATTTTGGAGCAATATTAGAAGTAACCGAAATAATACCATTGCCCCCCATGGCATTAAAACCAAGGGCGGTGCCATCTTCACCTGATAAATATAAAAAATCTTTGTTGATTAATTTACGTAAGCTAGCAATGCGTAACAAATCGCCAGTGGCATCTTTTATACCTATGATATTTTCAAGTTGTGCCAATTTTGCAATAAGAACATCGGAGATATTAATAACCGATCTGCCTGGAATATTATAAATTATTAACGGAATATCAAGTTTATTTAAAGCAGAAAAATGCTGATAAATACCTTCTGGAGTTGGTTTATTATAATAAGGAGCAACCACTAAACAAGAATCGACCCCGATTTTTTTAGCATGTTTAGTAAATTCTATTGCCTCGGCAGTAGAATTTGAGCCTGTTCCTGCCATTATTTTGATTTTATTTTTAGCAGTTGCTACACTGATTTCGATTAACATATTATGCTCATCGCTAGAAAGAGTAGGCGATTCGCCTGTGGTGCCACAAGGCACAATGCCATCGATGCCACTATTAATTTGAGTTTCAATAATTTTAACAAAGCTATCAATATCGAGTTTGTTTTGAGAAAAAGGAGTGATGAGAGCTGTATAAGTATTAGTTGCCATAAATATTAAGATAATGAATTATTGTTTCGGTTAAGCGATCGGTAAAACTTTTAGAAGGAGAAAAACCTAATTCATTAAAGCTATCGTTATTATTGATAGCATATCTAAAATCATGGCCTGCTCTATCTTGTACAAATTTAATTTGCTGTTGATAAGAAATATTATTAGATCTTGGGTTTAGTTTGTCAAGAATTAAACAAATTTGTTTAGCAATATCAAGATTAGTAAATTCGCAATTGCCACCAAATAAATAAGTTTCGCCTATTTTACCTTTTGTGAGGGCAAGATTAATGCCATAACAATGATCGGCAACAAAAATCCAGTCACGTATATTTGAGCCATTGCCATAAATTGGAATATCTTTATTTTGCAAGCAACAGCGAATAATGGTAGGAATTAGTTTTTCTTGATGTTGAAATGGGCCAAAATTGTTAGAGCAATTGGTGATAATGGTGGGTAGTTTGAAAGTTTCGTGCCAAGCTCTTACTAGATGATCGGAGGCAGCTTTTGAAGCAGAGTAGGGTGAATTGGGCTGATAACGACTATGTTTGGTGAACTGATTATCTGTTAAAGAAAGCGATCCAAAAACTTCATCGGTTGAAACATGTAAAAAACGAAAATCAGAGTTATTGTTTTGTTTATAATATTGTAAAGAAGCTTGCAATAAACTGTAGGTGCCGTTGATGTTGGTATGAATGAAAATTTCGGAAGATTTAATAGAGTTATCAACATGGCTTTCGGCGGCGAAATTTACCAAATAATCAATTTGATATTGTGCTAATAAATTTTGCACTAAATTTTGATTATTAATACTATCTTTAACAAAAACATAATTAGTAGAATTTGCTACAGATTCGACATTTTTAAGATTGCCAGCATAAGTTAAATTATCGAGATTGATAACAAAATTACCTTTTTTTACTTGTTCTTTTATAAAATAACTACCAATAAAACCACAACCGCCTGTAATTAAAATTTTTTTCATATATTTTTAAAATGTGTTATTTGAATTTTGATATTGTAAAAAAGTTGGTAAAGATAAATCTTTGCTAGAAATTATAGGTTGATGCAAGTTATTAATTGGCCAAGAAATGTTTAAAATAGGATCGTCAAAACGAATTCCGCCATCGCCACTTGCTGAATATGGATTATTAACTTTATAAAGCACATTGGCAGGCTGTTTGCCTAAAACACAAAAACCATGAGCAAAACCAGCAGTAATATAAAGCATTTTACCATCTTGAGAATTAAGCTCAATAGCAAAATGTTTGCCAAAAGTTGGAGAATTTTTACGTATATCAACCGCCACATCAAGAATAGAGCCACTAATACAGCTTACTAGTTTTATTTGACTAGGATTTTGTTGATAATGCAAACCGCGTATAACATTTGGTAAAGAAAAAGAATGATTATCTTGCCAATATTGAGTTGGCAGGCCTAAATCGGCGAAAGTTTTTTGATTAAATCTTTCAACAAAAAAACCTCGATCATCGTGATAAATTTTAAGCTGAATAATTTTTAAATCTGGCAAAGTGGTGGAAAATATTTGCATAATTAATAATATTTGATATTAAAGCACAGTGCCTTAAGTTTAAAAGCTTATTTTTTTAGATGCAATATTGTTTTTAAGATAATTTAATATTTTTCTCATAATGGACATTATGTAAACTAAAAATTACCATGGTTATGATAAAATTTTGAATTGAGGTTTGTTTTTTTCATTACATTTTTTTTTATTGCTAACCACTTATCCTCTTCCACGAGAATGCGGTAGTTTTCAATAAAATGCGATTAAATATTTTGTTCTTGCCATAAGCGATAAATTATGCTATCGTGCAGTGCTAAAAAAGAAGCATCTAAAATATTTTCGGCAACTCCAATAGTTTGCCAAGTTTTGCCAGTTAAAGTATCGAGACTTTGAATTTGAACTCTAGTGATGGCTTTGGTGCCACTTTGCGGAGTTAAAATACGCACTTTATAATCAATGAGTTTGATGTATTTTAATATTTTATATTTAAAAATAAGAGCTTTTCTTAAAGCTTTATCTAATGCATTAACTGGCCCGTTTCCTTCGGCAACTTTAATAATAGTTTTTTGATTGATTTTGATTTTAATCACCGCTTCGGAGTTTATAATAAAATCATTATTTTTGATGAGTTTTTTTTCGTCTTGCACTTTAAAACTAATTAATTCAAAAAAGTTTGGTAAATTTTCTAAAAATTTACAAGCAAGCAAGGCAAAACTAGCATCTGCTGTGTCGTAAGAATAACCTAAATCTTCTTGCTGTTTTACTAAATTCACCAATTGATTAACTTTTTCATTTGAGTAATTTTTATCAAAACCTAAAGCTTGTAGACGAGCAGTAATATTTGATCTGCCAGCCTGATTTGAAACTAAAATTTGCCTTTGATTGCCAACCAAACTTGGGTTAATATGTTCATAAGATTGAGGATTTTTATTAACAGCCGAAACATGAAGACCGCCTTTATGAGCAAAAGCAAATTTACCAACATAAGGAGCAAAATCATCGCTAGCTTTATTTAAAATTTCATCGAGTAATTTTGAAACTGGCAAAAGTTTTGTTAAGTTTATTTTACCTAAATTATAACCCATTTTTAAACTTAATGTAGGAATAAGGCTAATTAAATTAGCATTTCCACATCGCTCACCTAAACCATTAATAGTGCCTTGCACTTGGCATACTCCAGCTTCAACAGCCATTAAAGAATTTGCCACCGCATTGCCAGTATCGTTATGACAATGAATTCCGAGATGTTCACCTGGAATATGTTTAATAACTTCTAAAACAATTTGCTTGATTTCGCTAGGCAAAGTGCCACCATTGGTATCGCATAAAATAATCCAGCGAGGGTTAGCTTTATAGGCAGTTTTTAAAACTTGCAAAGCAAAACTAGGGTTAGCTTTATAACCATCAAAAAAATGCTCGGCATCAAACATTGCCATTTTATGTTTAGCCACAACATGTTGCAAAGATTGTAAGATCATTTGCTCATTTTCTTGTGCAGTAATTTGTAAAGCATTTATTAAATGAAAATCCCAGCTTTTACCAACAATACAAACTCCAGAAGCAAAACTATTGGTAAGAGCATTTAAAGCAGGATCGTTATCGGCAGAAATACCGTTTTTTTTAGTCATGCCAAAAGCCACAAATTGTGAGTTATACAAACTTGGCAGGTTAGCAAAAAAACTATCGTCAGAAGGATTAGCACCTGGCCAACCACCTTCGATGTAATCTATTCCTAGTTGATCAAGAGCAATTGAAAGATCTATTTTATTTTGCATAGTAAAATTTACTGTGCTGGTTTGAGCTCCATCGCGTAAGGTAGAATCGTAAAGATAAATTCTTCTGCTCATAAAATTTTATTTTTTAGTTTTTTTATTTACCGACTTATCGTTAATAATTTTAGGATTTATTGAATTTTCTGAATGAGTAATCTGCACATGACTTAAATGCGATACTATATTTTCTTCAATTCTTAACATCATATCTTCGTATAAAGAAAATGCTTCTTTTTTATATTCGATGAACGGATCTTTTTGAGCATAAGCTCTTAAATTAATGCCTTGACGAAGTTTATCAAGAGAAAGAAGATGATCTTTCCATTCGCCATCAAGCACGGTAAGAAAAATCTGTTTTGCCACTTGTATAAAAATTTCAGAGCTAACAATTTTTTCGGCAAATAAGTTATCTACTGCTTTATTTATTGTGTTAATAATATGCTGTTTATCGCTTTGCAAGGCAAGATCAACCAAATTTAATTTTAAAGAATAAATGCGAAATAATTCGGCATCAAGAGAAGAAAGTAACCACTGCTCAGGATAGCTATTTTTTGGCATAGCATCTAAACATAAATCGAGAATAATTTGATTACTGTATTGTAAAATTTGCGGTAAAACATCGTTTTGAGAAATTATATCGTTGCGTAATTGATAGATATTTTTGCGTTGAAAATTAATAATATCATCAAATTTTAAGAGATTTTTTCTAATTTCGTAGTTATGAGTTTCTACTTTTTTTTGAGCGGTTTTTAAGCTTTTAGTGATTAAACCATGAGTAACTGGCTCATCTTCTGGCAATGATAAACTTGCTAAAAAGTTGGTCATTTTTTCGGAGTAAAAAATACGCATTAGATCGTCATCAAGAGCTACTAAAAATCTTGAAACACCAAAATCGCCCTGCCTACCTGCTCTACCACGAAGCTGATCGTCTATTCTTCGGCTTTCATGCCTTTCGGTGCCTATAACTAACAAACCACCAGCATTGATAACAATTTGTTTATCAATCTGAATTTTAGCTAATATTTCGGCAATTTTTTGAGGATCTTTACAGTTTTTTGTTTCAACATCTGGATTGCCCCCAAGCATAATATCGGTGCCTCTTCCTGCCATATTGGTAGCAATGGTTATTGCCTTTGGCTTACCTGCTTTTGCAATAATTTCGGCTTCTTTGGCATGATATTTAGCATTTAAAACTTGATGTGGTAAATTATGTTTTGTTAATAATTTAGAAATTATTTCAGATTTTTCGATACTTACTGTGCCAAGCAAAACTGGTTGTTGTTTTTGATAGGCTTCTGCCACAGCCTTAACTAAAGCTTTATGCTTTGCTTCGGTATTTTTATAAATTTCATCGTGAAAATCTTTTCTGGCAATTGGTTTATGAGGTGGCACAGAAACAACCGATAGATTATAG
>JAUMFK010000023.1:0-1525 GCA_032119875.1 Rickettsiales bacterium
TGAGGCTTTTTGAAGCTTTTTAGCCAAAAAGATGAAGTTAGATTTATTAAATATCTAACAATGTATTTTAAGTTGAAATGGTATAATATGAGGCTAGAAATAACTAAAATTTTTTCTAAAAAATAAAATTAAAACAAATTTGCAATGCAACAGTGCCATAAAACATATCTTTTTTTTTAATAACTTAAAAAAACTCTTGACAACTATAAATAAAAAAAATAAAATAAGCAAAATGCAAATAAACTTTGCATTTTTATTAATTTTAATTTCATTTTTTTATGGATAAAACTGAAACAACAACAACAACAACACCTGAAACCAATACTACAGATCAAACTCAAGAAACAAGAAAAATAAATCTAAGAGAAATACTTGAAAGAAGTGAAGTAATAAAAAAGAGAGGAGTGGAAGATTCAGAACAGTCAGGACAGCCAAAACAGCGACAAACTTTAGCAGAAGTAGTAAATCAAGATATGAAAAATAATAAAGAACCATTATTATCTCAACCAGTAGATGAATCTCAAGTAGAACCAGCAGGTCAATCTAGAGAAGAACCAGCAGGTCAATCTGGAGAAGGAGTTCAACCTAAAAATGAAGAGCCAAAAACATTGCTTTCTCGTCTTTTGGGTCTTTTTTCTTGTTGTCAAGTAGCGCAAAATAATAAAGAAAAAGAATCAGAAATAAATATTGCTAGATAATTAATAAAATTATCACTTTACAAATAAAAGAGATAATGGCACTGTGTTGTATTGCAAATTTATTTTACTTGCTATTTTTAGCCAAATTTCAGTTGTGTTAATGTAAAGCAACACAATATTTTTAATACCATTTCAACTTTAAAATTAATCAATCTAACAAAATATTTTTGAGATAAAAACTTTAAAAAACGAAAGCTGTATATCCATACAGCTTGAGGCTTTTTGAAGCTTTTTAGCCAAAAAGATGAAGTTAGATTGATTAAATATCTAACAATGTATTTTAAGTTGAAATGGTATAATATGAGGCTAGAAATAACTAAAATTTTTTCTAAAAAATAAAATTAAAACAAATTTGCAATGCAACAGTGCTATATTTTTGTATGTAAAACAACTATATAAAGCTTTCTCATATTTACTTACGATTAACAATATAGAATCTTTTTAGCAGTTATCAAAAAGAAGATTGACAAAATTCAGCCTCCATTAACCGATGATAAATTTATCTTGCATTTAAAGGCATTGTTGCATTGCAAATTTATTTTATTTGCCATTTTTGGCATAAATTTCAGCTATTTTTAGCCTCATATTAAACATATAATGTTGTTTTACATTAGCACACAACTAATACCATTTCAACTTTAAAATTAATCAATCTAACAATGTATTTAAAGTTGAAATGGTATAATAATCGTGTTGCTTTCGTTAGTACAACTAAAATCTAGCTAAAAATAGGTAAAATTTATGCCAAAAATGGCAAATAAAATAAATTTGCAATGCAACCAACAATGCCTTTTTTAACTATCTTTATGCCATTTATCAAGCACAAC
>JAUMFK010000024.1:0-11177 GCA_032119875.1 Rickettsiales bacterium
CTTTTTTGCCTGTTTAAACTGCTTAAATTACCGATCATCAAATGCATCACGAAAGTTTTGTGTTAAGCCAAGAAACTGCCGATATTATTAATTTAGCCAAAAAAGAAGGGCGAAAAATTATTGCCATTGGCACCACAGCTCTACGCACACTCGAAGCGGTTGCTATGCAACACCACATTTTACAAGCAAGCAAAAGTAGCACCGATATTTTTATTTATCCGCCCTATCAATTTAAAATAGTCGATGGCTTATTTACTAATTTTCATTTGCCAAAATCAACCCTTTTTATGTTAATTTCTGCTTTTATTGGCAAACAACAAGCCCTCGATGTTTATTATCATGCCATTAAAAACAACTACCGTTTTTATTCTTACGGCGATAGTTGTTTGTTTTTAAAATAGTGCTATTATGGCACTGTTGCATCAAATTAAAACAAATTTGAAATTCAACAGCACCTAAGTGCCATATATTTTTATTCTAACCATTTATTTTTTAGGTAATCTTCAATTAATTTTCGTTGTAAATCACTTAATGCTTTATTGTAAATAATTATTTCACCAATATAGCCATCAAAATATCCTGTGGCAACCTGATTTTGATTAAGAGTTCTGCCGATATTTAAAGGAGATTTGCTTTTGGCAAAAAAACTATCGGCAGTAACGAAACTAGATAAAAAATCACCATTAACAAATAATTGTAAGCCATTTTTATTATAGCTATCGGCAACAACACTAACTATTTGTGCTGATATTTCGTCTTGTGTTTTTTTATTAAGATGTTTGCTTACAAAACATTTTTCTTGATCGGCAGATAAACAAAATTCATAATGATATTTTTCTTCTTCGATGTTAATTAGAAAGCGAAAATTGGTTTTATCATCAGATTTGCTAAGAATAGTTTTTTTGCCAAGCATATTAGTTGGCTTGATAACTATAAAAACAGTTGCAGACTCAACAATATCTTTAAAAAATATATCTGTCATAAAAGATTTATTTTCAAAATATAAAGCTGGCAAACCATTTATACCTAATTTACTATATGTTGGCTGATTGTTTTTATTAACTTGAGAAAAAGATCCTAATGAAGAAAGTTTTGGTTTATTTTGCCAAGAATAAACCGAAGAATTATTTTTTTTATCAATAAAATTAATATTATCAACAGTTTCTAGCCACAAAACAACACCATCAATATAGTGAGCAGGAGCAGATTTTGTTAAAACTATGGCAGAATCTATTTTTTTTTGATAAATAAATTGTTTGATAAAATAAAAACCAACAGCAAAAAAGATGATAAAAATTAAAAACAACACGATAAAAAACATCTCGGAAAAAGCTTTTCTTTCAATTTGAGCTTTTTTTGTTTTCATAATATTTTTATTTTAAAGCAATGCCCCATTTTTTAGAGAGGTATTTATTAATAACATCCATTTCTTCATTTTTTAAGGCTCGATCAAAAACTAAAACTTCACCGATATAGCCACTAAATTTACTACCGCCACCCTGTGGAGAATTAGTTAGAGCATTATCTCTAGCCCTCATTCCTACAGCAAACATGCTATCTCCAATATCATAATTATTAGTGTCTAGATTAGTTTTTACAAAAAAAGAACTATTTGGCTGCAAAGGAGAAGTGTTAATATACAGAGCGCCATTATTGGTTGCCAAAACATTTTTATCTTCAAGTGTAACTGTCAAGATATATTTTTGTTGAATTACTGGTTTAATATTTAAAATAATATCTCTTATCGTTCCATCCATTCTAAAATCAGTAGTATTTGTCATTATGCTAGCAGCTCTATTATTTACATCTCCATAACCAACATCTTGGTGAATAATAGCCTGAAATCTTACTGCATTAGGAGAAAATACTGCAATCATAGTATAGCTATCGTCTCCTCCTATAAGTGGCGGAGAAGCAGGAGTGATATTATTATTTAGTGAATAAAGACAACTTTCGATACCATCAAACTGTAATGCTGGCAAGCCATTGATGGCATTGGCTATATACATTGGTCTTCGTAGGGCAACATCTTGATAAACACTTTTCTTATTACCTGGAAAAGCTCTTGGGGTAATGTCGTTCCACCTAGCAATATACTCACGATTATCGGGGCGAAGTGTATCTTTTAAATAATTAGCATCTTGCAAACTAGCTACATTAGCATAAGTTAAGTTATCAGAATTAGTAGAGGTAGTAGCAAAACTGTTTTCTTGTGTTGGCTCAAGCCATAAAACTAAATCAGGTATTGAATTAATATCAGAAGATTTGGTAAATTGAGCAGCTGATGCTAATTTAGAATTTCTTACTAACCGAGATCCTGCAGTAATACCAGCAATTAAGATGCCAATAATTAAAACCACCACCGATAGTTCAATTAAAGAAAAAGCAGTTTTTTTAAAGTTATTTTTAATCATAAAAAAAGATAAAATTATATATTAATTTCGAATATAACAGTGCTATTATTGATGAATAACTAAAATATAACAATCAAAATAATGCAAAAATAACTATTATGTTTATCGTGTATTATTTTGGAAAAAACAATGCCAAAGAGCATTGTTAAATCTGGGTTTGGAATTATAAATGAAAAATCATACCATTTCAACTTCAAAATTAAGCAATCTAACAATGTATGTTAAGTTGAAATGGTATTGCACCATAATAAAATGGCTTTCTGGATATGAAGCCTATTTTCAGCTTCATCAAAAACAATGGAATATTTACTATCTATAACATCAGAAGTTGCTTCAAAACCACGATAAACTGGCAAACAATGACTAAATAAAGCATTTTTTTTGGCTAATTTCATTATTTTTGCATTAACCTGAAAAGGCTCTAGTAAATTTATTTTTCGCTGCCTTACTGCATCGTTATATTCGGCATCTTCGCCCATCGAAACCCAAGTATCGGTAATAATTACATCGGCATCTTTTACTGCATTTTTGATGTTATGATGCAGATGAATATCGGCTCCTTGCTTATGAACTTTTGAAATTTCTTTTTTAGAAAAATCTAATTCTTCTGGAGAGGCAATGTGAAACTCAAATTCTAATAATTTACAAGCATGAATATAAGAGTTTAAAACATTGTTTTGATCGCCACACCAAGCAATTTTTTTACCTTTAATATCGCCTAATTTTTCTTGAATAGTTAAGATAGATGCTAAAATTTGGCAAGGATGAGAAAAATCAGACAAGCCGTTAATAACAGGAACCGAGGCATTTTCAACCATTTCAGTGATAGCTAGATGAGAATTAGAGCGAATCATGATAAAATCAACATACCGAGACAAAACCTTGGCAGTATCGGCAATTGTTTCGCCCTTACCTAGTTGCATGTCGTTTTTATTGGTTATAATTGCCAAACCGCCAAGCTGATTAATAGCCACTTCAAATGAAACTCTAGTTCTGGTAGAAGGTTTTTCAAAAATCATCATCAGATTTTTATTTTGCAAAGCTTGCAAATATTTTTGCTTGTTTTTTTTAACATCGCATGCCAAATCTAAAATTTGCCGAATATCATGGCTGGTAAGTAAGCTTAAATCAATAAAATGGCGATAAGCTAAATTATTGCTTTCAACTTTTTTAAGGTTTTTAGCATTACTTATGGTAGTTTTTTTAGCTTGATTTTTTTGGGTTTTTTTGGTTTTCATAATGTTTTAAATTTAAATAGAAAATACTTTTTTACCATTAAAAAAACAAATTAAAATTTTTTAAATAAAGTTGCAAGTATTTTTTATTGATTTATCAAAAATTTTAAAAAATGAGCCTAATTGGTAAAGTTGCTAGCATAAGATTTTGGTTTAATTGCGGTATTTGATAAATTTTCAATCACTTCATAAGACCAACCTTTTTGCTTAACAAATTCAATTGCTAATTGCAAAGAAGTGAACTTAAAAGAAACTTGTAAATCGGTGTTTGTTGAAGAAATCCAGCCCATTAAAGAATCTATAGATCGATTAGTGCTAGCATTTACAAAACTAATTAACCAGTAAGATTTTTTTCTGCCCGATTGCATTGCCGATTTTTTAGGCTGATGAATATAAACTTTATTTTGCATAAATTATCTACCTTCTTGTTTTGAATTAATAAAACCTGGTATCGCAGAAGTTCCTAAACCTTTATACATTAGTTCATTTACAGCAGAAACTGGCTGTAGACCGTGCATTTCGGCATTAAGAACCATTTTTTTGAAACCATGAACTAAAACATCGAGCATAGAAGAATCTGCACCAGCTATCGAGCTAGAAACAATAGAATTAAGAACATCCTCACTTAAATCGGCAAATACCGTAGGAAATTTTCCCATTTCTCCTAAACAATCAAAAAAATTACTTGCCATATCATGTAATTGATTACCGCCACCAACCGCCCCCATTTCGCCATCGCCACCTGGCATAGGCATATGAGCGGCAGAGCCACCGCCACCGCCACCATCGCCTTCGTCAGCAAATCTTTTAGATCGTGATGCAATAAGCAAAGCTAAATTACCATCAAATGGTTGATTTGACATAAATTTATTTTTTAATGTTATCAACAGCGGCAATTGCCGACATGTTTAAAATATCGTTAATACTAGATTGCATAGTAATAATTTGCACTGATTTTTCAAAACCATCAAGAATTGGCCCAATTACTGTGCAGTTTCCAAGAGTTTCAAGCATTTTGGTAGCAATACTGGCCGAATGCAAACCCGGACAAATTAAAATATTAGCAGGAGCAGTGAGCCTACAAAACGGATATTTTGCCATTTTATCTGGATTTAAAGCAACATCGGCAGTCATTTCGCCATCGTATTCAAAATTAATTTTTTGAGTTTTTTGCATTTCATCGAGTAGCTCTACTGCTTTTTTAATGCGTTGTGATTCGGTTTTTAAAGCACTGCCAAAATTAGAGAAAGATAAAAAAGCCACTCTTGGCTCGTAGCCCATATCTTTTACTTTGCTTGCAGTTTGAATGGCAATTTGCACTAAATATTCAGATGAAGAAAGCTCGGAGCAAGCTGTATCGGCAATAAAAATGGTTTTACCTTTTGAAATAACCATTGACATACCCATAACAATTTGATTTGGCTTATTTTTAAGCACTTGCCAAATATCGTGCAGTGATTTGCTATAACCCCTAGTAAGACCTGTAATTAAAGCATCGCCATGCCCGCAAGCTAGCATAGAAGCTGCAAAAACATTACGATCGGTTTTTATCATACGCAAGCAATCAGATTGCAAAAAGCCTTTTCGCTGGAGTTTTTCATAAAGATATTTGCTGAACTTGGTATTTTCTTCAGAAATTGAAGCATTAAAAATTTCGATTCCTTTTGGATCGATGCTAAATTCTTGCATTCTTTCTAAAATTTTTGCTTGCTTACCTACTAAAATTGGCTTACCATAGCCGTTATCTCGCCACATGCTAGCAACTTTAATAATTTCTGACTGCTCACCTTCGGCAAAAATGATATTTTTTGGCGAAGCTTTGAGTTTTTCAAAAATCAAACTTAAACTATTAACCGAAGGATCTCTTCTGGCCTGTAATTGCTTGGCATAATCGCCCCAATTAGTAATTGGTTTTTTAGCCACTTTGGTTTCTACTGCCGCTTTAGCAACCGCCACAGGAATGGTATGAATGAGTCGAGAATCAAACGGAGTAGGAATGATATAGTGTTTGCCAAACTTCATTTCTCTACCGCCATAGGCTTTTATCACTTCGTCTGGCACTGGCTGTCTGGCTAGATCTGCCAATGCTTTAACGGCCGCTATTTTCATTTCTTCGTTGATAGTTGATGCCCTCACATCAAGAGCTCCTCTAAAAATATAGGGAAAGCCCATCACATTATTAACCTGATTTTCATAATCACTTCTGCCTGTTGCCACAATTGCATCGTCTCGAGTAGCATGAACTTCTTCTGGAGTAATTTCGGGATCGGGGTTTGCCATTGCAAAAATTACAGGATTTTTTGCCATCGATTTAACCATCTCTTTGGTTACCGCCCCTTTTACTGAAAGACCTAAAAAAACATCGGCATCTTTCATGGCTTCTGCCAAGGTTCGCAGGTTGGTTTTTACTGCATGAGCAGATTTCCATTGATTCATGCCTGTTGTTCTGCCTTGATAAATTACTCCTTGTGTATCACATAAAATAGCATTATTATGAGGCAAGCCCATTGCTTTTAATAGCTCTAAACAAGCAATGCCCGCGGCTCCTGCTCCATTTACCACTACTTTTATTTTTTCAAATTTTTTACCAGTAAGATATAGCACATTTAAAATGCCCGCCGCCGAAATAATGGCGGTGCCGTGTTGATCGTCGTGAAATACAGGAATATCCATAACTTCACGTAATTTACTTTCGATAATAAAACACTCGGGAGCTTTTATATCTTCAAGATTAATACCTCCCCAAGTTGGACCTAAATATTTTACCGCATTAATAAATTCTTCAACATTTTCGGTGGCAACTTCGATATCAACAGAATCGATATCGGCAAATCTTTTAAACAAAACCGATTTTCCTTCCATGACGGGCTTTCCTGCCAAAGCCCCCAAATTTCCTAAACCTAAAACCGCAGTGCCGTTAGAAATAACCGCCACATAATTGCCTTTTGCAGTATATTCGTAGGCTAAATCAGGATTTTTAGCAATTTCTAAACACGGCACAGCAACTCCTGGTGAATATGCTAAAGCCAGCTCTCGTTGAGTATTTAGTGGTTTAGTGGCATGCATAGCAACTTTACCTGGCTTGCCTTGCATGTGAAAATTAAGAGCCTCTATTTCTTTTTGGGTTTTTCCTTGATTATTGATGTTTTGAATATTTTTTTTAGTTGTTTTTGGCATATATTGTGTTTTTTATTTATATATTTTAAGATAAATTTTTTATCAAATTTTTAATTGAATATTTGGTTTTTTATGTTCTAGCACTTGCATTATATAATTTTCGATTTTTAACTTTTCTTCTTCTGGATTAAAAAATTGTTCTCGTCGAATCTTAATTTTTAAAATATCTCCCTTTGAAAATTCAACAATATTATTATCGATATTTGTTAAAAAGTTTTCATCTTCAACTATTGTATAAAAACTAGATTGACCGTCGTTGACAAACCATTTATTACCCTCTTTAAAAGATAAATTTACGATATTTACATTTGTTATAAAAATCACATCTTCGTCTAGTTTTTGCTGTTCTGACTGCGGGCATTCGAAGTAGTTAATTTCTGGTTTCTTGATTGAGCAAAGTGTTTTTTTATTAAATACGATTCCAAAATCATCTATTCCATCTTTTTTTAATGGCTCAATGCACCCTTCAAGACTTTTTCTTAGTTTATAATCTCGATATAAATCAATCACTTTTGGTTCTAGTTTAATTTGACTTGCATCTCTGTAAATAACAAAAGAGCCATCTTCATTTTCGATGATTTTAGTTGGTTTCGCACCCTTTAAAAACAGCAGTAAGGCTAGCAACCCAAGTTTTTCATCAAATATAAATTCGAGCAATTCTTTGGCTTTCAGTAAATGCTCTGCACCACTGTGAAATAATAAATCGTTAGCTACACTGATTAAATCTTGATAAACTTTGAAGTTAATTTTAAAACAACCAGTTTCAAAACTTGCTTTCACCTTTATTTCGATTTTACCTTTTCCTTTATTGATTACTTGATTTGCTCTACCAAGAACATCGTTTATACTAATTAAAGCAACCGATAATTCTCTTGGTGATATTTCGTTATTTTCTAAAGCCTTTCCGTCGTAAACTAATTGAAAATTCATATTTAAGCTATACTTTTAGAGTTTAAATTATTAAACATTACTAATCTTTGTTGTATTTTAGGCACTGTTGTATCGCAAATTTATTTATAAAATATTAATTAACATTTTCTTTCGCTTCTTTGTTATTTAGTAATGAAATTTGATTTTTTTTCTCTCTCTCTTCATACTCTGCATCAGATAAATATTCGGTGCTAAGATTATAATTTTGTAAAGTTTCTGGAGTAACTAACATTGATTTAATATTTTTTTGTGTCGGAATAATATACATAGCTTCAAGCAAAATAGATTCGGCTATAGCTCTTAAACCTCTCGCTCCAGTTTTACGATCGATAGCTTTTTTAGCAATAGCATTTAAAGCTTCATCGCTAAATTGCAAATCAACTTTATCGAGATTAAATAAGTGTTTATATTGTTTAACGAGAGAATTTTTTGGCTCAACTAAAATTTGTTTTAAATCATCAGCAGTTAAGCCGTCAAGCGGTGCTAAAACTGGCAATCTGCCCACAATTTCAGGAATTAAACCATATTTAATTAAATCATCTGGCTCAACACTGCGAAAAACATCTTTTTGATTAGAATTATCAGATTTATCTTTAACTGCAGCAGTAAAACCAATAGAAGAACCCGCCCCTTTAGAGGCAATAATTTTTTCAAGCCCAGCAAAAGCTCCGGCACAAATAAATAAAATATTATGAGTATCTATTTGCACATATTCTTGTTGAGTAGATTTTCGCCCTGGTTGAGTTGGCACCGAAGCTATTGTTCCTTCGATAATTTTTAGCAAACCTTGCTGCACTCCTTCGCCAGAAATATCGCGTTTTGAATTATCTTCAACTTTTCTTGCAATTTTATCGATTTCATCAATATAAACAATGCCTCTTTGAGTTTTTTCAATATCAAAATTTGCCGCCTGTAATAAACGTGAAATAATATTTTCAACATCATCGCCTACATAACCAGCTTCGGTAAGCGAAGTAGCATCGGCAATAGCAAAAGGAACATCAAGAATTTTGGCCAAAGTTTGGGCAAGTAAAGTTTTGCCACAACCAGTGGGGCCAATCATTAAAATGTTAGATTTATTAACCTCTAAACCATCAGCATTAGAATTAAAATCGATTCTTTTATAATGGTTATAAACCGCTACTGCCAAAACTTTTTTAGCATAGTCTTGCCCAATTACAAATTCGTTTAAAATTTTAACAATTTCTTGCGGAGTTGGTTTATTGCCGGCAGTAGAAAAAAGCGGAGATTTTTTCTGCTCTTGTCTTAAAATATCCATGCCAAGCTCTATACACTCATTACAAATAAAAGCAGTAGGGCCAGCGATAAGTTTTTTTACTTCGTGTTGAGATTTGCCACAAAAAGAACAGTGTAAATCTTTGTCGTTATATTTTTTCATCATTGGAGAATATGATTAGATTGGTCGTTTATCAAGAATTTGATCGATTAAACCAAATTCTAAAGCTTTGTTAGCACTCATAAAATTGTCTCTTTCCATTGCTTTTTCAATAACAGAAAGTTTTTGCCCAGTATGTTTTACATAAATTTCGTTTAATCTTTTTTTAAGTGATAAAATTTCTTGAGCATGAATTTCGATATCGGTTGCTTGCCCCTGAAAACCGCCACTTGGTTGATGAATCATGATGCGCGAATTAGGCAATGAAAATCTTTTACCAGGAGCCCCAGCCGATAACAATAGCGAACCCATCGAGCAAGCTTGCCCAATACATAAAGTGTTAACATCTGGCTTAATAAACTGCATTGTATCATACATTGCCAACCCAGAAGTAACCACTCCTCCTGGCGAATTAATATAAAAAAATATATCTTTTTTTGTATCTTCAGCTTCTAAAAATAATAATTGAGCCACAATTAAGGTTGAAACCTGATCGTTTACTGGACCACATAAAAAAATTATTCTCTCTTTTAAAAGCCTTGAATAAATATCAAAAGATCTTTCACCTCTTGGAGTTTGCTCAATAACCATTGGAACCAAATAGTTTTGATGCAAATTTAAATTATCTGATAAGTTGCTCATAAATTTTATATTATAAAAAGGCATTAAATTACTTGAAAAATTTTTTAAAAATCATTATAATCTTAAACAAAAATTATCGTCAAGTTTTTTTTATTATAAAACAACATAAACAAAAAACAACCAAAAAAGTATGTCTAACGAAAATATTTATAATTCTTGCAAAAACGAAGAAAAAGAAAACATTGCACAGCAAGAGTCTTCTGCTATTTCGGAACTTGAAATTTTGCAACAGCAAATAAACGAAAAAGAGCAACAAATTAAAGATTTAAATCAAAAACTACTGCGGAGTTTTGCCGATTTTGAAAATTTACGCAAACGATCTCAAGAAGAAAAAGAGAAAATTCATCAATTTGCTATCACTAATTTTGTTTCCGACCTTGCTTTGGTGGTTGAAAACTTTTTTATGGCAAGCGATAACTGCCCGCAACAAGAAATAGAAAAAAACGAATCTGTAAAAAACTATGCTATAGCAGTTGACATGACCAAAAAAGAGCTAATCAAAACTCTCGAAAAATATAAAGTTGCTAGAATTTTTCCACTCAAACAACAGTTCGATCATAACCTGCACGAGGCTTTATCAAAAGTGCCAACCCAACCAACAATTGCCAAAGATGGTGAAATTTTACAAGTAATTCAGGCAGGCTATACAATTGCCGATCGCCTAATTAAACCAGCTCTGGTAATTGTTGCACAAGTGAGTGAAGATATCTTGCCAGAAACAACAAACAACGAAAATAATAATAATTAGCAAATTTGGTAAAAAAAATAAAAAAAACACTTGCTAGAATTAATTTTAGTTGTTAAAATCTTGGTAAGTAGTGTTTTTGCCTAAATAGCTCAGTCGGTAGAGCAAAGGACTGAAAATCCTTGTGTCGGTGGTTCGATTCCGCCTTTAGGCACCACTATTAGCTTGTGGCATTTTCTGCTTTTAGCTTTTTAATATGCGGATGGGTGGCCGAGTGGTTTAAGGCAGCAGTCTTGAAAACTGCCGTAGGCTCAAACCTACCGTGAGTTCGAATCTCACCTCATCCGCCATATTTGTTGCTCTAAATTAATCTTGGTTGCATTTTTCCTATTTTCTTTATCCCTCTTCTAATCACAGTGTTACTAACTTTCCTCGGCTTTAATTTTAATAATATCCCATCCATTTTCTTTCAAAAGCTTTTCCGCATTTTCATCTACTCTATCTTTATGAATTGCCAAACATAACAGATGCTTCGGGCGACTCATAGCAACATAAAGCTGGCGCATAAATTTCTGATTAGCTCTATCTATTTTTACATTTTCAGGAACCCAAACAATAAAATATTACTCACCACTAAGCTGACCTCTCAGTTGAACATTTTGCCACATCCACAAAGCAACACAGAGAACAACACACAT
>JAUMFK010000025.1:0-659 GCA_032119875.1 Rickettsiales bacterium
TTGGCTTGCTATTTCTAAAAACAGCAAGACAATCTTTGCATTTATATCTTTGTATATTATCTTGATTGCCATTCTTTACCACTTGACTTGACTTGCATTTTTTACATAAAATTTTCATAAATAAAATCGATTAATTGTTAATTACGAACTTATTTTATTGCTATTTTTTTATTTGTCAACTATTTTTAGGCAATGCCTAGACAAAAGCAACTGTTAAATCAAGAACTTCTATTTCTGGTTGGTATGTTTTTAATAACTCTATAAATGGTTGATTGGGTATGAGTTTCAATTCAACATGAGATTGTTCAAGATTTAATTCTCTTAATTGATGAGGTTGTTCTTTTAATAATGCTTTTAAATCTTTAAAACTGAAACTGTTTTGATTTTTTATAACAAGTTTTTCTACTTTTTGTTGTTTCATTATTTTCAATGCTTCTTCTGTTGCGTCTTTTGCCTCTTCTCTAGATAGTGATTCTGTTGATTGTGATGCTTTTTTCAATGTAAGTTCTTTTGATATAGGATCATAATCCCAATATTTGATTTCAATTGGTTCAATTTGTAAAAATTGTTCTAAAGCTTGAGGAGTTCTCATTTCTTTTAGTTGAATTCCTGGTGCTGCATTTTTTTGTAAATTTTTCATGTTTTTATTTTGTTTGTTA
>JAUMFK010000025.1:669-5789 GCA_032119875.1 Rickettsiales bacterium
GTTTTTGTAAAAAAAATACTAATTATTTTGCATATTAATGTCAAGCGAAATTTAATATTTTTCATCTAAAATTTTATATTAGTATGGCTCTAGACAATTTTAGTTGATTTTAACATCAATTAAGCTATAATAAGTAATATTGAGATACAACAGTGCCATATTTTATTATGTTTGCAATTCAAAAAGGTTTTAGCACTACCAAGGCAACAATAACAAGCATCAGCACGGTTGGCACTTCGTTGATGATGCGAAAAAATTTATGTGATTTGTTATTTTTGCCAGAAGCGAATTTTTTGCGAAATGCATTAAGATGAAAATGAAAACCAACTAGCAAAAATACTAGTAAAATTTTTGCATGCAACCAAGCACTACCTTCAAACCCAATTTGTATCGCTAAATAAAAGCCAAAAATCAAAGTTAAAATCATGGCAGGAGTGGCAATGTAGCGATAAAGTTTTTTTTCCATTTCTTGAAAAATTTTACAGCTTTCAGAGTTAAAGGCAACTCTGCAATGATAAACAAAAATTCTGGGCAAATAAAGCAAAGAAGCAAGCCAAGAAATAACTGCAACGATATGTAAAATTTTTATGATGTCGTAGGTTTCAAAATCAAACATAAAAAATATTGTGAATTAAATTTATTTAGGTAAAATTCTAGTCTAGGTAGCAAGATATGCAAGCTTTTTTACAAAAAATCTTTGACAAATCAATTAATTATAGCAAAATTTTTTTCTTTTTGGCAATTTTTATATTATGTTTAAAAAAATTTTTCATAAACTATTTTATTTTCAGCAATGGAACATCGGCATAATAAATGCCAACATTGACTGTTTTATTGTTGATTTTGCACCACAAATCACTTGGCTTGCTAAACCTAGTAGTTTAAAATTTTTCGCCGATCCTTTTTCTTTTACCTACCGCAATCAAACTTATGTTTTATTTGAAGAATATTGCCAAATAACCAAGCGTGGCAAAATTATGATTGCTAGCTTATTAGAAAATGCTAAACAAGAAAAATATTTAGGCAAAAAACTATTGCTACTTGATAATCATAAACACTTATCTTACCCTTTTGTTTTTTGGCAAGAGGAAGATATTTTTTTATTATGCGAATCTTACAAAACTAAAAACCTAATTTTATATAAAATAGATCCTATAAATTTAAAGGCACAATATGTTAAAAAAATATTTAGTCATCAAGAAGCGATAGATCCTACTTTATTTTTTTATAACGGCAATTATTGGCTATTTTATAGCAAAGCCGATCAACCTAATTCTCATCTTTATTTAGCTTATAGCCCATCTTTACAACAAGAGTTCACATTGCACCCGCAAAATCCAATTAAAGTGAGCCAAGTTTCGGCAAGAAGTGCTGGTAATATTTTTGTGGCTCACGGTAAAATTTATCGTCCTGCTCAAAATTGCCAAAAACATTATGGCGAAAGTATTGTTATTAACGAAATCACCCATCTTAACCCCCATTTTTTTAGCGAGCAACAAGTGGCAACCACCAGCACCAAACATTTAGATTGCTATCAATTTGGCATGCATACAATTTCTGTTGCCAGTATTAATGGCAAAAACTACACTTTGGTTGATGGTTGTCGAGAAATTTTTGTGATCTACAAGCCTCTTATTAGCCTACTTCGCAACATTTTAAGAAAAATTATTTAACAACAACAAAGCAGAGAAAAACAAGGGGGCGAACCCCCTTATTTAATTTTGTGGAGCAATTTTTGATAATAAAACCAAAAAATCTCCTTGTTACCAGCTTGACTATAAATTCCCCAATTTATTTGATTTTTTTAAAGAAAAAAACATTTTGACACTGGATAAAACTTATTCTAAAATATCTTTTTTTTTAAAGCAACTATTTTTTTACACAATTTTAAAAAATATGAAAAATTATCGTCTCGGGCTAGATTTAGGAACTAATTCTATTGGTTTTGCTGTTATTACATTAAATAACGAAAACATTCCTCAAACAATTATCGATGCAGGTGTGCGGATTTTTTCTGATAGTCGTGATGCAAAAAGCCAAGAACCTTTAGCAGTTGCCAGAAGGATTGCTAGAGGCGCAAGAAGAAAAAGCCAAGAACCTTTAGCAGTTGCCAGAAGGATTGCTAGAGGCGCAAGAAGAAGAAGAGATCGAGCTTTATCGCGCAAAAAAACTTTAATGAATTTTTTAATAGCAATTAATTTAATGCCAAATAATAAGATTTCTAGAAAAGAACTAGAATTATTAGAGCCATATGAATTAAGAAGCAAAGCCATTTCACAAGCAATTGAGCCTTTTAAATTAGGTAGAGCAATTTTTCATTTAGCCCAAAGAAGGGGTTTTAAAAGCAACCGCAAAGAAATTATTAAAACATCGCAACAGCAAGAAGATAATGAAAAAACAAAAAAAGCCGTCAACAAAATTTCTGATCAAGAAAAAAGAGAAAATTTACAATCAGAAATCGTTAAAAATAACTGCCAAACTCTTGGCGAATATTTGTTTAAAAATCGTTTAAACAAAGGTTTAAATGCTAGAGGTTTGGCCGATTATGATGTGCTATATCCCACAAGGCAAATGTATTTGCACGAATTTTTAACGATCAAAAAATTTCAACAACAACATCATAATAATATTAGCGAAGAAAGTTGGCAAAAAATTGAAAATATCATTTTTTTTCAACGAAAATTAAAGGCTCAAGATAAAGGTTTATGTCGATTTTTAAATATTCACAAGCTAAACGAGGAGCATTTGCCACAATGGGCAACGGCTTTACTTGCAGAAAAATCAAATAACTCTGCTAATTTAAAGGGTTTGCCAAGGGCTTATTTGGCAATGCCTAGCTATTGTTTATTTCGAATTTTATCGGAGGTTAATAATTTAAAACTAAAAAATATTGCCACAAGAGAACAAATTGAGCTTTCTTTGGAACAAAAACAAATAATTATTAATAAATTAAATTCGCAAAAATCGCCAGTAAAATTTTCTACTTTAAAAAAAGAATTAAGTTCTACAAAAATTAAACATCAAAAAAGTCCGCAAGCCAGTTTATCTTTTGATTCACCAGAAATCATCAACCAAGAAATAAACTATCAACACGATTATGAGTTTAATCTTGAAAGCGAAAGAAGGCTCGATTTGCAAGCCAATCCAACATTGCAATTGCTTGCCAACGACAAATATTTTGGCAATTTATGGCAACAATTTTCACTTGCCAAACAAGATGAAATTGTTGAATTTTTACTCGAAGAAGATGAGGAAGAAATTATCAAAAATAAAGCTCTATCCGAATGGCAAGTTTCACTAGAGCAGGCACAAAATTTAAGCAAGCTAACTATTAATCATTTTCAAAATACCGCCGTTGGCAATATGTGTAAAGAAATTTTGCAAAAACTTTGCGAAGTAATGCAAGTGCAAAATTGCCGATACGATGAAGCACTAAAATTTTTAGGAATCAATCATAGCAACGAAAATTATGGCAACGGCACCGCCGATTTTTTATCTTATTATGCTTCTGCTATTCCTGCTTCGGTTGTTGATGTTAAATCAAAATTTGCATCACAAGAAGAGCAAGATCATGGCAAAATAGCCAACCCCACAGTGCATACAGCTTTAAACCAAATTAGAAAAGTAATTAACGACATCATTAAAAATCACGGCAAACCTGCTGAAATTTATGTTGAGCTAGCAAGAGAATTAAAACAAACTAAACAACAAAAAAAACAAACCGAAAAACAGCAAAAAAGCAACGAAGCTGAAAATAAAGAAGCTAAAAAAGCTTTAGCTGAAAACAACATAATTGATAATTACGAAAATCGTTTGCGATATAAACTATGGAAAGAACTTAATTTTAAAAACATTAACGATCGTAAATGTCCATATTCTGGCAAGTCAATTTGCATTAACAAGCTTTTTTCTGCCGAATTTGAAATTGAACATATTTTGCCGTTTTCTCAAACTTTTGACGATTCTATTGCCAACAAAACTATCGCTTCAAAATCTGCTAATGCCATTAAGGGCAATCGCTCGCCTTTTGAGGCCTTTTCATCTTCTTTAACTTACAATTATTCAGAAATTTTGCAACGCACCAAAACAATGCCAAAACATAAAAGATGGCGATTCGAACCAGAAGCAATGCAAAAATTTTCAGATCAAAATGGTTTTATTGCCAGCCAACTCAACGATACTCGTTATATTTCTAGGGTTACCAAACAATATTTGCAACAAATCTGCCCTAAAGATAACATTAAAATTGGCAATGGTAAAATTACCGCCTTACTTCGCCATAACTGGGGCTTAAATTCGTTATTACACAACGAAGATTTTGACTGCGAAACAGGGGAGGTGTTAAATAATTCATCTTCACAAAATCAAAATGCCGCAAAAAACCGCCAAGATCATCGCCATCATGCTATTGATGCAATTTGTATTGCCATGACCGATCAAAAAATGTTGCAAAAAATTTCTAGAGATAATGCAAAAAATTTTGATCTTAACAAGCTAGAAATACAGCTTCCAAACCACTGGAATTCGTTTCGTGAAGATGTTGCTAAAACAATAGAAAAAATCATTGTTTCTCATAAAAAAGATCATGGCAAAAATGTTAAATTGCACGACGAAACCAATTATGGTAAGCTAAATAAACCAATTTTAGTTTATAACGATAAGAAAAAACCAGCGGAATGCAATTTAGTTATTAGAACCAAATTAACCGCTCTAAAAAAAGCCGATGTTTATTATGCGAGAGATAATAACATTAAAAACCTACTACTTGCCGAAGCAGAAAAAGTAACATCAGATAAAGAGTTTCAAGAAAAAATTATGCCAGAATTTAGCAAAAACACAGGCATTAAAAAAGTAAGACTTTATGATAACAATAAATCTGTTCTCGAAATTAGCCATCCCAAAGCAACTCAACATTTTACCAAAGTCATCAAAACCAATGGCAATCATCATATTTCTTTATGGAAAATGCCAGACGGCACCTACACAACCGATGTTGTTTCTAATTTTAAAGCAAATTGCCCTTACGAAATTTTAACAAGAGCTGATGGCTTTCAATATATCAACTACAACAAAAAATTCAGCAAAGAGCAAGAGCTTGAAAAACTCAAACCACACCCCGC
>JAUMFK010000026.1:0-13029 GCA_032119875.1 Rickettsiales bacterium
GCACAAGTATCACAATTATATGTAAAACCTACACCTTCATCCCAAAATTCTGGTACTCTGAACAATATCAAATCAAATGATGATGTTCTTTGTTTTAAATCGGAGGTTTTTTTACCCAATAAATCTGGATTAAATGTTGAGGTATTGGTCATTTTTAAAATATGGGTTACTTGTGTTAAATCTCCCAAATTTCCCTTATTATACTCTTGTTTTAACTTATCAACATCGAAATAGAAGATATGTCTGGTGTATTTTTGTTTATCTCCCTCACCACCATAATATAATTCTGTTATAGAATTTAATCCAGTATTTAATCTACTATGACTAATTAGTGTATTATCTTTTTCTATGTAAGTTCTTATGACCATGTTTTACTTTATCTATAAATATTTAGATAAATTAATTTGTCCTTACATTATTATTCAAAATACTATTTAAATCGAAATTTAATAGTTTAGTTACACTTTCATCTGGATCTGGTGGCATCGCGTGGTATGGATGACTATGTGTGGCAACAAAATTTTTCACTAAATACCACCAAATTGCCATTTTTTGCTTGATTAATATCAGAAATAATTATTGGTTCTGGCTTTGAAGAATCGTCAGGTAGCTCGACTATTTCAAGATAAAGCAAACCATCCCCTACTTTTAGTGCAGTTTCAACCGAATCAGCCAATCGATTGCCTAAATCGCTACCGACCACTAAACGATCAATAATAATTTCTATGTTATGTTTTTTATTTTTATCGATAGTTGGCAAAATATCATTAAGATCGTGAATCTTGCCATTAATTTTAATTCTTTGAAAACCTTGCTTTCTGGCCTGCATCATTTCTTTACGAAACTCACCTTTTTGACCTCTCACAATTGGAGCTAATAAATAAATTTTAGTTTTTTGTGGCAGAGAAATTATTTTATCAACAATCACCGATGCCGACTGACTTTGAATAGGCTGATTAGTTTCTGGCGAATACGGAACTCCAATTCGAGCAAATAATAATCTGTAATGATCGTATATTTCAGTTACTGTGCCTACGGTTGATCTAGGATTACGCGAAGTGGTTTTTTGATCGATAGCAATTGCCGGAGAAAGACCAGAAATAGATTCGACATCTGGTTTGTCTTGCATATCAAGAAATTGACGAGCATAAGAAGATAAGCTTTCAATGAATCTTCTTTGACCCTCGGCATAGATAGTATCAAATACCAAAGATGATTTACCAGAACCACTTAAACCAGTTACAACAACTAATTGATTTTTCGGTATAGAGATGCTTACATTTTTTAAATTATGCTCTTTAGCACCAACAACCTTAATATATTTTTCTTCCATTATATTTTTTAATTTAATTCTTAAAATCTACCTTTTATTTTCTATGGCACTGTTGCATTTAAAGATTATAAATGTTATTACCAACGAATTGCTATACTACCCCAAGTTAAACCTCCACCCAAGGCTTCTAAAACAACAAGATCATTTTTTTTGATTTTGTTATTTTTACAAGCAAAATCAAGAGCTAGCGGAATAGAAGCTGCCGAAGTATTGCCGTGATCATGCACAGTTATAATTACTTTATCAGGTGATAATTGTAATTTATTAGCAACACTTTGTAAAATTCGCAAATTTGCTTGATGCGGTATTAGTAAATCTATATCAGATGCTGATAAATTAATTTTTTTTAAAGTAGTTAAAACAGATTGAGTCATTTTTTCGACAGCATGTTTAAAAACTTCTTTTCCTTGCATCTGCACATAACCAGCAGAACCGTTAAAAGATGGGCCGCCATTAGTGTGTAACAAGCTATTTAAAGTGCCGTCAGAATTCAAATTACTTGCTAAAATACCTGTGTTTAATTCGTTACTTTCTTGTAAAAAAACACAGCCAGCACCATCGCCAAAAAGCACACAAGTGTTACGATCTTTCCAATCGACAATTCTAGACATTGTTTCGGCACCGATAACTAAAACATTTTTCACTTGCCTAGTTAAAATTAATGCATTAGCCACAGTAAGAGCATAAACAAAACCAGAGCAAACCGCAGAAATATCGAAAGCAAAAGCATTGTGGGCTCCAATTTTTGCCTGCACAGTAGTGGCGGTAGCAGGAAAAGTTAAATCTGGAGTGGTGGTAGCCACAATAATTGCCTCAATATTTATAGCAGAAAGAGGATAATTTTTTACCAAATCGCAGTATGCCAAATATGCTAAATCGGAAGTGAGCTGATTTTTTGCAGCAATTCGGCGCTGTTTAATACCTGTTCTTTCGGTTATCCAAATATCGTCGGTATCAACTATTTTAGATAAATCGTGATTAGTGAGAATTTTTTCTGGCAAATATGAACCAGTTGCAACTATTTTAGAAGAAATAGCCATATTTAATTATTTTGATTAATAGACTGAGCTTGGTTAAAATTATTTAAAAAATCTTGATTCTGATTAAGATCGGCAATAATTTTTTCGTTTATTTGATTAGTAATTAAATTATTAGCAACCATAATAGCATTAGCAAAACCAATAGAATCTGTGCTACCATGGCTTTTGACTACAATTCCATTTAAACCAATCAGCATTGCTCCATTATGCATTCTGGGATCTATTTTTTTGATGGCATTATTAAGAGAAAAAGAAGATAAAATATAGCCAATTTTTGCTAACCAAGAAGATGTAAAACCGTCTTTAATAACCGAAGAAATAAATTTAGCAGTGCCTTCGATAGTTTTTAAGGCAATATTACCAGTAAAACCATCGGTTACCACTACATCAACATCGCCTTTCACAATATCATCGCCTTCTACATAACCGCAAAAATTACTCGACATAGTGCTGTTTTTTAGCATGCTTGCTACATTTTGCACATGACTATTGCCTTTTAATTCTTCAGAACCAACATTTAAAACCCCAACAGTAGGATTTTTAATGTGTAAAGCATAATTAGCAAAAGCCTTTCCCATTACCGCAAACTCAAACAATAAATTAGCATCACATTCAATATTAGCACCCATATCGAGTAAAACAGTGCCTTTATTTTTTTTGTTTGGCACCGAAGTAACAATAGCCGGACGACTTATTGTAGGCAAAGTCCGCAACACCAATTTAGCAATTGCCATCAAAGCCCCAGTATTACCTGCCGAAACAACCGCCATAGCCTTTTTTTCTTTTACCGCATCAATTGCTAACCTCATGCTAGATTTTGTTAGTTTACGCAATGCAACCGATGGCTTTTCAGAAGAAGAAACAGTTTCGTCGGTATGAATAAAATCGAACCTACCTTTTAAATTACGGCAATGATTGATTATTGGTAAAACTTTTTTTGAATCGCCAAAAAGCAAGAAATTAATATTAGCATACTTGCTAGCAACAATATCGGCTCCTTCAATAACAATTTGCGGAGCCTTATCGCCACCCATACAATCTAGGGCGATTATAATCTCAGACACTTGCTACTCTGATTTAGTTTCAATTAATTTATTTTCGCTGTTATTTTCAACTATTGCTTCTTTTGTTGTTTCATTTGTTTCAAAAGATTGCTGTTTTTTTCTGGCTCTTTTTTTGAGATTTATTTTTAATTTACCATTTCGATAAGTATCATCAATAATATGATGCTGAAGTTTAAATTCACCACTTTCTGCATCAACAACAACATTAGCAAAATCTGCCTTAAAGGTGCCGTTGCTACCTCTTCTCATGCCGCTTTTTGAACTGGATTTTTTCTTTTTAGGAACTGCCATAATGGTAAAAAATTATTGTTATAAAAAATATATGATCATAAAAAATATCTTGTAATACCATTTCAACTTTAAAGTTAATCAATCTAACAATGTATGTTAAGTTGAAATGGTATAATAGCATTTGCAATATATAATCTAATATAGCAAAATATTTTTGATCTTAAATTTAATTGTAAAAACTTACTTGAATTAAATCAAGATTTTAAAGTTGAGTTTAAAATTAATAAAGATAAAATAATTATTTATACAGATTAAAAACTATATAATACAATTTCAACTTTAAAATTAATCAATCTAACAATGTATTTTAAGTTGAAATGGTATTATACCATTTTTGCTAATTACAATAACTTTTTAGTTAAAAAACTTCAAAAATACTAGACTCATACAAATATATAAGCAATTGTTTTTTTAAAGTTTTTATTTCAACATGTCGTTTGTGTTAAACACTTCAAAAAATATTTTGTTAGATTGATTAATTTTAAAGTTGCAATGGTATTATTTTTAATTTAAATCATAAAAAACAAAATATAATATATCCAAGCTTACTGTCTTTTTTTCAAATTGCAATATGATTTTTATGATTTTTTTATTTAATTTCTTTCAAAAATTTATGTATTTTATTAATTTAAAATTACAAAATACAAAATTAACAATTTTTCCAATAATTATTGTGTTATACCATTTCAACTTAACATACATTGCTAGATTGATTAATTTTAAAGTTGCAATGGTATTATTTTTTTTACTCACTTCTTGTGTAGCCAGATATGAAAAACACGGTTATATATTTGATACTTATCAACCAAATATGTTTCAAAAAGGGGTTTCTTCAAAAAGAACTGTTCTTCATGATTTAGGCAGTCCAACTATTTATTTTAAACTAAACAATAAAGAGCATTTTATTTATTTTTATGAAGAAATTAAGCATCTGCTATTTTTTAAACCAAAAACAACCGACAGAAAAATTCTACTTATTACTTTTGATAGCCTTGAAAATATTAAAGATCTAGAATTTTATAATCTAAACAACGAAAATTCAGATTTTAAATTTAGCCATGAAACAACCAAGATAAATCGAAAAAATACATTAGTTGATTATTTTATTGAAAATATTAGTAAATTTGGCTCTTAACATTATGAACTATCAGCATTCTTTTCATGTTGGCAATTTTGCCGACTTATTTAAACATTGTATTTTATGTTGTTGTCTTGATTATTTACAAGAAAAAAACAAGCCATTATTAGCAATAGATACTCATGCAGGGCTTGGCAAATATTTATTAAATCAACAAAATATTGAAAGCTCTCAAGGTATTTACAGGCTTGTGAAACAGAAAAATTTTTACAAAACTATGCCTTATATTTTTTGGCAAACTTTAGCAAAAGTAAATTTAACTTCTCTTGACAAATTAACTGATAACTTAAAGTTTTATACTGGTTCTGCCTTGTTAATGAAATATATTCTACATAAAAAAATCGAAAATTGGCAAATAATTTTAGCAGAAAAAAATCAAGAAACTTATTTTGGTTTAAAAAAAAATTTTGCTGGCAATAAAAAAGTTATAACCAACCTTGGCAATGGTTTTGATTTGTTAAAAACGAGGCTACCGCCTTTGCAAAAAAGATGTTTAGCATTGATAGATCCGCCTTACGAAAAAACTCACCTAACAATTAGCCCAGATTATCAAAATAGCCTAAATGCTTTAGCAGAAGCCAAAAAGCGATTTACAAACGGAGTTTATTTGTGGTGGTATCCTATCACTTCACAAAACGAAATTTTAACAAACACTATACATGAAATTAAAAAATTAAATTTTGCTAAAATCATAAGAGTTGAAATAGGTATAAATAATTTAGCTCTTCAAAATAAAATGCAAAAATGCGGTATGTTAATTATTAATCCGCCATATATTTTAGAAGAACAACTAAATTATTTTTTACCAAACTTACTAACACAACTCACAGACCAAAATTTTGAATATAAACTATTTCAACTTTAAAATTAATCAATCTAACAAAATATTTTTAAGATAAAAACTTTAAAAAACAAAAGTTGTATATCTATTAAGTTGAAATGGTATAACAGTGCTATTACAACAATCTTGACAAATTATCTTAAATAATTTATAATTTTATGATAATTAGTGTAAATATTGCATTTCAAGTTGTAATTTTTGCATCTCAAGTTTGTTTTAATTTTATTTTATGTTTGATAAATTTCAAGAAGAATGTGGAGTTTTTGGTATTTATAACTCAAAAGAAGCCTCAATAAACACTGCCCTTGGTTTGCATGCTTTACAACATAGAGGGCAAGAGGCAGCGGGAATTGTTAGTTTGCAAGAAATCCCTAACCAAGATAACCCAGAAATTTTTGTACATTTTGCCGATGGTTTAGTTTCTGATAATTTTACTTCTAACGAAGTCATCAAAAAATTATTAGGCAATTGCGCAATTGGCCATGTTCGTTATTCTACCGCTGGCAAAAAAACAGCGCGTAATTATCAACCACTATTTGCCGATTTAAACTGCGGTTTTTTAGCATTAGCTCACAACGGCAACTTAACCAATGCTAATATCTTAAGAAAAAAATTAATTTCTTTAGGTGCCATTTTTCAATCTACCATGGATACCGAAGTTATTATTCATCTTATTGCACTGAGCAAAAAAACCACTCTCACCGAAAAAATTATCGATGCCACTAGCCAAATTGAAGGAGCTTTTTCTTTGGTTATTTTGCATCAAGAAGGTATTTTTGCCATACGCGATCCTTATGGGGTTAGGCCACTTTCTTTGGCAAAACTTAACGATTCTTGGGTTATAGCTTCCGAAACTTGTGCTTTCGATATCATTGGTGCTAAATGGCAACGCGATTTACAACACGGAGAAATGCTTATTATTAACAAAAATGGCATTAAATCACTTTATCCATTTGCTAAAAAGCCTTCTAAATTTTGCATTTTCGAATATGTTTATTTTTCTCGTCCCGATAGTTTTATTGAAAATCAATATGTCTATGAAATGCGAAAAAATATTGGTATCGAACTTGCCAAAGAAGTTGGCTCTCTAAATGCCGATGTAGTAGTGCCAGTGCCAGATTCTGGTGTGCCAGCAGCTATTGGCTTTGCTTTGCAATCAAAAATTCCATTTGAATTAGGTATTATTCGTAATCATTATGTAGGGCGAACTTTTATTGAGCCAACCGATAAAATTCGGCATTTTGGAGTAAAATTAAAACACAATGCTAATTTAGCCGTTCTTAATAATAAAAAAGTTGTGCTAATAGACGATAGCATTGTTAGAGGCACTACTTCTAAAAAAATCGTGCAAATGGTAAGAGAGGCAGGAGCTAAAGAAATACATTTTTTAATTGCTTCACCGCCCACTATTTCGCCTTGTTTTTATGGTGTAGACACTCCGGAAAAAAAAGATTTACTAGCTTCTTATATGTCAAAAGAAGAAATTAGACAATTCATTGGGGCAGATAATTTACAATATCTTTCTCTAAATTCTCTATATCTAGCCATCACCAAAACCGCACGCAACAACAAAAACCCTCAATATTGCGATGCTTGTTTTTCTAATCAATATCCTATTACTTTAACTGACTATGAACAACTCTAACAATCAAAACCTCAGCTTTGAGCAGGCCCTAAATCGTCTCGAAGAAATTGTCAAAAACCTTTCTTCTAATACCATAAACCTAGAAGATATGGTAAATCTTCATAAAGAAGCAACTGATCTTCATGTTTTTTGCCAAAAAAAATTACAAGATGCTCAATTAAAAATAGAAATAATCAAAAATTAATCTTGTCAAATAAAAAAAAAGCTTTAAAATATTTGTTTTAATTTTTTAAATAATTCATTTTATGAAAATCTATAATTCTATTAAATCTGCCAAAAAACGCGATAAAAACTGTAAAGTAGTGCGTAGAAAGGGGCGAATTTATATTATCAATAAAGTAAATCCGCGTTTTAAAGCTCGTCAAGGTTAATTTTTAATGTCTAGGTTAGTAAGAATTGGCACTAGGTCGAGCAAACTAGCCTTGGCTCAAGTTGCTGAAGTTTATTTATCATTATCTTTTGCTATTAGCAATATTAAATTAGAAGTTGTTCCTATCAAAACTAGTGGCGATATTCATAATTCTGTAAAATTAGCCCAAATTGGCGGTAAAGGTTTATTTATCAAAGAACTTGAGCAGGCTTTACTTGAAAATAAAATTGATATAGCAGTTCATTCTAGCAAAGATCTACCGCCGATATTACATCATCAAACCACCTTATCTGCTATTACCGAAAGAAATAATCCTTTTGATGCCTTAATTTCTCATCATAAAATAAAGTCTCTTGCCGATTTACCAAAAAAAGCTATTATCGGCACTTCTTCACCAAGAAGATCGGCTTTTTTAAAAAAATTATTCCCTACCGCCACTATAATTGATTTACGAGGCAATATCGATACCAGAATTAATCAATTACAGAAAAAAAACTTCGATGCCATAATTTTAGCAATGGCAGGTCTTAATCGAATTAACCAAGATCATCTTGTTCAATATATTTTCAATGAAAATCAAATACTGCCATCAGCAGGGCAAGGTTGTTTAGCTCTACAAACCAGAGCCAACGATCTAGAAATCCAACAAATAGCCAGAGCGGTTAATCATCACCAAAGTAATATTTGCTTTACCGCCGAGCGAGAATTTATAGCAACTATGCAGGGCGATTGCTTTACTCCTATGGCAAGTTTTGCCACCATAAATAACAATACTCTCACTTTACAAACCGCAATTATTTCTAGTTGCGGTTCAGAATATAATTTTCAACAACTAAATACTAATATAATTTCTAGTGAAGAGGCACAAAAACTAGGCAATACCTTGGCATTAAAAACCAAAAACGAAGCAAATTCTTTATGGCAAAAAATCTCATCTTAATTTTATAAATATGTCTGAAAACCACTACCATACAAGCTTTGCTTGGCCTTTTTTAGAAGCAAAAAAAATTCTTACAAAAATTCAAAATCAAATCCCAAAAAAAGGCTTTGTGCTTTTTGAAACTGGCTACGGCCCATCTGGCTTGCCCCATATCGGCACTTTTGGCGAAGTAGTGCGAACAGCATTTGTGATGAAAGCTTTTTCGCTAATTGCTCCACATATTCCTGTAAAAATGTATTGTGTTTCAGACGATATCGATGGCTTACGCAAGGTTCCAGAAAACATTCCCAATCAGGCACTAATTGCCAAACATTTAGGTAAGCCACTCACTTCGGTGCCAGATCCATTTGGCACCCATCCATCTTTTGGCCACCATATGAATGCCAGATTACAAAATTTTTTAGATTCTTTTGGTTTCGAATATACCTTTATTAGTGCCACACAGCAATATCAATCTGGTGCTTTTAACCAAACCATGCTAAAAGTTTTAGAGAAATATCAAGATTTATTAAACTTAATGCTCCCAACCCTAGGTGCCGAACGAAAAGCCACCTACAGCCCTTTTATGCCCATCGATCCTCAAACAAATTTAGTGATCGATAAAGGAGTTTTAGATGTTAATCTACAAAAACAAACCATCACTTATCTTGATAACAACCAACAACAACAAGAAATTTCGGTATTAAATGGCAATTGCAAACTACAATGGAAAATAGATTTCGGTGCTAGATGGCAAACTTTTGAAGTAGACTACGAAATTTTTGGCAAAGATCATCAACCAAATCAACAAATCTACAGCAGTGTTTGCAAAATACTTGGCGGTAAACCACCTATCAATTTTATCTACGAAATGTTTTTATCAGAAACTGGCGAAAAAATCTCAAAATCAAAAGGCAACGGCATTTCTGTAGAAGATTGGCTAAAATATGCCCCTACCCAGTCTATGTCTTTATTTATGTATCAAAAACCACAAACTGCTAAAAGATTATATTTCGATGTTATTCCAAAGGCGGTTGATGAATATTTGGCTTTTATGAGTGCTTTTAACAGCCAAACACCTGCTCAACAACTAGACAACCCAGTTTTTCATATTCATCAAAGCAAGCCGCCACTGAATTATGTTAATTTTTCAATTAGTTATTCTTTACTTCTTAATCTTGCTTCGGCTTGCAATCCAGAAAACGAAGATATTTTATGGGGCTTTATCGCCAAATACTCACCAAATATTACCAAAAAAACCTCGCCATTATTAGATGAAATGGTGCAAAAAGCTTTAGCTTATTACAATAACTTTATCAAGCAATATAAAGTTTATTTAACTCCAAATGCTATGCAAATTATTCAGTTGCATGCTTTAAAAGATCAATTATTAACTAGCCAACCAGATTCTAATTTACTACAAAATGTGGTATATAAAGTAGGAAAAGAGCAAGGCTACGAAAATAATATCGGCTCTTGGTTTTCATTGCTTTATCAAGTTTTATTAGGTCAAAATCAAGGCCCTAGAATCGGCTCTTTTATTGCATTATTTGGGGTCGAAAATTTTGGCAAACTAATTGATAAAGCAATTAATCAACAATTAAAATAAATGTTTATTTCTTTATCTTGGCAAATATTTTATGTGGCAACTTTAATTATTTTAGCGGGGTTAGTTTCATGCTTTGAAACCGCAATTACCACCGTTTCAAGAGCAAAAATTTGGAAACTAAAAAACGAAGGTTGTAAAAAAGCTAAAAAGCTTGAAAATTTACTACACAATCGAGCAAAATTAGTAAGTGTAATGCTTCTTACCAACAATGCTATAAATATAATCGCCTCTTCTCTAACCACTAAAATATTACTCGAATTATTTGGAGAAATAGGAGTGATTTATGCCACATTATTTTTAACAGTAGTAATTATTATTTTTGGAGAAATCTTACCAAAAACTCTTGCCCTGCATCAACCAGAAAAAATCGCTGTTTTTTTTGCTAATTTTATTAATTTTTTATACAAAGTTTTTTTACCAATTGTGCATATTATCGAAAAAATCATCGATAAAGCTATTGTTAATTTTAAAAAAAAAGAGTCTAACCACATTTCCGAACTCGAAGAAATTCGTAACACTATTGAACTAAAAGCCAAAGAAGGTTCAATTTTTAAATACGACAAAGATCTACTCGATGGTGTGCTAGATTTATCAGATACTTCTATCATTGAAATTATGGTATATCGTAAAAATATCTCTTCGATCAATTATAATTTAAGCATCACTGAAATTGTTAAAAAAGCCATCGATATTGGCTATACCAGAATTCCACTTTGGCAAAATCAAGAAGAAAATATCACTCACATTTTAAATGTGCGCAAAATGTTAAAGGCCCTCTATTTATATAAAGGAAATCTCAATGATTTTGATTTACAACAGGTGGTTTCCACTCCCTTTTTTGTACCAAATTCTAACACTTTAAAAGCTCAATTATTTGCCTTTCGCAAAATCAAAAAAAGAATGGCAATCGTGATAGACGAATACGGCTCGGTGCAAGGTTTGATAACTCTCGAAGATATCCTAGAAGAAATAGTTGGAGAAATTAAAGAACCAGACGAAAGAAACGAAATAAATATTATTAAAAGCAAATCTGGTCTTTATAAAGTAAGTGGCAAAACTCTTATTTACGATCTTAATAAAAAACTCAATTGGCAATTACCACAAAATGAAGAAGCATTAAATATTTCGGCTTATATCATTAATTATTTAGGAAGAATTCCAGAAGAAAAAGAAATGCTTACAATTGAAAATTTTTATTTTGAGATTGTTAAAAAAAATCATAACAATATAATATTAGTTAAAATTAAAAAAATTAATTAATATGTATCAACAATTTTTTGATTATGCCATCCAGCAATTAAAACAAGAAAATCGTTATCGAAATTTTGTAAATATTTCAAGGCTATGTAGCGAATTTCCTTATGCCATAAATAATCATAATCAACAAAAAATAATCGTTTGGTGTTCTAACGATTACCTAGGAATGGGGCAGAATCAAGCATCTATCAATTTAGCTCAAGAAGCTCTACAAAAATATGGCCTTGGAGCTGGTGGCACACGTAATATTTCTGGAAATAACCAAGCCATAGTCGAACTAGAACAGGTGGTTGCCAATTTGCATTGCAAAGAAAAGGCAATAATTTGCTCTTCTGGTTATATCACTAACGATACAGCAATTCAAGCACTTAATCAAATAATACCTAATTTAATTATTTTTTCTGATAGCAAAAATCATGCTTCTATTATTGCTGGCATTAAAAATAGCAAAGCAAAAAAACATATTTTTACTCATAATAATTTATCTGAACTAGAAGAACAGCTTAAACTTTACTCAAAAAATCAACCTAAACTAATTATTTTTGAATCAGTATATTCGATGGATGGTGATTTTGGCGATATCGCAGGCATTGTTGATTTAGCAAAAAAATATCAAGCCCTCACCTACATAGACGAAGTTCATGCGGTTGGTATTTATGGGCAAGCCGCTGGTTTAAGCAAACAGCTAAATTTACATAACCAAATAGATTTTATTCAAGGCACTTTTGGTAAAGCCTTTGGAGTTTTTGGCGGATATCTAACAGGAAATCAAGTTGCTATCGATGCAATTCGCAGTTATGCTTCCGGTTTTATTTTTAGCACCGCCCTACCCCCAGTTTTAGCGGTTTCAATCAAAGAAAATATTTTATATCTACAAAAAAACAATCAAGAAAGAGATATTTTATTTAAGAATGTTGCTTATCTAAAACAAAAACTGCAACAAATTAATATTAAAATTTTTCATAATCAATCACATATTATTTCAATAATAATTGGTAATGCTTATAAAGCCGAGCAAATATCAACAACTTTACTTAACAAATACAATATTTATGTGCAACACATCAATTATCCAACGGTTGCTAAAAACGATGAAAGACTCCGAATTACCGCCACTTCTTTGCATAACTTTACCATGATAGATGAACTAGTTTTTGCTTTGCAAAAAACTATCAAATAAATCTTTTTTAGCACTACTGCATTCCAAATTTGTTTTAATTTTGAGAAGAAATTTTAGTTATGTTTAGACTCATATTAAACATAGAATGTTGTTTTACGTTAGCACAACTGAAATCTAGTTAAAAATAGGTAAAAAAGTAAAATAAATTTGGATACAACAGTGTCTTTTTCTACTGGCAGATTTTTTTTACTTGAAAATTTTTTGGTTAAAATAATTTTTCAAGTAAAAATATATTGAGTCCTTACTGCACTACTACTCTATTTATTTATAATACCATTTCAACTTTAAAATTAATCAATCTAACAAAATATTTTTGAGATAAAAACTTTAAAAAACGAAAGC
>JAUMFK010000027.1:0-1012 GCA_032119875.1 Rickettsiales bacterium
TTAAAGATGGACTTGGTCTTAATATTAAATTCATAAAATCACAACAAAAAGGTAAAAAATGGCTTGCAATAATTTTAGAAGATGGTCAAGAAAAAAAAGTAAAAGATGGCGATAAAATCGGCAACTTAACAATTGAAAGAGTTCTGCCAGAAGATATTTTGTTTGATAATGGCAATAAACTTAGCCAAATGAATTTTAACGAAAATGATAATTTCGAGCTTTTACATGAGCAAATTAAAAGAACAATTGCAATTCATGAGCAGAAGAAAAAAAGATTAAACCAGCAAAAAATCAAAGTTTTGTCTTTGTTTTTTATCGATTCTGTGCCAAATTTTGAAAAAATTCGCACAATTTTTGAGAAAGAATTAACAAAATATCACAATAATCCGCAACAAAAATATGGAGCTTATTTTAGCGATAAATCAACAACTCAAGCCATTGAAAATGACGAAGAAAAGTTTGATCTAATAATGAAAGATAAAGAAAAATTATTGTCTCTAAACGAACCAGTAGAATACATATTTACTCATTCGGCACTTGGTGTTGGTTGGGATTGCCCTAATGTTTTTCAAATTTGCTTTTTAAGAGATATCGGTAGCGATATTTCAAGGCGTCAGTTTATTGGTCGCGGGCTTCGTTTAGCGGTAAATCAAAATGGTGACAGAATAAAAGATAATTTTAGCACTCCAAAAGATGAAATAATAAATTTATTAACTGTAATTGGTGGTGAAAAATGGGATGTTTTTGTCAATAATTATCAAAACGATGCCAAAAAAGATGGCTACGATGTGGCAATTCCAGATGATGCAGAAAAAAGGTTAAAAGCAACAAAAATAATGAAGATTCGCCAAGAAAAACTTGCTGAAGCGAGGCCTTTATGGCAAAAAATTTCAAGAAAGTCAAAATATCTTGTGCATTTTAATGAAAAAGAACAACTCTATAAAAATATCATCAAGTCAATAAAATCTTTTGAAAGTGAAATAAAAGAAAAGCGAATTGCCATAGAAAAGGC
>JAUMFK010000027.1:1022-2126 GCA_032119875.1 Rickettsiales bacterium
TTGGTGCAAAACTTGAATCTGATTATAACAAACCAGAAATAATTCAAAAAATTTGCCAAGAAACTTGGCTTACAAAATGGGAAGTTAATAAAATTCTTGATTGTTGCAATGAAAATGCAATTAAAAAAAATCAACAAATGTGGCTATCAAGAGCGGTTTTTGCCATAAAAGAACAAATTCAAAATGCCATTCTCACAATTGCCAGAGTTGAATATCAATTAACCAATAATAAATGGCCCGATAAAGCTTTTTATCAAGATGAAAAGACAACAACAGCAAACACACAAACAGCAGAAAAATCTTTATACGATTTGGTTGAATACGATTCGGAACCAGAAAAAAACTTTATAAAAACCGCAGATAAACTTGATAAAATTAAGTTGTTTATGAAATTGCCAAAAAGTGGAGATGAAAAATTTCATATCAATACCCCAATTGGCAAATATTACCCTGATTTTGCCGTTGTTGTGGGCGAAAATGACAAGCTGTATATGATTTTTGAGGTAAAAGATAGAGAAAGTCACGAGCTTGTGAAGAAAAGTGAAGAATTCAAAATCAAATGTGCAATTGAGCATTTTAAAGCCTTAGGCTTTGATGTTGAAACCAAAAATATCAGCGATCAGGCAGATATTTTAAGACTTGAAAAAGATTCGTTTGCCACAATTGATGCAAGCGATTGGCAATAATTTATTATACTTTATTTATGACTGAAAAAACTATCAAATTTAACGAAGGTGTGCAAAATCTGCACCATGACAAAATGGCAGAGTTAAAAAAATTATTGCCAAATTTGTTTGATAAAGACTTCAATTTAATTAAAGCCGAGCTTGAAAATTTTGCCACTGGCTATACAACCGAAAAGCAAGAGCCGTTTTGTTTTACTTGGGCAGGCAAACAAAAAGCAAAAGGTTTAGCATTTAAAGAAAGCGAGACAAAACTTGCATTAAAATTTGACGATAAACGAGGTAAAAACACAAACACAACACAAAATCTAATCATTGAAGGCGATAATTTGCAAGTTTTAAAACTGCTGGTGCCGTCTTACAAAGGCAAAATTAAGTGCATTTACATCGACCCGCCATATAACACTCAACACGAGTTTAT
>JAUMFK010000028.1:0-12581 GCA_032119875.1 Rickettsiales bacterium
TCTTACAATCTGGGAGGCTCAATTTGGCGATTTTGCCAATGGGGCTCAAATTATTTTTGATCAATTCATTGCTTCATCCGAAGTAAAGTGGTTAAGAAAATCTAATTTAGTAATGCTTTTGCCACACGGTTTTGAAGGGCAAGGCCCCGAACATTCTTCTGCTCGACTAGAAAGATATTTACAAGCTTGTGCCAACAACAATTTAAGAGTGGTCAACATCACCAATCCTGCCAACTTTTTTCATGTGTTAAGAGGACAATTACACAGCAACGATCGCAAGCCCCTAGTGGTCATGTCGCCAAAATCTTTATTGCGTCATAAATTAGCGGTTTCAAATATTGAAGAGTTCACTAGCAAAAACTTTTGTGCAGTTTTGCCAGAAACTCAAAATATCGATGCCAAAAAAATTACACGTGTAATTTTGTGTAGCGGTAAGGTTTATTACGATTTACTCGAAGCAAGAGAAAATAACAAAATTAACAATATTGCTATTTTGCGTTTAGAGCAACTATATCCATTTCCAGAACAAGAATTGTTAGCAGAATTAAAAAAATATCAACAAGCACAAATAATTTGGTGCCAAGAAGAGCCTAAAAATATGGGGGCTTGGCTTTATATTATTGAGCCTTTAGAGCAAATTTTAACAAATAGCAAACATTTAACTTCTAAACCAAAATATGTAGGTAGAGTTGCTTGTGCTTCTCCTGCTACTGGTTATGGCTCTTATCATAGCAAAGAACAAAAAGCCTTGATTAACGAAGCTCTTGATTTACCTTTAATTTAATTTTTTATGCAAAATAAATTCGATTTAATTGTTATTGGCGCAGGTCCTGGTGGCTATGTTGCCGCCATTAGAGCTGCACAATTAGGCTTAAAAGTTGCTATTGTTGAAAGCACTCATCTTGGTGGTGTTTGCTTAAATTGGGGGTGCATTCCTACTAAAGCTTTATTAAAATGCTCAGAAATTAATCATTTGTTGCACAATCTTGACAGCTATGGTTTTACTGCCAAAGAAGTTGCTTTTGATTTTGAAAAAATTATTGCTCGTTCGCGCGGAGTTGCGGCAACATTAAGCAACGGCATTAGTATTTTATTGAAAAAAAATAAAATCGAAGTTTTTAACGGTTTTGCAAGCTTTAAAAACAAAAATCAAATAAATGTTAAAAGCACAAAAGAAACTCAAACACTTGATGCAAATTATTTTATTATTGCCACAGGGGCAAAAGCAAGAATAATTCCCGGTTTTGAACCAGACGAAACCCACATATGGACTTATCGTAAGGCTATGGTGCCAACCACATTGCCAAAATCTATTTTAGTGGTCGGATCTGGTGCTATTGGAGTAGAGTTTGCTTCGTTTTATCGGCAAATGGGTAGTGAAGTTATTTTAATAGAAATGGCAGAGCAAATATTGCCTGTTGAAGATGCTGAAATTGCCAAACTAGCTACCCAAAACTTTGAAAAACAAGGTATAAAAATTCATACTAAAACCACTATTGAAAGCATCAAAAAAAATCAAAACAGTGTTACAATAAATTTAAAAACCGCAGAAAAAATACAACAAATTGAGGTAGAAAAAATTATTATGGCAGTAGGTATTGTGCCTAATACCGAAAACATTGGTCTTGAAAACACTCAAATTAAACTTAACAATGGTAGAATAGAAATCAATCAACATTGCAACACTGCCGAATCAAATATTTATGCTATTGGCGATGTAGTGGCAGGGCCTTGGCTTGCTCATAAAGCTTCTCATGAGGCAAATATTGCTGCCGAAACAATTGCAAGTAAACTAAACAAATACAATCCAAAAAAACTCCACACACTGAATGTTAGCAATATACCGGGTTGCACTTATTCTTTTCCACAAATTGCCTCTATTGGCATCACCGAAAAAAAAGCTAAAGAGTTAAATTTAAAGGTAAAAATTGGCAAATTTCCTTATCAAGCCAATGGAAAAGCTATTGCTATTGGCGAAACTTTTGGCTTAATAAAAGTCATTTTTGCCGAAGAAACTGGCGAATTATTAGGGGCTCATTTAATTGGGGCAGATGCTACCGAAATGATACAAATATTTGCACTAGCAAAACAAGCCGAACTTACCGAGGCCGAATTAATGCAAACCGTTTTTGCCCACCCCACTCTTGGCGAAATGTTGCACGAAGCGGTTTTATCTGCCTATGGGCAGGCAATTCATTTTTAATTGCCATGGCTAATTAATAACTAAACTTTATGACTAAACTAGCTCAACAAAACACTCAAACAGGTGCCCAAATTATTGTTTCCGCCCTTATTAACGAAGAGGTAGAAACTGTTTTTGGATATCCTGGCGGGGCAATTTTGCCTTTTTATGATGCTTTATTTGTGCAAGATAAATTACAACATATTTTAGTTAGACACGAACAAGCTGCAGCTCATGCGGCCGAAGGTTATGCCCGCTCAACAGGTAAAGTGGGGGTGATCATAGTAACATCAGGCCCTGGGGCAACTAATGCCATCACAGGTTTAACCGATGCTTTTATGGATTCTATTCCATTAGTTTGCATTTCTGGGCAGGTTCCAACCTCAATTATTGGCACCGATGGCTTTCAAGAAGCCGATATCACTGGTCTTACTCGTTCTTGCACTAAACACAATTATTTGGTAAAAAATGTTAACGATCTTGGCTATATCATTCACGAAGCTTTTCATATTGCCAAAACTGGCAGACCCGGCCCAGTATTAATAGACATTCCAAAAGATATACAAAACAATCACGGATTTTATCTAGGCAAAACCTCAATCAATCGCCCATCTTATCAATATTTAAGCACAGGAAATGCCATCAATAAACCTCTTGATTATAGCAAAATTAATGAAGCAGTAAAACTGATGCTAAATGCTCAAAAACCAATATTTTACACAGGCGGAGGCCTAATAAATTCGGGCGAAGAAGCCTGTAAAATATTGCAAGATCTTGTTGTGGCAACTGGCTTTCCTATCACTAGCACTTTAATGGGCTTGGGGGCTTTTCCTGCTGATAATTCGCAATTTCTTGGCATGCTTGGTATGCATGGCACTTATGAAGCTAATATGGCTATGCATCAATGCGACTTGTTAATTAATATTGGAGCCAGATTTGACGATAGAGTTACAGGTAAAGTTTCGGCATTTTCGCCTTATTCTAAAAAAATTCATCTCGATATTGATGATTGCTCGATAAACAAAATTATTAATGTTGATGTTGCAATTATTTCTGATGCTAAAATTGGTTTGCAAGCAATGTTTAGCGAATGGCAAAAACAATCTCAAAGCAAGCCAAACAACACAACTTGGTGGCAACAAATAAAAAAATGGCAAAGTATAAAATCTCTTTCTTATCAAAATAGCAACACCACCATCAAGCCCGAATATGCTTTAGAGTGTTTAAACGAACTTACTAAACATCAACAACCTTTTGTTTCAACCGATGTTGGTCAGCATCAAATGTGGGCTGCACAATATATTTCTTTTAATCAACCAAAAAAATGGCTTACTTCTGGTGGTTTAGGAACAATGGGCTATGGCTTACCTTCTGCCATTGGGGCTCAAATTGCTAATCCAAATAGTTTAGTTTTGTGTGTGAGTGGCGATGCTAGTTTTCTTATGAATATGCAAGAATTATCAACAATAAAACAATATAATTTACCTGTAAAAATAATCATCATCAATAATCAATATATGGGCATGGTAAGACAATGGCAAGAACTTGTATATAATAATCGTGAAAGCCAATCTTACACTCATTCGTTGCCAAATTTTGTTAAACTTGCCGAAAGTTTTGATATTTTAGGATTAGAATGTTCTAATCCTCAACAACTACCTAATTTATTTAAAAAAATGTTACAACATCAAGGCCCTGTTTTGTTTAATTGCCTAGTTGAAGCAAGTGAAAATGTTTTTCCCATGATTCCTGCTGGTTCGGCTCACAATGAAATTTTGTTAGGAAGTCAAGCAAAACAATATATTACCAAAGATTTTAATGCTGTTTAGTTATGTCTGATATTTTAAAAAACCATATTCTTAACATTATCATAGATAACGAATTTGGTGCTTTAGCAAGAGTTATCGAACTTTTTTCTGCCAGAGGTTATAATATTGAAACTTTGTCAGTTGCCCCAGTTTCAAATCAACAAAATGTGTCAGTAATAACCATAACAACTAATTGCAACGACAAAACTATTGCTTTAATTTGCAAATTATTGCAAAAAATTGTGCCAGTTCATACTGCTAAACAAATCAATATTCAAAATATTAGTCAAGAACTGGTCTTGTTAAAAATTGCCGAATCCGCTATTTTTGTTGAAGATATTTTAAAACACAAAACTACTTGTCGTTGGCAAATTATTAATCCACAACTAAACGAACAACAAACCAATCTCGAATTAATTGGTCATAGTCATGTCATTAACGAAATTGTGGCAATGTTTGCTAGCCATAAAATTATTAGCATTGCCAGAAGTGGTTTGGTGGCAATTGATGCATGAAAAAAATTTGTTTAGCCATCGAAACTTCTTGTGATGAAACTGCCGTTGCTATTGTTGATAGCCACAAAAATATTCTTGCCAATATCATAAAATCACAAATCGATCTACATAAAATTTATGGTGGAGTTGTGCCAGAAATTGCCGCCAGAGCTCATCTTGATATCATTGCCCCTCTTGTTCTTTCGGCATTAAACGAAGTAAAACTAAATTTATCAGATATAGATTTTTTTTCTGCCACTTGCGGCCCTGGCCTAGTTGGCGGGCTAATTGTGGGCATCACGGTGGCAAAAACACTTTCTTCTTTAGCAAGCAAGCCTTTTGTTGCGGTAAATCATTTGGTAGGTCATGCTCTTACAGCACAACTTACTCACTCGGTTTCTTTTCCTTATTTGTTGCTACTTATTTCTGGTGGACATTGCCAAATTTTATTAGTTGAAAATATTGATAATTTTATTTTACTCGGACAAACTATCGATGATTCTTTAGGTGAATGCTTTGATAAAGTGGCAAAAATGCTTAATTTAGCCTATCCGGGCGGTCCAATTATCGAAAAGCATGCTAAAAATGGCAATAAAAATGCTTTTAAATTTGCCCTACCTTTAATTAGCAAAAAAAATCATCAACATTTATATGATTTTTCTTTTTCTGGTCTTAAAACGGCGGTGCGTTTGCAAATTGAAAAATTACAACCTCTTACCGCTCAAAATATTTGCGATATTTCGGCATCTTTTCAAGGGGCGGTGGTAAAAATTATGCTAAACCGTTTGCAAAATGTTTTGCAACATCCTAAAATTTTATCTTTACTGGCTAATAAAAGCTTATCACAAATTGTTTTAGCGGGCGGAGTGGCGGCCAATCAATATATTTTAGGTTCTTTGCAACAATGGGCAGAAAATTATCAACTAAATGTTATTGCTCCGCCAATTAGCTTATGCACCGATAACGCTGTGATGATAGCTTGGGCAGGTTTGCAAAAGTTTTTACATGGCAAGGTTGATAATCTTTCTTTTGCAGTAAAACCAAGATGGCCATTAAGTGATTGCATTTAAAATGATAAAAAAATCAAAATAAATCATGAACAACTCTCACAACCTCAAGTTTATCGATCTCTTTGCCGGCATCGGGGGAATAAGGCTTGGCTTTGAACATATAGGAGCAAAATGTGTTTTTTCCTGCGAAATAGATAAATTCGCTCAACAAACATACTTTGCCAATTTCAATGAAAAACCACATGCAGATATAGTAAAAATTGATATAAAAAACATACCTAGTTTTGATATTTTATGTGCTGGCTTTCCTTGTCAGCCATTTTCTAATGCAGGATTAAAACTGGGATTTGAAGATACCAGAGGGACTTTATTTTTTTATATTGCCAATATTTTAAAATATCATAAGCCAAAAATAGTATTTTTAGAAAATGTCAAGGGTTTAAAAAACCACAACCAAGGAAAAACTTATCAAGTAATTCATAATACATTGAAAGAAATTGGTTATAATGTGTATAGTAAAATTCTAAATGCCAAAGATTTTGGAATACCTCAAAATAGAGAGCGAATATATATTATTGGTTTTTTAGAAAATATCAATTTTTCTTTTCCAAAAATTAATTCAACACCAACAAAATTAAAAGATATTCTTGAAGAAGATATAAGCGAAAAATACACAATTTCAGATAAATTATGGTCTGGTCACCAAAGAAGAAAAAAAGAACATTTAGAAAAAGGTAACGGTTTTGGTTATTCAATATTTAACGAAAATTCAGCTTATACTAGCACAATATCGGCTAGATATTATAAAGATGGCTCCGAAATACTTATAAATCAAATAAATAAGAATCCAAGAAAACTTTCTCCAAGAGAAGCTGCTAGATTACAAGGTTTTCCAGATAGTTTTAAAATTGTAGTAAGTGATAATCAAGCATACAAGCAATTTGGTAATAGTGTTTGCATTCCTGTTATTAAGGCATTATCACAACAAATATATTTATATCTTCAAAAAAAAACCATACCAACAGAATTTAATTTATTTGATTATCAAAATTATGAAAATAGAAAACCTCACAATACATAAACAAAAAATGGATCTTTTATTTTTGTATCAGATGAAATTTATCAAAGTAGAGAATTTTTAAAAAATAATGAAAAAGTTTTTTCTGTGAGAGATTTAAATATAGAAACTTTAAAAAAATTAATCAAAATATAACATCATTTCAAGTTTTATTTTCACTCAACTTTAACATTTAGTAATTTTTATGACTATCCTTCAAATTAAAAAACTACATCCGCAAGTGCAGTTGCCAAAATATCAAACCGCTGGCAGTGCTGGCCTTGATTTACAAGCATATATCAATGAGCCAATAGTTTTAAAACCACAAGAAATTGTTTTAGTGCCAACAGGTTTAGCTATTGCTTTGCAAGATGGTTATGAAGCACAGGTGCGGCCTCGATCTGGGCTGGCTTTAAAAAATGGTATCACAGTTTTAAATAGCCCCGGCACCATTGATGCCGATTATCGTGGCGAAATATGTGTGATTTTAATCAATCATAGCAAGTGTGATTTTACCATAACTTGTGGCTTAAGAATTGCTCAATTGGTTATTTCGCAATATGCTTCTGCTAATATTATTGAAGTAGCAGAACTTTCTGCCACTAAACGCGGAAATGATGGCTTTGGCTCTACGGGTTGCTAACAGGCACTTTTGCATCTCATTTATAATTTTATATAGTATTGATTGTATTTAAAGTTGAAATGGTATTATATTGCTTATGACTTATAGCTTTAATAACTTCTTCGCTGTGCGAAATGGTAATGTAAGTGATATTATTTTGTTGCTGATAGTTTAGTAATAACTGTAAAAAATCGCACTGCGAATTATGATCAAGTGCCGATGTTGGTTCATCAAGCAATAAAATTTCTGGCTCCAAAATAAAGGCTCTCATTACCGCAACTCTTTGTTTTTGTCCGCCAGAAAGCTGGTGTGGATACATTTTTTTAATTTCACAAGGTAGTTTTAAAAAATCAAATAATTCATCTATATTTTTTTGTTTGTTAAGCATTTTATGTATTTTCAGCCCTTCAACAATGCTACTTTCAATGTTAAATCGGGGGTTTAATGCCGAAAACGGATCTTGAAAAACAATCTGCACTTTTGCTCGTAATAATTTTTGATGCTGTTGCCAGTTATATTTTTCAAAAAACTGAATCTTCCCATCAACCTTAACAGAAGAATCTAATAAATTAGTAATCGCTAAAGCAAAAGTAGATTTACCGCTGCCACTTGCTCCTAAAATACCAATATTTTGTTTTTGTTGCACAGTAATGTTTAAATTTTGTAAAATTACTTTTTTAGCAAATGAAACCTTAATATTACTGGCCTGCAAAACTATAGGCGAATTTAATTGTGCTGGAAATGTTAAGGTTGGCCAGCTTTTTAAATTATTTTGTGTTAAAACTATTTCTCTATCAATAAATTGATGTGCCAAGCTATTCATTAATTGTTGTTGATGAGTAATCAATAAAATAGCAGTGTGTTTTTTAAGCTTGATAAATAACTGCCAAATGGCATGACATGTTGCTAAATCAAGTGATGAGGTTGGTTCGTCGGCAATGAGTAGTTTTGGATTATTTGCCAAAGCAATAGCAATTAATATTCGCTGTTTCTCGCCACCTGAAAGCTGATGTGGATAATTTTTTAGACGATCAGTAAAATTATTCAGCTCTACTAATTTTAAAAGCTCAATAACTTTTTGCTGAACTGCTTTTTTTGATAGATTGTGCTGATGAATAGTTATGGCTTCGGCTATTTGTTGGCCTATGGTGTGTAAAGGATTAAGTGCTGCACTATTTTGAAAAATCATTGCCAAATCTTTACCTAACATTTTTGACAACTGATATTTAGTGAGTTGCAACAAATTATGTTGTTTAAAGATAATCTCGCCACTGCAACTAGCATTATCAGGCAACAAGCCCATAATTGCCAAGCCGATACTTGATTTACCGCAACCGCTTTCGCCAAGTAAAGCTAATACTTCATTTTCATTTAAATTTAGTGAAAAATTTTTAACTACCAAATTTTGTTGCTGTCGATGAGTAAAAGTTATGCTTAAATTTTTAATGTTAAGCATGGTTTTTTAAAACATTTATCAACTCTTGGTGGTTAAAATAAATTGGCATTGGCCCTTGATTGTTTTTGCCTTCTTTTAATAATTGCAAAGGTATTGATTGAGATATTTGATTATCACTATGACCATAAACAACAGGAGTGCAACCAGCATTATAAGCACATTCTACATCGGCAATGGTATCGCCTACAAACCAAACTTCATCTCGATTTGGCTCAATATCAGAGCCAAGCAATGCCAAATGCAACGGTGCAGGATCTGGCTTATCGTAGTAAGCATCGCCTGCTCCAACAATAGCAAAAAAGTATTGTTCAACATTAAGTTTATTAGCTTCTAAACGTAAAGTTGCCCCAATTTTGTTGCTAACCAAAAATTGTAAAATATTTTGTTGATGTATTTCTTGTATTAAATTAAGAGAATTTGGCAATAAATTAATAGCAGAAATATGATTTTTTTTATAGCATTGTTTATAGATTTCGCCAGCTTCTTGCCAATTATTGCCAAAAATATCTGGAAAAGATTCTCTCATTGATTTATGCACATTATTACGCACTTCATTTATAGTAAGTTGTGGTTTTTGCATTGCTTGCATAGTTTGATTAATTGCCATATGAATTATGGGCCAAGTATCAACCAATGTGTTATCCCAATCAAAAATAATTGCTTTAGGTTTTTTTAAATTTTTGCAGGCCAAAATATTTTCTTGTAAATTATACATCTTCTAGATTTAGTTTATTAATAAGATTGTTTTCTTTTTTAGCAGGATTTGAGCTGAAATGTTCGGCAAATTTATTTTTAACTCCATCAAACTGTTTAGCTTCAGGTAATGCTGGTTTTTTTTCGGTGATATTTGGCCACTGTTTAGCATATTTTTTGTTAACCTCAAGCCAATTAATAAATTCGGGAGCCTCGGCAACAATTGCTTCGGCAGGGCATTCTGGCACACAAACCCCGCAATCAATGCAAGCATCAGGATCGATCACTAGCATATTTTCTCCTTCATAAAAGCAATCAACAGGGCAAACTGTCACACAATCGGTGTATTTACAGCGAATGCAATTATCGGTAACGATGTAAGTCATGGTTAAGTTTTTTGATAATAATTAAATTATGAGTGTTTATCAGGGCAAGCAAAATAAAATAACAAAAATAAGTAGCAAAAGTAAGTAATAACGGTAAAAACATATCGTTATGAATAGCAACTCCACCAGCACGCAAAATACTTGCAGGCTGATGTAGAGAATTCCAGTATTCTACTGAAAACTTAATTATCGGCACATTGATAAAGCCAATAATAGCAATAATTGCCGATAATTTTTCGCCATTTTTTTCTTGCCATAAATTATCGTAAATAAGTATATAACCAAGATATAAAAAAAACAAGAACAAAACCGAAGTAAGTCTAGCATCCCAAGCCCACCAAGTTCCCCAAATAGGCTTGCCCCAAATTGCCCCTGTAAGCAAGGTAATTAGGGTAAAACAACAACCAATACCAGCAATGCTTCGAGCAATAATTGAAAAAAAAGGATTTTTATAAATAAAAGAAAAAATGCTAAAAATAAAAATCAAGGTGTAAATGAATAACGAAAGCCAAGCAGCTGGCACATGAATATACATAATTTTTACTGCATTACTTTGTTGATAATCAAGCGGTGAGCGATAAATAGCGCAACTTGCTAAAATACAAAAAAACAAAAAAAGTATAGTAAAAATTGGCAAAAACATTTTAAAGTTTTTATCAAAATTTTGAAATTTTAGCAAATAATTAATCATAAAAAAAATATTTTTGAGCCATTGCCAAGTTTTCAACAGTGCCAACATGGTAATATTTACCTAACAATTCGGTGCCTTTGATGTTGTTTAGCAAACCATTTTCACCTATTGCAGATTTATAAAAATGCGACATTGAAAAACACTTGCTAGGAGCATTAAGCAAAATTTTTGGATCGATAATTTGCAGACCCACGAAAACATATTGCATTGGTTGCGATAAACGATAAAGAAGATGATTACTCATCTCAAAATCGCCACCGCCATTGCGATCGTAGCCAAAAAAATCGGAAACCTTTTTTAACCCCAACATTATTAAACACTGTTCTTGTTGCCATTTTTGATAAAGATATTCAATATCTAGCAAATTTTGCGAATCTTGCCAAATGGTATCGGCATTAATAGTGAGTAATGGCTCGTTAAAGTTAAGATGTTGTTTAGCATAAACTAGCCCTCCGCCAGTTTCAAGCTTTTCTGGCTCAAATGAAAAAATTATTTTTTGATTGTGTATTTTTTGTAAATAACTTTCAATTTGCTCTGCTAAATAATAACCATTAACGATAATTTTTTTTAAAGAAGGTAATTTGGATAAATTATCTAAAATATGCCCAAGTAAAGGTTTTTTTTGAACTTCAATAAGTGGTTTAGGAGTGCCAGAAGTAAGGGGCATCATGCGTTCGCCTCGACCAGCGGCAAAAATAAAAACTTGTTGTAGTTTAGTCATGAGATTTTCTTACTTTTTTTGGTAAAGCAAAAAAAACATTTTCGTTAATACCCTGCATTTCTGATACTTTTACCGCTTTTTGAGAAATATGTTTAATTTTATCAATCACTTCCTGAACTAAAACCTCAGGTGCCGAAGCTCCTGCGGTAATACCAATTTTGTTAATACCAACAAACCAACTTGCTTCAATATCGCCAGCATTGTTAATTAAATATGAAGGTAGGCCACATTCTTTGCCTAAATCACATAATCTGTTAGAATTAGAAGAATTTTTTGCCCCTAAAACAATTAATACATCAACCTCAATAGCAAGTTTTCTAACTGCATCTTGCCTGTTTTGAGTAGCATAACAAATATCTTTAGTTGCTAAACCTTTTTGTAATTGCGGAAATCTTTTTTCTAAAATTTCAACAATTTGTTTGGTATCGTCAACACTAAGAGTGGTTTGAGTTACATAGGCAATTTTTTGGTTTTTTAACTGCACATTTTTAGCCTCTTCTTCGTTTGAAATTAAAATCACCTCTTTACCAACCCTTCCTTTAGTGCCCTCTACTTCTGGATGCCCTTTATGACCAATTAAAATTAGCTCAAAATCATCTTCTGCATATTTTTTGGCTTCGCGATGCACTTTACTAACCAAAGGACAGGTGGCATCTATTACATCGAGATTTCGATTTGCCGCTTGCTCTTCAACCAAATCAGAAACTCCGTGTGCCGAAAAAATGGTGGTAGCCCCTTGCGGTATTTCGGAAATTTCTTGCACAAAAATTGCCCCTTTGGCTTTTAAACTTTCTACTACAAATTTATTATGAACAATTTCATGTCGAACATAAACTGGTTTGCCATAAATTTGCAAAGCTTGCTCAACAGTTTGGATTGCTCTTGTTACCCCGGCACAAAAACCTCTGGGATTTGCGAGAATTATTTCCATTTTATTTTTTATTAGTTAAAATAAAGTTAAAAAATTTAATACCAAATTTCATCTTTAAAACATAAAATTGATTAATTTTAAAGTTGAAATGGTATCACAACATCAATTTTGGCAATAAATGCAAATTTTGCAAGCAAATATTAAAACCTTTCAACAAAAATCAGCAAAATATTGCCACAATTTTTATATTGGTTGCGAACTAGAATTTTATGTTTTTTCTAGCCTTTCTCCGTTAATTTCTGCTAACCAAGAACAGTTAAAAATTTTTTTAGAAAATCTGCCAAATTGCAAAGTCGAGCAAGGTTTAGGTCAGTTAGAAATAGTTTTTACTCACACCAACAATTTTTTAGATTTAATCAACAACATAGAGCAAACCAAAAAAAATATTTATAATTTAGCAACTCAAAATAATTTATGGGTTAGTTTTGCTGGTAAACCTCTAAAAAACGATTGCGGAAGTGCTTTGCAATTTAGCTTGTCGTGGTTGTCAAAACAACAAAATAACAACAACTTTATTGAAAGTTTTTATA
>JAUMFK010000029.1:0-1930 GCA_032119875.1 Rickettsiales bacterium
GATGGCAAAACTGTATATGTTTATGATTCTTTTGCAAGAAATTTAAAGAGAAAAAATAAAGATTGGTATGAACTCGCAAAAAATATGAATTATAAATTGATTTTTGTAAATAAAGGACAAGACCAAGCTGACAAGTCGGGGAATACACCAGCACAAATTAATTGTGGGTTGAGAAGCTATGTTTTCCTTTACTGTATTAAATTATATGGTATTAAAAAAGCAAGACATATTTAAAACCCGACAGCAAGGGCCACCGCCGCGGGCGCTTAGTGTCCGTTTTCTTTCATTGTATCAACTTGCTCCATTATGGCTTTTTTCTTTTTATTAAATCCTTTGGGCTTGAATTCATTTATTATCATTAACAATTCTTTTGATAATACTATCAGTTCATTGCTCAATTCATGACAGGGTGTGTATCTTTCAATCGTTATTTCATCCTCATCAACTAAATCTAATAATGCTTTTTCAACATTTAATAATCCAGCTCGAATATCATTTATTGACATACTTATGGCCTCTCCAAGGCTCATACCGTCATATTCTGATTCACTAACTAAAGCGGGCTCTTGTTCTTTGGGCATTATAAATATATGTTTATAAAAAAAACCTCCATTTATGTATAATGGACGCTAAAAGTGAAAACGATTTAAAAATAGAGCTTGAGGAAGCTAAAATAGAAAAATTTAAAAATGAATGGGCATGTTGTTGTAGTAAAAGAACAACTGATAAGGATTTTATGATGTTTTTAGCATCAACCATTATTTTAATAACAATAATGGGGTTTTCTATGGGCCAAATTATAAGAGCGCCACCTGAGAAAGATGTGACGATTTATTTTAATTTGATCAGTTTCGTTGCTGGTATTTTTATCAGTCCAATGAGAAACCAAAATATCGGTATTGAAAAAAATTAACGAGAATATGAATCTTTGGCCCTGCTGATTGCTTCTTTGTATGAACATTTATTTTCTTGTGCATATTTCTTACAATGCTCAACCCATGGATTATTTTTTCTTTCAATTTTTGTTATTCTTTCATCATTAATAACAATTTTTCTTTTTGCATTTGGGCGTTCTAATTTGGGCATCTCCAAAACTTGCTCAATTTCGTGCTCATCAACAACAATATTTGATTTAGTTTTACGGGGCATATAATTATAGAAACAGAAAAAAATTAATTTATTTTTCGTTTTCTTGGTTTTGGTTTGCATGTGCATTTTGCTCTCCCGCCGACTAGGGCCTCCGCCAGAAGGGCCGCCCGCACTGGCGCTTGGTCGTCCGACGCTTGCGCTTGTCGTCCGCCAGAAGGGCCGCCCGCACTGGCGCTTGTTCGTCCGTGACCTTTAACCGCTCTTTCTGCTAATGCGGCCGCATCTGTTATCGTTCCCGCCACTCTTCTTAATCCTGAATTTTTTATTAGTTGTGTGGCGTCCTGCATAACAAAATTATCTGTTCCTGTAATCCCCCCCGCTTGCATTAATACACTTATAAAACGCTGACAATTTGCGGTTACTGCATTGTATCTATAAAATGATTCTCCGGATTGTTCGGCCTTTTCAAACATTTCTTTTAATAAAACATTGCAATTTATTTTTAAAATATTAGATGGATCTATTCCAGATGTAGGAAAACCCGATAAATTAACATTTACTCTTTGATTTTTTTCAACACCAACTATTTGGCCATTTTCTAAATGCATATTAACAAATAAATGATAAACTTCGTCATAATTCATCTCTTTTTTTGCTTTATTAAATCCGCCCATTGTTATAAGATTTAATAATTTTTGTATCCCTCGCTCTACTGGCTTTCTCAATATCGTGACCTGTAATATTTTTTTATCTCCATATTGTTTGATCAATCTATCTATTACACCTGGCCGACTAGTCAGCGCTGTATGAATATATTTTTTAACATTGCTAACAATCCCCT
>JAUMFK010000030.1:0-1760 GCA_032119875.1 Rickettsiales bacterium
ATTTTACTTAACCCAAAATTAACACCAGTTGGATTATAATTATTGGTAGTATTTACCGAATTAGCATCTTGATAAATATTAACAGTATTTGTATTATTTATAATCATTGATAATACACTTTTTTTCTTAGGAAGCACAATAGAATTGCTTGATCTGGCGGTGCTTGCGCCACTTGCACAATTAACTTCAGAAGAGCATATGCCATAATCGCCATTATTATTAAAACTAATGCCAATATCAATTCCATCGGCAGTTGATTGATTGTTCTGGCTAAAAATAGTTTGTTTAGAAGATATATCATCCACTTCAAAAACCATAAAAAAACTACCGGAATAATAAGATAAAATACCTTCTATTAGTTTTTCATTGCCTTCAAGATAATCGTTGCCATCAAAATATATAGAAGGCAGACCGTTGATAGAATTAGTTTGATATATTGGTTGATTGTTAGTGTTTGTTTGTTCTAGTATAATTCGTTCGTGAACCCTTACTTCACTATCTACCCACTTGCTAATTTTATCGGTGTGATTAGTTTGATTAACATCAAATGCTTCTATTGAAGTGGCATCATACCAAGCAATAATATCATTTAAGGCAGGAATGGCAGAATTATTAGTTAATTTTCGGGCATTAGTAAGCCTCATTTGCGAGACCAACCTAGAAGATTGAACAATAGCAACTATTATTAGTGCAATAATAATAACTGCAACCGAAAGCTCAATAAGAGAAAAAGCTTTTTTGTGGGCTTTTTTGTGGGCTTTTTTTTGAACCTCTTTTTTGGGATTTTTTTTTATTAAGGCCTTTGTTGGTAATTGTTTTTGCATTATTAGTATAGGTTATGAAAAAATAATTTTGACACAAAATAAAATATTTATAATTTTGCACTTGTAAATTTTATAAGCAATCATTATCTTCACAATCATTAAGAATATTGTTTTGTTTTATAAAAAAACACAATACAAAATGCACTTTTTGGCATTTTTTGTCATTGAATTTCAATAAAAATCTTAAAATAAATCAACTTAAAATTTTATCTTATGTCAATAGTTATAGGTATAGATCTTGGCACCACAAATTCTTGTGTTGCAGTAATGGAAGGAAAATTGCCTAAAGTAATAGAAAACACTGAAGGAAATAGAACAACTCCATCTATTGTTGGTTTTGCAGGAAAAGATCAAATAATTATAGGAGCCTCTGCAAAAAGACAAGCTGTAACCAACCCAGAAAACACAATTTTTGCCTCCAAACGATTAATCGGCAGAAGATTTGACGATCCTACCACTGCCAAAGATCAAGCCCTTGTTCCTTACAAAATAGTTCCTTCTTCTAATGGCGATGCATGGATAGAAATAAAAGGCACCAAATATTCTCCAAGCCAAATCGCTGCTCATATTTTAGTTAAAATGAAAGAAACGGCCGAAAAATATTTAGGCGAAAAAGTTGAAAAAGCTGTAATCACGGTTCCTGCCTATTTTAACGATTCTCAAAGACAAGCAACCAAAGATGCTGGTAAAATTGCAGGGCTAGAAGTGTTAAGAATAATTAACGAACCAACCGCCGCAGCTCTTGCTTATGGTTTTGAAAAGAAAAACGGTCAAACAATTGCAATCTACGATTTAGGGGGTGGAACTTTTGATGTTTCTATTCTTGAAATTGGCGATGGAGTTTTTGAAGTAAAAGCAACTAATGGTGACACTTTTTTAGGTGGCGAAGATTTTGATATGAGAATTCTTGAATATCTTGTTGATCAATTTAAAAAA
>JAUMFK010000031.1:0-6292 GCA_032119875.1 Rickettsiales bacterium
AGAAGTGTTTGAAAAATAAAGATCTGTAATGTTACCTTCAATCACATTAAAACTTATTTTATTATGATTATTAGTGATAAAGCTGTAATTTTTATTAATGATTTTTGGATAACTTTTTTGTATATTATTGTTTTGATAGGTTAATTGGGTAGCTAAAATTTTATTGCTAAAAATATGCAAGGTTGTAGGATGAAAATAAGCTTTTTCAAACAAAGAATCGGCAAAAAAGCATTTGCTAATAATAGTGTTGTTGCAGTTTTGCGGGGTGAGTTCTATTTCGAAAAAATAATCAGTTTCGCTAAAAACAGAATTTGTTTGATTGTTTTGTTGGTGATCTGGTTTTGGATTGTTCAAAATAAATTTTACTTTTTTTGCTTTGTGTTTTTTGCTAATTTTATGGTGTTTAGTAGTGATTTTATTATTTTTTTTAGAATTTTCTTTAGAAAAACCAGCATGACAACAAAACAATATTAGTAGAAAAAATAAAATTGTGCTAGTATTTTTAATATTTTTAAAAACAAGAAAGTAGGGCATATAAGCTTGATAAATGTGGTGTTGGTATTGATTTTTCTTGAGCAAATTTTAGAGCATTGCCTAATATTGCCTCAATTTCCATAGGGCGGTTGTTTTTAAAATCGAGCAACATGCTAGTTTCGTAAGGTAACATTTTTTCGGTATAAGATATTTTTTCGGCAATAATATTTTTTGGTAAAGAGCAGTTATCGGCTACAGCAAGTAAAAAAACTTCTTGCATCACTTGCATAATTAGTTGTTTGCAATGTTTATTTTCAAGCATTTGTTTAGTATTATAACCGCCACTTAATACTGAAATTGGGTTAAAAGCAGCATTCCAGATGAGTTTTTCCCAGCGATCGGTTTGAATATGATTGCTTATTTTAGTTTTAATGCCTGCTTGTTGAAATAAATCTGCTAAAAAATAAGTATCTGGCTTGGCTTGTTGTTGATAATTTCCTATAATTAAATGCCCATTATCTTGATGATGTATTGTGGTGTTGTTAATTTTTGCTACACAAACAAAAGCGATAACACTAATAATTTGTTGTGAAAATTGTTCAACTAAAGATTTTTCAATGTTGATACCGTTTTGCATTAGCACAATTTTAGTGTTTTTGGCAACAATTGGAGCAATAATTTGTGGTAAATTTATGGTTGGTAAAACTTTGGTGGCAATTAAAATATAATCGGGATGTTGTTTATATTGAGATAAATCACTAATTATTGATTGTGGATAAAAAGTAAAATTACCGTTAATGCTTAAAATTTCGATACCGTTTTTTTGAACTTCTTGGGCATTATTTCTTATTAATAAGCATATTTCTGCTCCTGCTTGCCAAAGTTTAGAAGCATAAAAACAGCCAATTCCACCAGCTCCGATAACTAAAATTTTGGTCATAGATTAAAAATAACAAAACAAAAACAGCTAATATAAATTAAGCCAGATAACACAAAAGAAAAAAAAATTATTTCAAATAAAAAAGTATTTTTATTGATAATATTAAATAAAAATAAAAAACAAATCAAGAGCCAAATAGCTAAAATTCCAATAAAAAAGTTTTTTTGCCAAAAGGCAGAAAGTAATAAATAGCAACTAAATAACAGTAAAAAAGGTAGTAAAAAATTAAAAATAGTGTATGATAATTTTTGATGATCAGAATTTTGCATTTAAAGATGAAATGATATTAAATTTTGTGTGTTTCTGTTTTTTTATTTTGGTATTCAAGATATATTTTATTTTCAATTCTTAAATCGATAGTTTTTAAATTTTTTACCTCGGAATTATTAGTGTATATTTTGGTGAGATTTTGCCAAGCATTGTAAATATTATTTTCGGGCATCTTAATTAAAGTGCCATCGAGCAAGCGGATGTCCCATCTTCTTTCGCCAACCCAATGAGCAGAATAAATGAGATTGCTTATGTTTTGATTGATAGTAATGATATTAAAAAACGATTTGATGTTTTTATTAGCTCCTAAACCAGAAAAAATTAACATATTTTCATAATCTGCTTTTTCGGAATTTGGTATTTTATTAAGCGAAATGATGATTTCTCCATCTTTATCGACTAAAAATTTTTCTGCTCCATCAAACCATAAAGCAATTGGTTGATATTCGATGATGTTGATATAAAGTTGATTAAGTAAAGTTCGTTTTAGAAAGGTGTTTTTAAGCCAAGGAAATGAATTTTGCAAGGTATTTTGTAAATCAGTTAAAGAAATATTAGAAATATGAGTATTGCTAGAATATTTTTGATAGAGATAGTTTTTTGTTGTATCGATGATTTCTTGATTACTAATTTTATTGTTGCCAGTAATTATAATTTTTAGTGGTTGAAAGAAAAATGTTGAATTTAATTTGTTGGTGATGATTTTAGTTAAAAAATCGGGTTTATGAATTGCTAAACCTAAAACTCCACAAATTATTAGTAAAAATAACAAAATAATTGATGTTGTAAAGATTTTTTTGATTTTAATAATAATTCTTCGCTGTTTGTTAGTCATGTGAAGCACAATCAAGTAGCATTTGCACAATTTGGTTAAAAGGAATACCTGCATGGTTAGCTATTTTTGGCACAATAGATGTAGGTGTAAAGCCAGGATGAGTATTTATTTCGAGTAAATAAAGTGTATCGTCACCGTTTTTATTGTTATTGAGAATAAATTCGATTCTGCATATTTTTTGACAATCAAAAATTTTGGCAGCCTTTTGTGCTATTGATAAAGCTTCGCAATAGTGTTTTTCACTAATCGGGGCTGGGATAAAATATTGAGTAAGACCAGGTGTGTATTTGCATGTGTAGTCATAAAAATCGCCACTTGGTTTAACCTCTAAAACTCCTAAAGCTTTGCCATTAATAACTGCCACATCAAGCTCTTGCCCCGATAAATATTGTTCAATTAAAATAGTGCTACCGTGTTGCCATTGATAGTTAGAAAAATTGTAGTTGGAAGGGTTTTTTATTACCTCAACTCCAATGCTAGATCCTTGATTAAGTGGCTTTAAAACAAAACCAGAAGTAAAATTAGTTAATTTTTGCTGATTTAATTCATCTTGCCCTTGATGTAATAATTCATTTTGGGCGGTTTTTATGTTGTTGCTTTTGCAAATTTGGTGAGTGATGTTTTTATCCATACATAAAGCCGAAGCAAGCAAGCCAGAATGAGTGTAGGGAATTTGCATTATATCGAGTATTGCTTGAATTCTGCCATCTTCGCCACCGTAACCGTGTAGGGCATTGAAAACGATATTTGGCTTAATATTTAGTAAATCATTTATAATTTGGTGTGAAAAATCAATTTTGGTTATTTTTGTATAGCCTAATTCGTGCAGTGCTTGATAAACTGCTGTTCCAGTTTTTAAAGAAATTTCTCTCTCAGAATTGAATCCCCCCATTAAAACGGCAATATGTTTATTTTTCATTTGATATTTGTTTTGATTGTAAAGGAATAGGTTTTTTTCTAATATTTTTAGCTATCTCGCATTGATTTTGAAATATCTTTTTAAGATCATTTTTTTGACTTATTTTATTTAACACATAATTAATTAATACTGGTAGAGGAATTTTTAAAGCTTTGGCAACTTCGTTAAAACTATTAAAACTTTCAAAAATTTCTGGCGGTAAGTTTAAATTATAATTTTTGGCAAAATATTTTGCCTGAAATTCAAGTGGCGAAGAGGCATCTTGATGAGGTTCGCCAATATGTAGCGGTATGTTATTGTTATTAATGATAAAAGAGGTAATTTTCATAGGTTTTTATAGTGTTTCAAAATGAGATAATATTTTTTGAGCCAAATAAAAAGCAAGCTCTTGTTTGCTGATTTTACCCAGATTTATATGCTTGTTTTTTTCAATAAAATAAGCATCGGTGTTGTTAGAGCCAAAAATACTACCATTTTCAATATTATTTGCAATAATTAAATTACAATTTTTAGCAACTAATTTCTGTTTGCCAAAATCAATTAAATTTTCACTTTCTGCTGCAAAACCAATAACCATGCTGGGGCGATGTTTAGATGAACCTACTGTTTGCAAAATGTCTGGATTTTTTTGTAGATATAAAGTTAAATCAGACTGGTGTTGTTTTTTAATTTTATGTGTAGTTGGGTTTTTTACTTTAAAATCGGCAACTGCCGCACAACCAATAAATACCGCGGTTTGATTGAGATTTTGTATTACAGCTTTTAGCATTTCTTGGGCTGTTGTGGCTTGAATTGCTGAAAAATAATGCGGTATTGCTTGGCTTACATTGCCATAAATAAATAAAATTTCTGCCCCTAAAAAATGCAAAATATTCGCGATAGCTATTGCTTGTTTTCCAGAAGATTTGTTGCTAATAAACCTTACTGAATCGATGTTTTCAGAGGTGGAGCCAGCGGTGATGATAATTTTTTTACCAAGCAGTGCTTGTTGATAGAGGTTTTTTTCGGAGAGCTGTGAAATATCAAAAAAATTACTGATAGCCTGATAAATTTCGTTAGGTTCCCACATTTTACCAGTGCCATATTCTTGGCAAGCTAGCAAGCCAACTTTTGGAGGTAAAAAATGTAATAAATTATTTTGTTGTAAAAAGTTTAGATTTTTTTGTGTGGCCGGGTTGTTCCACATAGCGGTATTCATTGCCGGGGCAATAATTACAGGTTTTTGATTGGCAAGCATAGTTGCCGATGCTAAATCATTGGCAAATCCATTAGCCATTTTGGCTAAAAAATCGGCAGTAGCAGGTGCTATTATTACTAAATTTGCTTCCCTAGTAAGTTTAATATGCTCTATGCCGTTATCGGTAAATAGTTGAGTATAAACTGTTTGAGTTGTGATGCTTTTTACTAAAAGCGGGGTAATAAATTGAGTAGCAGAATCGGTTAAAATAACTTCTACTAAATAATTTTGATTTTGTAATAAACGAATCAGTTCTAAACTTTTATAACAAGAAATACCGCCAGTAATAATAAGTAAAATTTTTTTTATCATGTTTGTTCTTTTTTATTTATAGCAGTGAGCCACCTGCTTCTAGCTCTTATTTTACGAGTATCAACCGATCCTCTTATTTTTAATCCTCTATCTCGCATACTTAAGCCATTTTGCCAAGTTCTGTTAATTTCTGGTTTGGCTTTTGGTTTGGATCGTTGTATAGAATTATTAAGTAGATTTTTCTTTCTTGCCAAAGCTCTTTCTCGAGTAGAGCTTACAAGTTTTTGTCGATTAATTTCTTGCAATCTGCGATGATGCATAATAATGTTATCAACAAACCATCTTCTTTTGCGGTTAATTAATTTTCGTTGTTGAGCTCGAGAAAGACCTCTTTTACGTTTAGTGCCTTTTAATAATCTACGTATAACATGCTCAAAGCCATGAATAGCTAAATCTTGCAATAAAGTTGGTTGCAAAAGAAGAAGAGATGTTTTGCCTAGGGCAAGATTAATGCTTGTGTGTAAAAGAAAAAAAGACAATTTTTCAAATTAATATTTTTTAAATTAACATTGTTCCAACACCACTTTCGGTAAAAATTTCCATTAATAAAATATTATCAATTGAACCGTTTAAAATATGGGCATAAGACACATTTTTTTCGATAGCATTAATGCAGGTTTCAATTTTAGGAATCATGCCACCAGTAATCATGCCATCTTTTATCATTTGTTTGGCTGTGGCAATGTTTAAATGACTTACTAATTGACCGTTTGGTAGCAATACACCATCAACATCAGAGAGAATAATTAATTTTGAGGCATGCAGAGCCGAAGCAATGGCACCTGCAACAGTATCGGCATTAATGTTAAAAGTTTCGCCATTATCACCAACTCCAATGGGAGCGATTACAGGAATTATATCGGATTCTTCAAATAATGTAAGCATAGCAGGATCAACAAAATAAGGTTCTCCAACATAACCTAAATTTAAAATTTTTTCAATATTAGAATGGGGATCTTTTTTTGTTTTAGTGGCTTTTTTTGCTTTAATAAAATTACAATCTTTGCCACAAATACCAATTGCTTTGCCTGAAGCTTGATTAATTTCAGAAACAATTGCTTTGTTGATAGAGCCAGCTAAAACCATTTCGACTATATCAACAGTATCGGCATCGGTTACTCTTAAACCATCGATAAAAGTTGATTTCATGTTGAGTTTTTCAAGCATTTGCCCAATTTGCGGGCCGCCACCATGCACTACTATTGGATTTATGCCAATTTGCTTTAAAAGCACAACATTTTTGGCAAAATTCTTTAAGTTATTATCTTTTCCCATGGCTGATCCGCCGAATTTAATAACAAATGT
>JAUMFK010000032.1:0-3287 GCA_032119875.1 Rickettsiales bacterium
AGCCATGAAGCTATATAAATAATAGCTTCACAATTTTTTTATGCAACAAATAATTGCAAAGAATACTAAAACATTTTTTACTAGTTGGCATTTGGGATTCAACAGTGCCATAAGCTAGTTGGAGCAACAATTTTAAGATAACTATGAAGATTTTAGAACGATTTGTTACTAAGCAATGCCAAAAAAGTAGCACAAAGCAACAAAATGCCTGTTGCCGACTCTAACTCAAAAACTTTTTTAACAATTTTTATCATAAAGATTTCTGTTTATTTTTGTGTGCAACCAATCGGCTTTTTATTGTGTTTTTTAATAAAGTCTTTGATTATTTCATTCTCCGCTCTTTTTGATGGCGGAAAACTATCTTGATATTTTTTACCAAATATTTCATATTCTGGTTGATTAGGAAAAAAACCCATAAACCGCTACTTTTTCACCAATTTTTAGCAAACTTTGCAAAACAAAATAGTTGGTAGTTGAATTTGTGCCACTTATTCTGTATTCTGTTTTGCCACAATTATAAGATTGAACTCGTTTAGTGATAGGAGTTATAGAATGCCCGATTTTAAAGATTTTATTATTAATAACAAAAACATATACCAAGCCAGAAAATTTTGTTTTATGTTGATCTAAAATTTCTATCTCTAGTTTTTCTTTTTCTACATTTGGTAATAAATTGCAAATATGAGAAAAATATTCTTTATATTCGAAATCTTCATAATCAATTTCGTTTTGCAGATCTTGCATTGTTTTTAATAAAACTATATTTCTATTTTTCTTTTTCGCCATAATATTTATTGTTAAATTCTAAAATGAAATCATTTTCTGATGTAGTTAATTCGAAAGATGAAAAAATTGGTAGGTTTTGCAAAATTCTTATATTGTTAAAATTTCCGTATCTAGTGATGTTATTAAGAAATTTATAAACTGGATTATTTAATTCTTTAGCAATATTTTGTGATTCTGCTAAATTTTTACAAATTATAAAAGCAATGCTTTGTGTTGTGCCACTGCCATATTCTGTAAAAACCTGATATTGATTGGTAAGAGAAAGCAAAACCTTATGAAAATCTTGATATTTGTGAGGTTTTTTGCTCCACACGGTTTGTGTTGGAGTGTGTATTATTTTATATTTAAATTCTTCCGTTTGGCAATTATTAAAAAGATTTTTTTTAGTGTAATGATGCAGATAGCTACTGGTTAAAACCTTATATTTTGGTAATAAATTATTATTGATAGTTTTATTAACAATATTTCTGACTATTTCGGAGTAATATAGCGGAATAAATTTGCTATTTTTGTCGATATTAGCAAACACAGCATCTTTTAAAATGTAGTTATTATTAATTTTACAAGGAAAAGAATTTTCGATTTTTTGTAATAAAAACCAAGTAAACGAAGAACCAACCTTCGGAAACCATTTTTTAGCTCCATGAATATCGATAGTAATAAATTGATATTGACTTAACAATTGTGGCAACAAATTTCGATCAGAAAACGACATCCAGTTATTTGGCGAAATAAACAAAATATAACCGCCAATTTTGGTTATTTCGAGTGCTTTTTTGATAAAATCTCGAGATAAATTATGGTTTTTTGAAACTCTCACATTTGTTTCAGAGAATTTGGCATAAGGTGGGTTGGCAACCACAAGATCGAACATATTTTTTTGATCGAATTCTAAAAAATCACGATTACTGAAATTGATATTGTCACCAAAATATTTTTTTAAATTAATTATTCTTTTTGGGTTTATTTCGTTGAAATATAAATTTTCTAAATTGGTTTTGGTGGCGATATAAGCAAAAAAATTGCCATTTCCACAACACGGATCAAGAATTTTTAAATCGGCTTTTTGCCAAAAACTGTCTGGCAAAGAATCGACCATTTCTTTGACACATTGCATTGGGGTGCAAATATCGTTAGAATTATAAAAATGGTCTTGATCTTGATTGAGGCGGTTAAAATATTGGGTTATTTCGCAAAAATTATTTTTAGTAAATTTGGTTATTTGCGGGGCAAAATAATGCATATTATTTGCGATATTTTTTTGAATTAGTGGCATAATTTGATGCAGGTTTAAAAATTTAGGCGGTCATTTCATCATCAATTTTACTTCTAGAAAAAATAAAATGCCATAGCAATTTTAACAGTTGATTTTTATAAAAACTAAATATACTATATTTCACAGCATCTTCGTGCAATTTTAACAAATCACAGCATATGGATCATCTTATTTTATCGAGAATACAGTTTGCGACAAATATTACTTTTCATATTTTATTTCCTGCCATCACCATTGGCTTGTGCTGGTGTCTATTGTTTTTTAAAATAAAATACAATCAAACTAAACAAGAAGATTGGTTTAATTTGTATCGTTTTTGGGTAAAAATTTTTGCTCTTTGCTTTGCTTTGGGAGTTGTTTCGGGCATCACTATGTCTTTTCAATTTGGCACCAATTGGCCTTTGTTTATGCAAAAAGTTGGCAACATTGCTGGCCCGTTGCTTGCCTACGAAGTTCTTACTGCTTTTTTTATGGAGGCAACTTTTCTTGGCATTATGTTGTTTGGCATCAATAAAGTATCAAACAAAATTCATACTCTTGCCACTTGTTTAGTGGCAATCGGCACCACTATTTCTGCTTTTTGGATTGTAGCTTTAAATAGCTGGATGCACACCCCCGCTGGGTTCGTCATCAAAGACAACATTATCGATGCTGGCAATTGGTTTGAAATAATTTTTAATCCTTCGATGATTTATCGCTTCACACATATGCTTTTGGCTTCTTTTCTTACTTCTGCATTTTTGATTATGGGCATTTCGGCTTACAGAATTCTAAAACAAGACAACTCTTCTGCGATTCGTTTGGCAATGAAATTTGCTATTTATTTGGCATTTTTTATCATTCCTCTACAAATTTTTGTGGGCGATCTGCACGGCATCAACACTTTGCAACATCAACCAGCCAAAGTGGCGGCCATTGAAGGCATTTGGCACACCGAAAAACCAGCAGATCTGCGATTGTTTGCCATAGTAGATAACCAAAATCAAAAAAATTCTTTTGAAATTAAAGTTCCCAAATTAGCGAGCATTATACTCACTCACAAAGCAGATTCCGAAATTAAAGGCATCAACGAATTTACCAACCATCCGCCAGTGGCACAAGTTTTTTATAGTTTTCGCATTATGGTTGGCACTGGTTTATTGATGCTTGTGGTCGCCAGTTTTGCTCTTTATTTTTTGCTAAAACACAAAACACAGCCAAAAATTATGTTGTTTATCATGAGTTT
>JAUMFK010000033.1:0-3988 GCA_032119875.1 Rickettsiales bacterium
GCGGACATCTTCTGCGCGTAGTCTGGCTAGGCAGTGGATTATGCATGCGAAAGGGCGCTTAGATCAAGCTTTGGAGCTTAAAAATCCATAAGATGAGAAGAATTCCCGTTGAAGTCATGCTGAACACGAGGTTTCGGCTCCTTTTCGAGGTTGAATGCCTCCTTGTGATCAACTCTGCCCGGTTTCTTCTTTGCGTATTCTTTGTTATAAGTAGTTGAAACGACTGGAGGGTAGGGATATCTGACGAAACGGTCTGTGATACGTTTAGATCCAGCACCCGTGGGTATCACCTTGCCGTCTTTGGTCACAAGCAAGAGACCTTCTTTATCGCTCGAGGGCTTAATAATCATGCTCTTATTAACAACGATAATTTTTTTACTTATCTTGAAAATAATTTGCCTTTAATTTTAGCAAGAGATAGCCTTGTTTTAAAAAATATTATCAGTGTTTCTTGCTCTATCAAAGCAGAAATTGTGGTAAAAGACGAATTTGAACAAGGCGATAGAGCTTTATTAAATTTTGGCCATAGTTTTGCTCATATTTTTGAAACCGAAACCAATTATTCTGGCATTATTTTGCATGGTGAAGCTGTGGCACTTGGCATGGCTATGGCTATGAAAATGTCGGTTTTGTTAAATATGTTAAGCTCAAAAGAGGCAGATAGAGCTTGTAATCATTTGCTAAATGCTGGCTTTAAATTGCATGGCGATCTTTTTGATTTTTCTTGGTTGGCAACTAATTTAGAGCAACATATTTTTAAAGATAAAAAAAATTATCATCAACAACTTACTTTTATTTTGTTGCAAAATATTGGGTTAGCTAAAATAATTAAAGATGTTAATTTTAAAATTTTTCAACAAGTTTTACAGTATTTTATCTGATGTCAATTAAAAAAATTTCGCAAAACATTAAAAAAAAGGTGCCATTGTTTTATAAGATTGCGATTTTTTTAAGCTTAATTGTTGTTATTATTTTATTTTATTTTATAGCTTTGGTTTCGGCGCAGCCTAGATCTATACCTTTTATTACTGTAAAAATTCAACAATATCTCGATAAAAATTTTTTAGGTAAGGTAAAAATTAAAGAAACTTCTATTGGTTTTACTAAATATGGAACTCTGAAAATTTCACTTTCCGGATTACAAATTTTGCAAGAATCAATTTCTCCTTCGGTTTTTGGTGAAATTAATAGTAAAAAAAAATTTTTACTGATTAAAAAAGCCGAAACCGAACTATCGTTGCTTGATTTACTTTTATTTAAAATTAATATCTCCAAACTTACCATTAATAAACCAGAATTTATCATTGATACCAAAAAATCAACAAATAATAATGATTATAATCAGTTTTTGACAACTTTTTATCAATTATTTTCAAATAGTTCTCAGCCAATTAAGCAAATCGAAATTAAAGATGGTGCAATTGCAATAATTCATAACAATAATTTATATCGCCTCTGGAAATTAAACAGCAATTTGCAGATAACTATAAAAAATCAGCAAATTATTTTAGTTAATAAAAATAGTTTAAGTTTTGATGTTAATAAATCTAGTTTTTATCTCGATAATTTATGTGTGTTAAAAAATCAAAGCAGTATCAAGTGCGAAAGTAAAATTAAAAATTTTAATACTAATCATTTACTTGGCTTTTTTTCTAATTCGGCAATGCCTGATAATTTAAACGGTATAGCTTATGGCAATATTATTTTTGCTTATGCTCTCGATATTTTGCCATCTGTGGAGTTTGATTTAAAAATTGATTATGGAAACTTTACTCAAAAAAAAATATTTTCAGAAAATATCAATTTTCGTAATTTTAATGCTAAATGTAAAATTGATTTAGAAAATAAAAATGTTGTTTTTAATAATATAGAAGCAGAATTAATAAACAAAATATCTGATGATAAACAAAAATCAAATGGAAAAATCAGGGCAGAAATTGATATTAAAAAACAGCCCAATAATTATTACCAATCATTTTTGCATTTTGATATTATAGATTTAAACATCAATGAATTAGCAACTTTTTGGCCTTTAATATTAAATCAGAGCAATATCAGAACTTGGTTTTTAGAGCATTTTAACGACGGTAAAATTACCGCCAAAACTAATCTCACTTTGTTGCATGGTGCAAATGAAACAAATTTACAAAATATTGATTCTTTGGTTAATTTTAAAAATACCAATCTTAAATATCATTCAAATTTTCCAGAAGTTAAAAATACTTCTGGTGTGGCAATGTTTAGCAAAAAAGATATGGTGATAAATATTGATGAAGCAAGTATTTTAAATAGTAAAATTAATAAGGCAAAAGTAGTTATTTCAGATTTTTATAATCCAAAATATTTACTGCAAATATCAGGCGAAATTTTTGGTGATGCTTCTGAATTATTAAAGCCAATAAACAATAACGATAATTTTCATAGCACTGCCAAGAAATATCTAAATGGCAATGCAATAAGTGAAATATTTTTAGAATTGCCATTGCACAAAGAAAGTTTTGATTTGCATGATGTTTTATTAAGTGTAAAAACCAAAGCTTTTCAGATCAAAAATAAATTTTTAGAAGGTGAGGCGAATATTCAAGTTGAAAAACCCTTCAATAGTGGTAATTTTAACATTAGTATTGATCTGGAAAAAACAAAATTAATGTTAAAAAATTTAGCTTTAAATAAAAAATCAGGTGAAAAAGCTAATTTAAATTTTACTCTGGCGGTTGCTAATGATATTTCTATTAACAATATTGAGTTAAAAACCATTTTAGGCAAAAAAAAACTTAAAGGTGAAATACAATTTTCTTATCAACCGTTTTTTATAAAGAATATTTATTTTAGCAATCAAAATTTTGCAAAGCAAAATTATAGTTTTTCTTATCAGCAAAAAAATACTTCCGCTCCAAAAATCATTAAACTTACTGGTAAATACTTTAATATTAACGATTTTTTAAATAATAATGCCGAATTTTTTCAAAACACTAAATATAATGGCGAGAATAATTTTAAAATTTTTATTGCTTTGCAAAAACTTGAATTATTTAATAACAAAACTATTAATAATGTGTTTGCCGATGTTAGTTGCATGGGTTGGTATTGTGATTATTTAAACATTAAAGCCGAAACTCCCAATGGTAAAAATATGATAGTAAAAAGTGAAAATTTTAATCAGCAAGAAAATATTGTGAAAATGCGTATCGAAGATGTTGTTTATTTAGCCGATATTTTTATGAAGAATAATCAATTAGCAGAAGGCGGTGTGTTAATAGATATTAACCAAAAAAGAAGTCAAGATGGCTTGAATTTATCTGGAAAATTATCAAATATCGGCAATATCAGTATATTTGAACATGAAAAAATTAAGCAATTAGCTAACGATCAGTTAAAATCACAGATTAAAAATAAAGTTTTTAAAAATAATAAAACTACTTTTAATAATGTGAAAGCTAATTTTGATTTGCGTAAAAATAATCTCACCATCAATTCTTTTTTAGCAAATAATCTTGCGATTGGCATTACCAGCACAGGAAATATCAATTTAACTAATCAAGAAATGCAACTTAAAGGATTACTTATTCCAGCTTATGTGGTTAATAATTTATTTGGTTTAGGCAAAGTGCCAATTTTAGGAAATATCTTTAAAGAATTGCTTATTGGCAATGATGGCGGAGGAGTTTTTGGAATTCGATATCAATATGTTAAAAACAAAACTAATCCACAAGGCAAACTTGAAATCAATAAAATTTCGGCTTTTGTTCCTACCACTATTCAAAATTTATTTGAATAGTGTTGCATTCAAATTTAATTTTAGTTGAATGCAACAGTGCCTATAAGTAATTGTTTTTTAGATTTTTTATTTCAAAAATAACTTTATATTTATCTCTTGCAAAAAAACAATAAACACAATAATATCTTAATATTTTTAACTTAACAATTAATAGATATGTCAAAATTACCAAAAATAGCACAAAAATCGCCATTTGCCGTTGAGGTTGAG
>JAUMFK010000034.1:0-5980 GCA_032119875.1 Rickettsiales bacterium
TGTTATATGTTAAGCTATTTAACTCACTTTTTTTAGCAAAATCATTATTTGGCAAGCCAAACAAACAATCCTCATAAAAAGTTTGCAGTAAGCAATGCCCCGAGGCAATATCCCAAGCCATCGAAGGTCTTAAATGCACATAAAAATTTTCTTCTCCTAAAATTAACTGCACAAATTTTACTGCCGAAGCTACTGGCAAAACACTATAATTTTGTAAAAAACTTGGGTAAAAAACTTTGATAAATTTATCAATATCAAGCAAAGAAGCTCTTGGGCTGGCAACAATTTTTAGCCGAGAGTTGTTTTTTTTAGCAAGAATAATGGAGTTATTATTTAAAAATAATTGATTATTATAGTTATAAAGCATTGCTCCAATTTGTTGATGCCCTAATAGATTTACTGCAAATAACGGAGCATAAATTAAACCAAAAACTGGTGAATAATTATTGATTAAAGCAATATTAATGCAAAATTGCGAATTTCCATTAGCAAATTGTGTAGTGCCATCGATAGGATCGATCAAAAAAAAACAATTTAATTTTTTATTACGCAAATTATTTTCTTCACAAATTATAGGAATATTTGTAACAATTTTTGCTAAATTTGTTGTTAAAAAATCACTTAATAACAAATCAACCGAAGTAATACAAGAGCCATCTAGCTTTTTTTGTTTGGTAAAATTTTTATTAAAAAAATATTTTTTAGCAATTTCACCAGCCTGATAAACGAGTTCAGCTATTTGATTTATTTGAGATGTAGTTAAAATATATGAAGTGCCATAAAACATAAAAAATCAAATTTCTTCAGCAAAGATACGTTGATAAAACTCGGCAATAATTGGCTTTTCATCGTCAATCACTTTATTATAAAAACTAAACACAAAAGCTTGTTTTATCGAGCCAAAAATAGCAATATTTCTGCCCCAAGAAATTAGACTACGCAAAGAAATTAAAGTAGAAATATCGCCGTTTTTAAAACTTTCTCTAGTAGCATTTGCCATTTTTACCATCATTTTTAGTGTAGAAAGATCGATATTATTTTGCTTATTTTTTTTCTGCAATACAGCAATTTCGTGTTCGGGGCTTAAATAATTAAGACAGGCAACAATATTCCAACGATCCATTTGTGCTTGATTAATTAAATTAGTGCCATGATAAATGCCCAAATCATCGCCCGCTCCCAAGGTGTTAGAGGTGGCAAAAAGACGAAAATTAGGATGAGGAGTAATAACTTCGTTTTCTTCAAGCAAAGAAAATTTACCTTCTTCTTCAAGAAGCCTTTGAATTACAAAAGAAACATCGGTTTTGATAGCATCATATTCGTCTAAAACTAAAGCAAAGCCATTTTTTAAGGCAAAAGGAATAATACCTTCTTGAAATTCGGTTATTTGTTTGTTGTTGTTTAGCTTGATTACATCTTTACCAACTAAATCGAGCCGAGTAATTTGCGAATCAAAATTAATTCGAAGCAACGGCCAATTAAGCCTGCTAGCTACTTGCTCAATATGAGTAGATTTGCCTGTGCCATGCATACCCTGCACTAAAACTCGCTGATTAAAAGCAAAACCAGCCAAAATTGCCGAAGTGGTGGTAGGATCGAATAAATAATTAGCATCTGATTGAGGAATAAAAGTAGAAGAATTTGATAATGCCTCTACTTTAAAATTGATAGAGCAACCGAAATTTTTTAAGCAATCAACTACCATGTGTTTTTTTAGAAAAAGTTTTTTCTTTTTTATTAGCAAAAGGATTGTCACTTTTGCGAATAACCAAGCGAATTGGAGTGAGTTTAAGATTAAAATATTCTCTTAAAGAATTCACTAAATATTTTTGATAATCTCCAACAACTGCCTTGATATGATTAGTAAAAACAGCAATTGTTGGTGGATTAGATTTTATTTGAGTAGCATATTTTAGTTTGGTGTTAATGCCTTTATAAAGCTTTGGCTGATGATTTTTAACCGCATCTTGCAACCAAATACAGAGTTTACTAGTATTTAAATAGGTTTGCCATTGTATAAAAGTTTGCCAAGAAAGATCGAGTAATTTTGCCACATTATAGCCATTTTTAGCAGATATTCCCAAAATTGGAGCCCCATCAATTTCGGCAAAAATTTGCTGCAACTGTTTACGCACTTGCTTGATAAATTGTTCTTTATCTATTTGCACTGTATCAATTTTATTAATAGCAAAAATTAAGGCTCTGCCTTCTCTTAATACTTGCCCTGCTAAAGCAACATCTTGATGATCAAGTAAAGTGTTAGCATCGATAAGCAAAATAACTACTTGTGAAAATCTAATGGCTCGATAGCTATCAAGCACTGATAATTTTTCAAGATCTTGCGAAATATTAGTTTTTTTTCTGATTCCGGCAGTATCAATAAACCGCACAGGATTGCCATTTATTTGCCAATCAACCGAAATAGAATCACGTGTGATGCCAGCTTCTGGGCCTGTAAGAAGCCTATCTTGTTGCAAAATATGGTTTAGTAAACTAGATTTACCAGCGTTGGGCCTGCCAATAATAGCAATTTGCAACATATTTTTTTGTTGCTCATTTTGTAAATCAGCAAAACTTTGCTCATAAGCTAAAATAAGTGGAGCTAAAAAATAATAAAGCTGATCGAAGCCTAATTTATGTTCGGCAGAAATTGCCACAGGTTTGCCAAAACCTAATTTATAAAATTCTTTTTCAAAAACATAATCAGAAAAATTTTCGGCCTTATTAACTATTAACTGTGTAGGCTTATTAAGTTTACGTAACCAATTAGCAAACATTATGTCGTTTGGCAAAATTCCTGATTTAGCATCAACTAAAAACAAGCAAGCATCGGCACCAGAAATAGCAAGAGAAGTTTGGTTTAGCATTCTTTCTGCCAAAATTTCGGTTGCTAAATCTTGCTCTAAACCTGCGGTATCAATAACCACAAATTCAAGATCGGCAATGCTAGCTGTATGCTCTTTACGATCTCTTGTGGTGCCAGCAATATCGCTAGTGATGGCAAAAGATTTACCAACCAATTTATTAAATAAAGTTGATTTTCCAACATTAGGACGACCAACAATAGCAAGACGAAACATAAAAAGCAAAACAATACCTACTCTCTTAAAAAAATGAAAAGAGTAGGTAAATGATAAAAATTAACGAGAATAAAACTCAGTAATTAAATGAGGCTCCATTTTAATAGCATAAGGAACCAAGGCAAAAACAGGTTTTTCTTGTAATTTAATAGACAAATTCTGCTTATCAAACACTAAATAACTAGGAACATCGGTTTTTTGATTTTGAACACTTTCAATTACCAAGGCTAGTTGTTGTGATTTAGGTTTAACCGAAACTACATCGCCAACTTTTAGCCGATAAGAAGGAATATTAACCACTTCGCCATTAACTAAAATATGTTTATGGCAAACAAACTGACGTGCGGCAAAAATAGTGGGAACAAAATTTGCTCTATACACCACGGCATCAAGCCTAGTTTCAAGTAAAGAAATAAAGTTTTCACTTGAATCTCCCTTCATTTTTTGAGCTAGTTGAAAAGTATTAAAAAACTGCTTTTCTGAAACATTATAATAAAATTTTAGTCGCTGTTTTGCTTTAAGTTGATGCCCATAATCGCTAGTTCTACCTTTAGAAGATGCTCCGTGCTGACCGGGGCGATAATTTCGTTTAATAAAAGAATCGTTAGCATTACCCCATAGGTTACCGCCAAGTTTACGGCTAAGTTTTTTTTTAGCAGAAATTCGTTTTGTCATATTTTTTATGAAGATTTTAGCTAAACATTTAGCTTTAATTATTAAGAGCCGATTTATTAAAACATTTTACAGTAAAATGATTTAGAAATAGGCTCAAAAAAAACCAAAAAATTGGTAAAAAATAACTTTCACTTTGATTTTTAAAGATGTTTTTAAATAATATAAAACATTGCTTTAAAAAAATTTTGCTTTTTTACAAAAACAAAAGAACTATTTTTATTAAAAATTGTAAAGATAATATAATTTAAAGTCAAGCTTTTTTGTTTGATTCTTAAAATTAACTTAATTAATATTGTATTTTATGATTATATATTTTTATTTATTATGACTCTCAAACCACAACAAATAAACGAAATAAATAGCCTTACCCAGCAAAAAAATCAAACATTAAGACCAGTTTCGCAAGAGCTAGAAGAAATATTATATCAACCTTTTTATGCTCTTGATTACGGTTTTGTAAGAGTTGTCGATTACATGGGAAACGATTCTTCGGTAGTGCAAGCAGCCAGAGTTTCTTATGGTTCTGGCACCAAAAAAATCAGTGCTGATGTTGCCCTTATAAACTATCTAATGGCACATAAACACACCACTCCTTTTGAAATGTGCGAACTAAAATTACACATTAAACTACCTATTTTTATTGCTCGACAATGGGTTCGGCATCGCACCGCCAGCATCAACGAATATTCTGCTCGATACTCTATTTTAGAAGACGAATTTTACATTCCAAAAGCAGAATATTTAGCACCGCAATCAAAAGTTAATCATCAAGGGCGCAACTCCGAAAATACATTAAGCCCAGACGAACAACAAGAAGTTCTTGATATTTTAATAAAAGATAGCAAACATTGCTACCAAAACTATTTAAACCTCATCAATCAAAACTCTAACGGCGAAACAATCAACGAAAATAAACAAGGCTTGGCTCGAGAATTAGCTAGAATGAATCTTACTTTAAATTGTTATACTCAATGGTATTGGAAAATTAACCTTCATAACCTAATGCATTTTTTAAAATTAAGAGCCGATAGCCATGCTCAATACGAAATTAAGGTTTATGCCGAGATAATTCTTGATATTGTTAAAAAATGGGTTCCACATTCTTATAATGCCTTTGTAAATTATCAACAAAACTCTAAAAATTTTTCTCAAAATGCCTTGGTCGTTTTGCAAAAACTACTGCATCATCAATCGGTTTCGCAAGAAACCAGTGGTTTAAACCAAAGAGAATGGCAAGAATTGATTGACTTTTTTAAACTTAATATATAATCTATGTCTATAGGAACTGGTGAATTAATTTTAATTCTTGTCATTATTTTAGTTTTATTTGGAGCAGGAAAATTGCCACAAGTAATGAACGATATTGGTAAAGGCATTAAAAACCTTAAAAAAGGTTTAAACGACAACGAAGAAAACAATAAAAAAGATAGTGATAAATAACGATCAGCCTAAAAATAAAATAAATTTTCGGGCAATAAAAAAACTTACCAAACAAAAAGAAAACAACGATCAAATAAGTGTAGGAGATTTTGTTTCTTCTATGGGCGAAAGTGGTTTTGGCTTATTACTACTCTTTTTTGCCCTAGGCATTATCATTCCTACTCCGCCACCCTTCCCCAGTATTATTTCTATACCTTTGGTAATTTTTGGCTATCAAATGCTTATTGGCTCTAAATATCCTCTTTTACCAAAAAAAATCTCTAATTATCAACTAAAACGACAAACCATTGCTTTACTGGTAAAAAAATCAACTACTATAATTTATCAGGTTGAAAAAATTTTAAAACCTAGGTTATCTTTTATGTTTTGTGAGATTGGCGAAAAATTTACTGGAGGCTTTATTTTATTATTTTCTAGCTTCATCTTATTGCCTATTCCGCTTTCAAATTATGTTCCAGGTATTGGTATTTTACTTATTTCTTTTGGTATTTTAGCCAAAGATGGTTTTGTTATTTTACTAGGAATTGTTGTGGGCTTTGTTGGTGTTTTAATTTCTATTTATGCCTCGATGTTTATTATTTATAAAATTTTGCCTTGGCTTTTTGAATTTTATAACTCTGCACATGCATATTTTAAGGCACTGTGGCATTCCAAATTTTTTTAATTTTATTAAAATTATAAATAAGATTTATACCATTTCAACTTTAAAATTAATCAATCTAACAAAATATTTTTGAGATAAAAACTTTAAAAAACGAAAGCTGTATATCCATACAGCTTGAGGC
>JAUMFK010000035.1:0-5870 GCA_032119875.1 Rickettsiales bacterium
CAAAGGGATGGTAAAGGAACTTATACATGTGCTGCCAATGGTAATACATATGAAGGTCAATGGGAAAACGACCAAATGCATGGTAAAGGAACTTTTACATATCCCAATGGTGATACATACGAAGGTCAATGGAAAAATGGCAAAAAGGATGGTGAAGGAACTTATAAATTTGCCAATGGTGATACATACAAAGGTCAATGGGAAAATGGCAAAATGAACGGTAAAGGAACTTATAAATTTGCCAATGGTGATACATACAAAGGTCAATGGGAAAATGGCAAAATGCATGGTACAGGAACTTTTACAGATGCCAATGGTGATACATACAAAGGTCAATGGGAAAATGGCAAAATACATGGTACAGCAACTTTTACAGATGCCAATGGTGATACATACGAAGGTCAATGGAAAAATGGCAAAAAGCATGGTGAAGGAACTTATACATGTGCTGCCAATGGTGATACATACAAAGGTCAATGGGAAAATGGCAAAAAGCATGGTAAAGGAACTTTTACATTTACCAATGGTGGTAAATATGAAGGTGAATGGGAAAATGGCAAAATGCACGGTAAAGGAATTTTTACATGTGCTGCCAACGGTAAAGGAATTTTTACATGTGCTGCCAAGGGTAAAACATATGAAGGTGAATTTATATATAATGAAGAAAGTAATGAAACAATTATCGAATGTGTTGATGGTTGTTCTTATTCATTAAAATTGGGAACTAATGAAGAACCAAAGAAGATTGATAAGCCAAGTTCAATAATGAATATTACTGATTTGTCACCTATTAACTTCCTTTTCTGTTGTTGCAATACGAGATGAGAATATAAATATTATACCATTTCAACTATTTTTAGCCTAATATGTTTAATATGAGGCTAAAAATAGTTGAAATTTCTTCTTAAAACTAGCAAAAAATTAAAACAAATTTGGAATTCAAAAGTGCCATTAAAGACAACATAATTAAAAACAAGGTATTTGAAACTTTAATTAAATTAGAAAATCAGGTTTGTTAATTTGTTAATAATTTAGGCAATGAAATTGTAAAAAGCATTTGTTTATAGATGGTCAATTAAAAAGTTGAAATGGTATTACTATAATTCTAACCAACTAAATATTGCCGACCATTCTGTGTTTACAACCTCTGGTGATTTATTGATTATTTTTTGTATTTTATACCATTTCAACTTAAAATACATTGTTAGATTTATTAATTTTAAAGTTGAAATGGTATTACACTTTTTTTTGGCAAAGAAAATTTTTTTTAAAAAGAGTTGTTTCTAAAAAAAACGAAACTGCCCTTTTTGGTTGCCAGCATAAATTGCTTGCAAGCCTAACTCATGCTCAATGCGTAGCAACTCGTTATATTTAACAGTGCGATCAGATCGGCATAAAGAACCAGTTTTAATTTGCCCAGCATTGGTTGCAACCGCTAAATGGGCAATTGTGGTATCTTCTGTTTCGCCAGAGCGATGAGAAATAATGTTGTTGTAATTATTTTTTTTAGCTAAATCAATTGTTTGCAAAGTTTCGGTGAGAGTGCCAATTTGGTTTGGCTTTATTAACACTGCATTTGCCAAGTTTTGCTTGATGCCTTGTTGTAATATTTTAGGGTTGGTTACAAATAAATCGTCACCCACTAATTGCACTTTATTGCCCATTTTAGAAGTGATTTGTTGCCAACCTAAAATATCATCTTCTGCCATCGGATCTTCGATAGAAAAAATAGGGTAAGAATCGACTAATTTTTGATAATAATCAATTATTTCTAGGCTGGTTAGCTTTTTATTTTCACCAGCTAAATTATAGATTTTATTTTCATAAAATTCAGAAGAAGCACAATCAAGAGCCAACAAAATATCGGAGCCAATTTTATAGCCAGTTTGTTGAATTGCTTCTGATATAAAATCGAGAGCTTGTGTTGCCGAAGAAAAATTAGGAGCAAAACCGCCTTCATCGCCAACACTAGTGCTGTAGCCTTTTTTATGTAGGTTGTTTTTTAAACAAAAAAACACTTCTGCTCCTGCTTTAATTGCATCTGACATTGAATTTGCACCAACTGGAGCAATCATAAACTCTTGAATATCAATGTTGTTATTAGCATGCTTGCCACCGTTGATAATATTCATTAAAGGAACAGGTAAAACTTTAGCAGAATCGCCACCAAGATAAGAAAATAAAGAGAGTTTGGCATTATGTGCATAAACTTTTGCCACCGCCAACGACACTGCCAAAATAGCATTGGCACCAAGTTTTGCCTTGTTTTGTGTGCCATCGAGATTTAGTAAAATTTGATCAAGTTCGTATTGCGAACCACTAAAACCAACTAATTTATTAGCTATGATAGTGTTCACATTTTCTACCGCTTTTAAAACAGATTTGCCAAAATAAAGTTGCAAATTATTATCTCGCAGTTCGCAAGCTTCGAGCTTGCCAGTAGAGGCTCCAGAAGGAACCGAAGCTGTGGCAGAAGCACCATTTGATAAACTTACTTTTGCCTCTAAAGTAGGGCAACCTCTAGAATCTAAAATTTGATAAGCAATAATTTTTACTATGTTTGGCATGATTTAAATATAATTTATGATGCAACAGTGCCATAATTTCAAATATAGTTTTATTTTTTGGTAAAAATAAAACTATATTTGGAATTATAAATAGATTTTATTATAACAGGGTTTATTTACAAGATTTTACAATTTTGAAAACATAAATATGTTTGGTTAAAATGGAATTTCATCGTCGTTATCTTCGAGGGCAACTTGATGATGTTTGCCACCAGAAGATTGATTTAGTTGATAATCGTTGCCAGAATTTTGACGATCGTTTCGGTCGAGAATTTGCAAAACAGAGCTATAATTTTGTAAAATAATTTCGGTAGTAGTTTTTTCGTTGCCTTGGTTATCAGTCCATTTGCGGCTTTGTAAGGCTCCTTCGATATAAAGCTTATTGCCTTTTTTTACATAATTTTTAACAATACCAACTAAACCTTGAGAGAAAACAACAATTCTGTGCCACTCGGTTTTATCTTTTTTTTCACCACTGTTTTTATCTTTCCAACTTTCAGAAGTGGCTAGTGAAAAATTAGCAATTTCTCTACCATCTTGTGTGGTTCGAATTTCGGGATCTTGCCCAACATTACCAACCAATATTACTTTATTTATAGACATAATTAAATTTTAATTTATTAACAAATCCCCAAGATAAAATTCTAAAACAACAAAAAATAAAAGCCAAGCATGATTTTTAATTTATTTTAATTTTTGACTATAATTTGGCAGAAGTTTTTACCGCCTCTGCTATGGCTTGTTTAAAAATATTTTCTAACTGATTTTGATTTTTTAAAACCTCCAAAGCACTTGCTGTTACCCCTTTTTTGCTTGCCACCATTTGTTGCAAAAAAGCAGGAGATTGAGTGTTTTTTTGCATCATCATAGCAGATCCTAAAAATAAATCAATAATCAATTGTGGTTGGTTTATTTGATATTCGCTTGCAATTTGATTAAAAATTTCTTGTAATAAAAATAAATAAGCAGGACCGCAACCAAAAATAGCGGTAGCAATATCAAAATCGGCTTCTTTTGACAAAGCAAAAAGTTGTTTATCAAAAATTTGATGAAGTAGTTTTAGATCTTGGTTTTCAATGTTTTGATTAGCAAAATAAGAAACGATACCGCAATTTACCTCGATATTTAAATTTGGCATAATGCGTATAATTTTAGTATTTGAGGCAAAAATTTGTTCATAAAATTCTAGTGTTTTGCCTGCAAGCATTGTAATAATAACAGTTTTTGACTGTAAAAATTTTTGTTTAGCAAACAAAGGTAATATTTCTAGGGCTTGTTGCGGTTTGATTGCCAGAAAAACAACATCAGCCATGTAATTGTTTGGCACATCGGAATAATTGTTAAAATAAACAACTTGGCTAGGCAAATTGTGGATAGTTGGTTTGATAACACTAATTTGGCTAAAATTTAAGTTGTTTTGTAAAGTTTGCACAACGACTCTTCCCATGTTGCCACAACCCAAAAATAAAATATTAAAAAAATCAGTGTTTGACATAAAAATTATAAAAATTTGGCAAAAAATAAAGCAATTTCCAATAAAAACAACATAATTATTGCTAAAATAAGTTGGCTAAAAATATCAGGCGGAGTAAGAATGGCAGAAATAATAAAAATTGCCACAATAAAATAACGTCTTTTATTTTTTATGCTGGCAATACTAATAATTTTAGTTTTAATGAGTAATAAAAGTGCCACAGGAGTAAGAAAAGCCAAGCCAAAACCAATTAAAATATCTAGCACAAAATCAAGATAGTTGCTAATTTTTGCCTCTAAAACCAAATTAATTTGGGCATTATTTGCCTGAAAAAAACTAGTTTCATAACTAGCAAAAAACTTTAAAGCCAAAGGAATAACTAAATAATAGGCAAAAATTGCTCCAATAAAAAATAACAGTGGCGCTATTAATAACAACAAAAAAGCCACTTTTTTTTCTTGCCAATAAAGAGCAGGAAGTAAAAACAAGTAAAGTTGTAAAAAAGCTACAGGAATAGTCATAAAAACAGCAGAGTAAAAAGCTAACCTAATATAACTAAATAAAACTTCGGAAGGGCTAGTAAAAATTAGTTTTCGACCACTTGGCGAAACAGATAAAAACGGCTCTAGCAAAAAAGCATAAATTTGTTGCGAAAAATAATAAGAAATTATCAAAGCAAGTAGAAAAAAACCAATAACCCAAATCAGTCTAAGACGAAGTTCGGCAAAATGTTGAGAGGCAGAATTTTGCGAAACCTCTAACGAACACATACTTCTTTTAAATTAGCAATATTGCTAGCATAATTATTGCTAGAAAAAACATAAGAACCCGCTACCAAAACATTTGCCCCTGCCTTTACTACCAAAGGTGCAGTGTGTAGATTGATACCGCCATCAACTTGTAACTCAATATTTTTACCACTGTTTTTGATGAGCTGATGAATATTGTTAATTTTTGGCAATTGACTTGTTAAAAATTGCTGCCCACCAAAACCAGGATTTACAGTCATGATTAAAATCAAATCGAGTTTATCGAGAACATACTGCACTATATTTTCAGGAGTTGATGGCACCAAAGCAAGCCCAGCTTTTTTATGGTGAGATTTGATTAAATCAAGAGTGCGATCAAGATGAGTGCAGCTTTCACTATGAATGGTAATAATGTCGCAACCTGCATTAGCAAAAGCTGTAATATGATTTTGTGGATTGTTTATCATTAAATGGGCATCAAACGGCAATTTAGTGATTTTTCGCAAAGATTTAATCACCTCATTTCCAAAGGTAATATTTGGCACGAAACCGCCATCCATAACATCGAGATGTAAATAATCGGCCTTGGCTTGTTCTAGCAATTTAATTTCATTGCCGAGTTGTGAAAAATCAGAAGAAAGTAAAGAAGGAGCTATTTTAATCATTTTATTTTTTTAAACAATTAAGTGCCACTAAATCATAAATAGGATGTTCTAAACTAGATACAGAAGGGCTTGAAGCAAAAAGCCAACCAAAAAATATGAGTTTTTTGGTATCTTGATAAATTTCGGCAACCTCTAATAGCATTTTACTTTCTGGTTTTTGATATTCTGGTGCTTGCCAGCATTTATGAAGGGTGATTTGCAGATTATTGATGATAATTGGTTTTTTCAGTTGTAAGAAGATTTTTTCAACTTTAGCAGTGTTTTTGTTTAATAACTGCACATTGCCAGAACTAGAAAAAACAACAGGCTCTTCTGCCGGCTTGGTATCGGCGGTTGTATTTTCAGCAAAAACCACAGATAAACCAAAAAATAAGATCAAAAATGAAGTTTTGAAAAATAAATTACTTAATTTCAT
>JAUMFK010000036.1:0-9304 GCA_032119875.1 Rickettsiales bacterium
TTAAAATTAATCAATCTAACAAAATATTTTTGAGATAAAAACTTTAAAAAACGAAAGCTGTATATCCATACAGCTTGAGGCTTTTTGAAGCTTTTTAGCCAAAAAGATGAAGTTAGGTTTATTAAATATCTAACAATGTATTTTAAGTTGAAATGGTATACCATTTCAACTTTAAAATTAATCAATCTAACAATATATGTTAAGTTGAAATGGTATTATATTTTAGCAATAATATTACAACAACTTTTAACCAAATCTCTGATCTGCAAAATAAAAGAAGCCCTTTCAGCAACCGAAAGAAAACCGCCAGCATCAAGTAAATTAAGGTTATGACTAGCTTTTAAGGCCTGTTCATAAGCAGGAATAACAAGATTTTTACTGATTAAAAATTGTGATTGCTCTTTTGCTTGATAAAAATCATTAAATAAATGATCTTTATTAGCAAATTGCAAAATAGCAGAAGAGTTTTCTATTTCGGATTGTAAAAATAAATCGGCATAAGAAATTTTTTGATTGCTACTATCAATATTATAACAAATATCAAAAATAGAATTAACACCTTGCAAGTGCATAGCTATTCGCTCTAGACCATAAGTTATTTCACCTGCAATTAACTTGCACTCAATGCCTCCAACTTGCTTCATATAAGTGAATTGAGTTATTTCCATGCCGTTAAACCAAACTTCCCAACCTAAACCAGATGCTCCAACCGAAGGGTTTTCCCAATCATCTTCAACAAAGCGAATATCGTTTTCATTAGTTTTTAAACCAATAGCATCAAGGCTTTGTAAATATAATTTTTGTAAATTTTCTGGAGCTGGTTTAATAAAAACCTGAAATTGAAAATAACTACTTAAACGATTAGGATTTTTAGCATATCTAGCATCAGTTGGCCTACGACAAGGCTGAACATAAGCAACTTGCCAAGGTTTTTCACCTAAAGCTTTTAAAACAGTAGCAGGGTGCAAAGTGCCAGCCCCTACTTGAAGATCGATGGGCTGTAAAATACAACAGCCCTTACTTGCCCAAAAGTTTTGTAGAGTAGAAATAAGTTGTTGAAATGTAATTATACTCATTATTAAGTATTATTAAGCAACAATTTCGCAAGAGGCAAAAAAGAAGTTTATTTCGTTTTTAGCATTTTCTAAACTATCAGAACCATGCACAGAATTTGCTTCAATAGAAAGTGCAAATTCTTTTCGAATAGTGCCTACATTAGCATTAGCAGGATTAGTTGCCCCCATAATTTCACGATTTTTAGCAACTGCATTTTCGCCTTTTAAAACCTGAACCACTACTGGACCAGAAATCATGAAGGAGACTAAATCATTGAAGAAAGGGCGATCTTTATGAATAGCATAAAAATTTTCTGCAGTTTTTTTTGATAAAAAGAGCATTTTTTGTGCAACAATTTTTAAGCCTGCTTCTTCAAATTTAGTGTTTATTTTACCAGTAATATTTCTTTGAGTAGCATCTGGCTTGATAATTGATAAAGTATATTCGTGATTCATATTAAAATGTTTAATTATTTTTTAGCTTCAGATTTTTTATCTTCTGGTTTGGCAGAAGTATCGGCAGGAGTTGTGGATTTTTCTTCTTCAGATTTTCCTCTACCAATAATGCTAGCAATAAGAAAATTGCTTTTTTTCAACAACTTGCAACCATTAGGAATATTTAGTTGAGAAGAACGAAATTTAGCACCGACATGTAAAGAACCGACATCGGCTTCAATATTTGTTGGGATTTTATTTTCTGTTTCGCAAATTAATGTTACTTTTCTAGCTACAACATGCAAAAAGCCACCTCTTTTTAAACCCGGAGATTTATCTGTATTGATAAAGTTTATTTTCGCTTGAGCCACAATTGGTTGATTATCGTTACAAAGCATAAAATCGATGTGTATAGGGGAATCAGAAACAGGGTCGAGTTCTATTTTATAGGGGATTACACGATAGTGTTTATTATCGTTTATTTTTAAATTTAAAACAGTAGTTGTAGAATTGCCTTTGTTATATTCAAATAAAAATTGACGGGCATCAATACTTAAATTAATATTGCCACCTTTATTATAAATAACAACTGGTATTAAGCCTTGTTTTTTTAATTTTTTAGCCACAGATGTGCCTTTTTCATTTCTTTCGTTGGTATCGATGATAATTGACATAAAATAAAGATGTTAAAATTGTTGTTTTAAAAAATGAGAAAATATTTTAGCTGAAAAAAAAATAAAGTCAAGATAAGAAATTATAATATTAAAAAATTAAAACAAATTTGGAATTATAAATGAGATTTAGTATAAATTTGATTTGCTATTGTTGTTCTTGAATTTCTAGATTTACTGTATTTTTTGATTGAGTTGCATCTTGTGTTAATTTAGCTTTTTGTTCTTTTAGAGCATAACGATATTTTGCTACATTTTGATTATGTTCTTCGAGAGTTTTAGCAAATAAATGACCGCTACCTTTTGGATTAGCCACAAAAAATAAATAATCAGTAGTTGGCGGATTTAAAACCGCTTTAATAGAAACTAAACTTGGATTACAAATAGGAGTTGGAGGCAAACCATAGATATTATAAGTATTAAAAATAGAATTATTTTGAATATCAGAAACTTTAATTGATCTTTCTAATGATTTATTGCCAAATGCAAAAGAGTAAATAATGGTGGGATCAGATTGTAACTTCATGCCTTTTTTAAGCCTATTAATAAAAACAGATGCTATATTTCCTACTTCAGATTTTAAGCCAGTTTCTTTTTCAATTATAGATGCCAAAACTATCGCTTGCTCTTTAGTGGCAATAGGAATTGATTGATCTCTATTTTTCCATAATTCATTAATAGATTTTTGCATAGAAGATTGCATTCTTTGTATAATACCAACCCTAGTGTCGTTATAAGAATAAAAATAAGTTTCTGGCAAAATTGAACCTTCTAAAATTTTTTCAGGAGTATTGCCAATCAAACCCGGAGCATTAGCAATAATTTGCATTGCCGAATGACTAGACAAACCTTCGGCAATAGTAATTTTACGAAAAGAAATATTTCCTCTAATCATTTTGTGTAAAATTTTATAATAAGAAAGATTTTTTTCTAAAAAATATTCACCATATCTCACTTTAGAATCGATACCTTTTATCATTTGCCCAATAATCAAAAAAGCTCTAGGATGCTCAATTATTTGTTCTTCATAGAGTTTATTAACAACTTGGCGTAAAGTGAGACCGCTTTCGATAATGAATTTTTTGTCTTGTTTATGATAAAAATTTGGAGCATTAAAATAGATTACCAAAGTTAAAATTATTACTAAATAAATAGTAATTGAAATTGCTAAAGTAGCTGGAATAATCAAGGCAAGATTTTTTTTCATGAGTATTAATATTTGGCAAAAATTAAGCAAGCATTAGTTCCGCCAAAGCCAAAAGAATTTGACATAGCAAAATTAATATTTTTTTCTTGAGCCTTATTTGCTACCAAATTTAAATCGCAACCTTGTGATGGATTTTCTAGGTTAAGAGTTGGTGGAGCTATTTTGTTATTTATTGCCTGTATTGAAAATATAGCTTCAATTGCACCAGCAGCCCCTAATAAATGACCTGTTGCCGATTTGGTTGAAGACATACATAAATTATATGCATGCTCTTGGAATACTTTTTTTACCGCATTTAACTCAATAATATCGCCCAAAGGAGTTGAAGTGCCATGAGCATTTATATAATCTATTTGTTGTGGCAAAAGATTAGCATGTTTTAAAGCCAAATTCATAGCATATGTTGTGCCTCTGCCACTTTCTTCTGGAGCGGTAATATGATAAGCATCGCTAGATAAACCATAACCAATTAGCTCGGCATAAATTTTAGCCCCTCTTTTTTTAGCATGCTCTAATTCTTCTAGAATTAAAATTCCGGCACCCTCACCCATAACAAAGCCATCCCGTTTTTCATCCCAAGGGCGAGAAGCAACAGAAGGATTGTCGTTAAAAGAAGTAGAAAGAGCTCTTAAAGCCGCAAATCCACCAATTCCAGAAGGGCAAATAGTAGATTCGGCACCGCCAGCAACCATAACATCAACATCAGCATATTGAATCATGCGCATGGCATCGCCAATGGCATGAGAGCCAGAAGCACAAGCTGTTACAACTGAATGATTTGGACCCATAAAACCATGTTCGATAGAAATTTGCCCAGAAGCTAGATTTATCAGGCTTTGTGGCACAAAAAATGGACTGATTTTTCGAATACCTTTTGCATTCATTTGCAATACTGTTTTTTCGATAGCTGGCAAACCACCAATACCAGAGCCAACGATCACACCAGTGCGATATTTTTGCTCTTCGGTTTTTGCAACATAACCAGAATCAACAACCGCTTGTTTAGCAGCAGCAATAGCAAAATGAATAAAGCGATCCATTTTTTTTTGTTCTTTTGGTTCAATGTAAGAATCTGGGTTAAATAAATGAGATTCGGAACCATATTTTACTTCGCCAGCAATTTGACAAGAAGATTCTGAAGCATCAAAGATAGTTATTTTATCAATACCACATTTACCTGCAATAATGTTTTGCCAAGTACTAGAAGCATTATTGCCAAGAGGAGTAATTGCCCCAATTCCAGTGATTACAACTCTACGTGTTAATTTAAACATATAATTAAATGGTTGTTTATTATAAATAATATCAAAAATTTGATTAATTTAACAAATTAAATTTTAATTTTAAAGTATTAATTTTATTTCTTTGTTAAAAACTTTTTTTTAGAGCAGAAATACCCAATAAATCTTTACCTTCTAACCACTCTAAAAAAGCACCTCCAGCGGTAGAAATATAGGTAAATTTTTCAGCCAAACCACAAGTATTAAGAGCAGAAACAATATCGCCACCTCCAGCTACCGATAATAAGCCATTTTCTTGTGTTTGTTTGGCAATTTCTAAAGCTAAAGCAGTTGTGCCAAGATGAAAAGGATTTAATTCAAAAACTCCTAACGGACCATTCCAAACAACTGTTTTATATAAATGTAGTTGTTTAGCAATATTTTGAGCAGTTTGTGAACCAATATCTAAAATTAAATCATCGGCAGAAATATTAGCAAGATCAATATTTTGAAAACTAGTATTTGCTTTACATTCTTTTGCCACCACCACATCGCTAGGCAAAATAATTTGGCAATTATTTTTTTTAGCTTCTTGTATAATATTTAAAGCATTTTCGGTAAAATCTTTTTCGCACAGAGATTTTCCAACCTGATGGCCCAAAGCAAATAAAAAAGTATTAGCCATACCGCCACCAACAACAATTGCCGCTGCTTTTTTACTTAATGCAATGAGTAAATCAATTTTAGTTGAAACTTTTGCCCCACCAACTATTGCTAACATTGGTTGTTGTGGCTTTTGCAATAAATTATTTAGATTTTCCAACTCATATTGCAGAAGCAAACCTGCGCAAGATGGTAAAAAATTAGTGATTTTTGTGATAGAAGAATGATCTCGATGTGAAGAAGAAAAAGTATCATTGACATAAAAATCGGCAAGATTAGCTAATTTTTTAGCAAAATCAATATCGCCTTTTGTTTCTTGTTTATAAAATCTGAGATTTTCTAAAACCACCACCGAACCAAAAACAGTTTCGTCAACAGCTTTTTTTGCTATTTCCCCTATGCAATCTGCGGCAAAATTAACTTTAACATCTAGCAATTCAGACAAATACTGTGCTATTGGTTTTAAAGACATTTCATTATTAAAAACACCTTCTGGTCTACCAAAATGCGAAATCAAAATAACTTTTGCCTGATTTTTAATTAGATGTTTTATGGTAGGTAAAATAGCTTTAATTCTAGTATCATCGGTAATTTTTTGATTAACCATAGGCACATTAAGATCAACCCTTACTAAAACATTTTTTTGAAATAAATTAACTTGTTGTAAATATTGCATCATAAAAAGAAATTTTTAAATAAAAAAATGAATTGTAATAAGTTATTTTTTAAAAAACAATTGACAATTTAGATGTTTTTTTTAAAATACTACTTTACAGGCATTGTTGCATCGCAAATTTGTTTTAATTTGCAACAGTTCCTTTTATATATTTTTGCATTTAAAATAAACTTAATATGCAATTTTTGCCAGTTAAATTTGGTATGTTTTAATTATTTATAATAAAAATATGGGCACTAAAAATAATCCTAAAAATCGTAAAGTTATTAAAAAAAGAAAGTTTCTAAATAAAGAAATTGAGCCAATTTATTACAAAGGTAATCATATAGGTCATGGCAATTATATGTCGGCAAAATACACTAACTCAACTCAATTAGTTCTTGATAATTTAGGTGTGCCAATGCAATGGAAAAATATTCCAAATATTGACGAATAAATTTTTTGATGTCAGAAATAATTATTAAAGGTCCTGCTGGTAGAATTGAGGGAAAATATCATAAAAACCCTAATCCTAAGGCTCCTGTTGCTCTTGTTTTGCATCCGCATCCGTTATACGGCGGAACCATGAACAACAAAGTAACTTATAATCTGTTTAAAAACTTTGCTAACAATGGTTTTTCGGTGTTAAGAATTAATTTTCGTGGAGTTGGCAGATCAGAAGGCGATTTTGATAACGGCATAGGTGAGCTACTTGATGTTACGGCCACAATAAACTGGCTACACGATCAAAACCTAGATGCAACCGAATTTTGGTTAGCAGGTTTTTCTTTTGGATCCTGGATAGCTTTACAAACCGTAATGAGAAGGCCAGATATTGAAAATTATATTTTAGTTGCTCCTCCAGCAAGTAAATATGATTTTAATTTTATCGTTCCCTGCTCTGCTTCTGGCTTGATTGTGCAAGGTGAAAAAGATGAAATTTCAAAAGAGCAAGATAGCTTACGTTTATCTGAAAAACTCTCTGCTCGAAATATGGCAGATGTTTCTTATCAGGTTGTTTTAGAAGCTGATCACTTTTTTAAAGATCAACTCGAAGAATTTAATATTGTTGTAGATAGTTATATAAAATCGCGTCTCATTCTTGATTCTGCAAAAATCCGCAAAGTAAAACGCGACAGAAGAAGAAGGAGAAAAAAGAAAAATATCATCGAAATTAAACCAGAAAGAAATCCATTTCCTGTAAAACCTCTTTCTTTTTTTGATATTTAATAAAATACTTATGTCTATACATCAAATATCACTCACTTTACCAGATGGTAATATTCGTTATTTTCCTAAACATATCACAGGAATAGAGGTTGCCAAATCAATATCTCCTTCTTTAGCAAAAGATAGTTTAGCAATTAAAATTGACAATGTTTTATCTGATTTATCTTTGCCAATTACACAAGATGCTAAAATTGAAATTATTACCATCAAATCTGGTAAAATCGCTCTTGAAATTATCAGGCACGATACCGCTCATTTACTTGCTTGTGCAGTGAAAGAATTATTTCCAGAGGTTGCAGTTACTATTGGCCCTGTAATTGAAGATGGTTTTTACTATGATTTTGCCAAAACCGAACCTTTTCATCTGCAAGATTTAGCTCTAATCGAAAATAAAATGCATGAAATTGCTAAAAAAAAAGAGCCAACTCTATGCAAAATTGTTTCTCCCAAGCAAGCAAAAGAGTTTTTTACTAATATAAACGAACATTACAAAGTAGAAATTATCGAATCTATTCCAGAAACAGAAACCATTACTTTATATAGCCATGGCAATTTTACCGATTTATGCAAAGGCCCGCATGCCCCTTCTTTAGGTTATTTAAAACATTTTAAACTCACCAAACTTGCTGGAGCTTATTGGCGTGGCGATTCTACCAAAGCAACACTCCAAAGAATCTACGGCACTGCTTGGTCTAGCGCTAACGAACTCACCGATTACTTACATTTACTTGAAGAGGCAGAAAAAAGAGATCATCGTAAAATCGGCAAGCAATTAGGCTGGTTTCATATGCAAGAAGAGGCTACAGGTTCGGTTTTTTGGCATCATAAAGGTTATATCATCTATCGTGAAATCGAAAATTACATCCGAAAAAAAACTCAACAACATGGCTATATTGAAGTAAAAACTCCGCAGTTAATCGATAAAAATCTTTGGGAAAAATCTGGTCATTGGAGCAAATTCAAAGAAAATATGTTCATTGCCGAAAGTGAAAATCGCCTACTCGCTGTTAAGCCCATGAACTGCCCTGGTCATGTGCAAATTTTTAATCAAGAACTAAAATCTTATCGACAACTACCTTTACGCATGGCAGAGTTTGGCTGTTGTCATCGCAACGAACCTTCTGGCTCACTGCACGGAATTATGAGGGTTCGCTCTTTTACTCAAGATGATGCTCATATTTTTTGCGAAGAACACCAAATCAACAATGAAACAATTGCTTTTTGTAATTTATTGCAAGAAGTTTATGCTGCTTTTGGTTTTCACGAAATTTTAGTAAAATTTTCTACTCGACCAGAAGTTCGAGCTGGCTCCGATTTAGTTTGGGACAAAGCCGAAAGTGCTTTAAAAAATGCCATAGAAGCCACAGGTCTAAAATACGAACTTAATCATGGCGAAGGTGCTTTTTATGGTCCTAAACTAGAATTTACTTTGGTTGATGCTTTAAAAAGACAATGGCAATGTGGCACTTTGCAGGTTGATTTTGTTTTACCAGAAAGACTCGATGTTTCTTATATCGCTTCTTGCGGGAGCAAAAAAAGACCTGTGATGTTACACAGAGCTATTTTAGGTAGTTTAGAGCGATTTATTGGTATTTTAATCGAAAATTATGCTGGCAAATTACCTCTATGGCTATCTCCAGTGCAAGTTGTGGTTACTACCATTTCTAATATTTACGATGATTATGCTTTTGGTATAGCAGAGCATTTAAAACAAGCAAATATTAGAGTTGAAACCGATTTTTCTTCCGAAAAAATTACTTATAAAATTCGCGAACATTCTTTACAAAAAGTTCCTTTTATTATTATTATTGGAGCCAAAGAACAAGAAACAAAAACTATCACTATTCGCAGTTTAGGTAGCACAGAACAAAAAAACACAACCATTAACGATTTTATACAAAACATCACTAATGCCATTTCAACTTAAAATATAATTTAGAATGTAATTGTGCCAATTTTAATTGTTGCAGATTTTAGTTTTTGTTGTTAAAATTATTAAAGACAATGTTACATTTTAAATTTGTTCTAATTTTATTTTTATAAAAAAAATGGCAAATAAAGTAAAATGCTAATTTGTGATTCAATATTTTCTTCTAACATTAATAAATCTGTTATGCAAAATGTTTTTGGTTTGCAACAAAATAAACATTCTCAAAAAAATCTTGTTA